>JBEKDV010000038.1:0-32633 GCA_050014175.1 Candidatus Solibacter sp. | reverse complement strand
TATTGCCCCCCGGAAGCATGAGTATTCGTGAAAGCTGTATGCGGGAAAACTGCACGTACAGTTTGAGCGGCGGACGGTGGCTAGCGCGCAAGCGCGCCACCTCCGACCCGACAGGCAGGAGCGGACGCCGCGGCCAAAGTGAGGGACCGTATTCGGGCTATCAGAGGGAGGTAGACGAAAAGAGGAAAGGCACTCGCCAGTATAGCCGCCCAGCATCGCCACGCAATTCTCCGATTCCGCAATGTCCGCGTCAATTCCGCCGCCGAGATTGGGATCAGGATCAACACTGCGAAGAAGTGAAGGGCGATGGCAATGGACAGGCTCAACCACAGGCCGGCCGCTCTCCGCCATCCGGGATCTTTTCCGCAGGATTGCCAGAGCCAGGCTCCCATGGCAAAGCAGCCGAGGACCGCTGCGTAGGGCCTGCCCTCTGTGGCATAGTGCAGCCCACCGGTGGCTAGCGGTATCAACATCGCGAACAGGCCCATGGCGGCGCCGAGCCGGGCACGTGTGAAAAGGAAGATCCCGATCTGGGCGACGTAAAACCCCACGACTGGTAACAGCCGGATGCCGAGGTGGTCGTTTCCGGTTAAATCCATTAATGCGCGGCTAATCGCATAGAAGGCGGGGGGCGCGGTATCCGGTGCGTTCGCCGCAAGTACGCTCCAGATGTGCCGCAGATCCGGGAGACGACACATCCAAAGCGTCGACACTTCGTCCAGCCACAGCGGCTGTTTCGCGGCACGGTTCAGGGCGAACGAGAAATAGCAAATGGTGTAAGCCGCCAGCATGAAACCAGTCGCCTTCCGCGCCATTTGGCCGGTGGGCACTGTCGCGATTTTGCCGCTTTCGACCGTGCTCCCGTTCAATGGGGCGCCTCTTGACTTCCGGGCGCATAAATTGCCCTTTGGGACGGTTGCCATTGCAGCACCTTGAATTGCACTTGGTAGGGCTGGAATGTCACGCCGGGCAGCAAGCTATCCGTTCGGAAACGGAGCCTGACGGGCTTGCCGAATTGAAGTTGCACCGGGAATTGGAACTCGGATTCGTCCGGAGAAACTGAAATCGTCAAATGACGCGGGCTTCCCTCGATGGCCACGAGATATCGTGGAGTCCTGCCGAGCAATGGCAAAAAGGCCGATCGATTGGAGATGCGATAGTGGACGCGCACGACGCCGATGCGATCGGGACCGGGATCGCTTACAACGGGGAGCGCCGCGGAGGACGAGTCCCTGTCCATCTCCAGGCTCCGAAACTCCTTCGCGGGCTGCCGCCAAGGTTCGTCGGTGCGTTGCCAGAAAAGCCCATGCCCCACGATCTTGAGCGGCGCATAGTTGTCCAGCAGGGCCTCGAAGAACTCCCACATCTCGTCCTGCTGACCTTCCTGGAAGGCATAGTCCTGGGTCATCGTCTGCACGAATTCAGGCTCGGTCTGCTGGAACGTTGCAAGGTAGTGACGCCACCTCCGGGTTCCCACGGCGTGGATGATGTAGTCTTCCGCGGGAGGAAATACGCCGTAGTGGGACTCCAGCAACGCTGTGTTTACCGACCACAGCGACACGGTGCTCCTCCTGCGCTTGGAATCAATCAGGCGGGTTGCGTCCGCCATGAACGTATCCCAATGACGATCGAGGAACCGGCTGTAGGCCGGCGAGGCGGAACGCAGGTGATGAACCAATCCGGCCGTCAACACCGCGGACTGGAAGGCCAGAGCGACGGCCGCCACCATACACACACCCAAGAAAGAAAGGCCCACGGCGATTGGCCATCCCGGCCGCCTGGCCCATATTCGGGGCATCCGCGGCATCCCCGCATTGGCGAATACCAGGAGCCCGGTAAGCGCCAAAATTCGAGCCAATGGGAAAACATAATGTTTGCTCAGGATAGCCAGAAGCGGTATCCCCGTGAAGACACCGTAGACGAGCATGAGTAGCGCGAGAGCCTGCCAGTCCCGCCCAAGGAGCAGTGAGCAATTCCAGGACTTGAGTAGAATCCATGCAAATGCCGCCAATGCGAAATAGGTTGGCAGGAAACATAAGACGACGTGCCGGTTCAGAATCAACTCGCGCCAGGCGCCTAGATACGGCAATGAAGGACCGCCGAAGAACCAGAATTGATTTGCCGGCAGCTCCACCAGGTTATAGTGAAGGGCCTTTCCGCTTCCATCCACGCCGCAGAGCAGAAAGAGAAGGAGCGCCGAGACAATAGCCGCCGTCGCCAGCGCGAGAATCGCGAAACCGATGTTGCGCGATGCAGGTTGGTGGTTTCGCGCCGGCCCAAACAAGGACTGTACTACCGTGACGGCAGATACTAATACCAATGCGAGGGCGAGCGCGACCCCGTGTTCGGTCCCGCATACGAAGCCCAATGCCACGCACAGGCCGACGAGTATTGCCTTTAGCCTTTCCCGGATGGGAACTTGCAGAGCCGCGAACGCGAAAATGGGCATGGTGGAGCGCGCCGAGAGCAGGCTATGGCCGGGAGCCGCACCCCCGGGGAATAGGGTCTCGATGAACATGACCGCCACGGCGGCGCCGATCCACCGGTGGGGCGCGCGCGTCATCGTGATCCTTACGAATGCGGCCAGGGAGAGAACGAACAGGGCGAACGAAGTCAACTGCCGGGACAATTCGGAAGCGATCAGGGTTTCGCCTCCAAAGAGCGCAAATAGCGGATAGTGAAGGTACGGCACGCCTATCCCATGGAAGAAGATGAAGTCCCGGCCGCCTACCTGCCCAGCCGCAATCCGGCGCAAAGGGTTGAAGATCTGAAAGGGTCCGTTGTCCGGGTAGCCATCAAACCAAAGCGAGAGCTTCAATGCCTGGACCAGGTACAACAACGCCCAGGCGGCGAGAAATAGCCGCGCTGCCCGCGCGGCCCATCGTTCCAGGGACTCCCGAGGCATTTGAGATACCGGGGTCCGCGTCACCTGGAGTTCTCCGCGTCTTCGTGGTAATCCATCTCCGTATTCACATCCCAGAGGCCGCTCTTGTCGGTCTTTCCAGCGATGATGTTGTCGACGGCCATCATGGCTGTGAGCATGGAGTGGTCCTGATTGTTGTAGCGATGCATGCCGTTCCGTCCCACCAGGAAAAGGTTCCCGTAGCGATCCACGTGCTGCCGGATTTCGGCGAACCGGTCATAGGTGCCGAAATACGCGGGATAGGTCTTCTCCATGCGCAGGACAGTGGAATCGATTACCTCCGCGGCATCGATGATCCCGATCTTGCTCAGTTCCTCTTTGGCAAATGCCGTCACTTCTTCGTCGGACAGGTTCCAGAGTGCATCCGACTGGTTGCAGAAATACTCCAGGCCCAGCCAGACGTGAGACTGGTTCGCAACCATGAATGGACTCCAGTTATTGAAGATCTGAAGCCTTCCCAGCAGAACATCGGGCTCCTGGATGTAGATCCAATTGTCGCTCACCAGCTTCTTGCCTTGCGGCGTCTCATCGTGGATCTTGAGGGACTTCACCAAAAGGCCGACGGTCATGAAATCTCTGTAAACCAGCCCCTCGGATACTTCCCGCACGTTCTCTGGCGGCGGCACGTCGAAGCAGCGCATGAGTTCCTGAATCGGCGCGGTCGAGAAGAAGTAGTCGCCAGTAAATCTTTCCTTCGCGCCGGTAACAGAACTTGTGGCCTCCACTGACTTCACCTGCCACGCATCGGTTCGGATTGCATCCACCGCGTACCCGGTATGGATCTCACCGCCCATCTCCTTAACCAAGCGCGCAACTTCTTCCCACATCTGCCCGGGGCCGAACTTGGGGTAAAGAAACTGCTCGATCAGCGAGGTCTCCGCGTCCTTCTGCCCGATGTCGCCTGCGCCACGCTGCAACAGGTTCTTCACGGCGTGCGTCAGAGTGGACCAGACCGACAAGCCTTTGATGCGCTGGGCACCCCACTCGGCGCTGATCCGGCTGCACGGCACGCCCCAGACCTTTTCGGTATATGACTTGAAAAACGTATTGTACAGTTCCCTGCCGAAACGGTTGATAAAGAACTGCTCCAAGGTCCGCTCCGGATTGACAGGAAGAAGCGCACTGTGAAGGTAGCTTAACCCGATCTTGAACGTGCGAAACAGACCGAGCTTGAGAAGTGTATCCTTGGTGAGCGAGATCGGGTAATCGAAGAAGCGCCGTAAGAAATAAATTCGGGATTTGCGAGGCCGCAGAAGCATCACCCGGTCCGCGGCGACCGGGTCAGGGGCGTATGCGGACGGCATAATCGTCCGCTTCATGTGGTGATATCCAAGGGCTGCCGGACCACCTTCGGAGGCCTGTAAGGGAATAATCCGCAACCACCACCTCATGACACGGCCGGATTTCGAAAAGAAGCGATGACCGCCTATGTCGATTCGATTGCCTTTGTAGTTCACCGTGCGGGAAATTCCACCCATATACCCGGTCTTCTCCAGTATGATCGGCTTGATCGCGCTACGAGTGAGCAATTCATAGGCGGCGGTCAATCCCGCCGGGCCTGCGCCGATGATGATTGCCCTTTGCTGACTCATAAAACCGGGGGTGGCTCTTAAAGGTTTCCTTCGGGCTATTATTGGGCCGAAAAGGACAGCGGCCCCATGATGCGGCTCACACGTGCGGCACAAAGCCCGGGCCTGGTTTCAACTGGAGTTCGAACCCGCGCGGCAAGGCAAACAAGTCCACCTCAAATCGATTGAATTGCTTCACCTCATAGGGCGCAACCCGCTTTTCCAGCGCATTCATGAGATCACTGGACAGCCCCACGAATCGCACCACGGCGATGTGAGCATCGTTCGGGCAGCGAACCCCTCGAACGTTATCCGGGAAGATGATGCGGGGGTCCGCCGCGGTATAGATAAGAACACCCGTACCGTCAAAGATACCATCGGAATGTTGGGAGGCAAGCATGCGATGAACGGCCGCGAGATCCGCGAAGCGAAGAAACCCGTCCCGTCCCTGGGTCATCCCGGCCATAATCGAATGATTCTTGATCGTCCAGTCAATCATGCATACGAAAAGGATAACGGCTAACGCCCTGCGGAGAACGGGGTTCAACGCCGGTAGACTGAGCGACGCGAGCCAATAGAGCGCGGCAACATTCAAAGGTTGTGTCAAAGCGTAGAAGCGGGGGGTTGAAAAGGCAGGTTGATTGTACGCGTACATGCTGCCGAAGAAGACCTGGGTGCCGATCAGAAAGAGCAAATAGTACGCCTGAAAACCCGCCAACAGGACAATCCATGACGGCAGAATACCTTTCGTTACGAGGCGGGCCGCACCGGCGATGGCCATAAGAACCATGGCCACGACTAATATCTTCAATGGCACGGTACTGGGACTCCAGCCGCCGGTCCACGCATAATAGAAGCCCTTAAACAGCAGAAGCCATCTGGTGTGCGGCCCTGGTCCCACGCCATGATAGGGTGTCGATTCACCGCCGATTACGCGAGTACAAACCAGGTACACAAGTAAGGACGGTACAGCGGCGAGCGCCACCTTGAAGAATGTAGCGAGGCGAGGCCGCCGGGCCCATTCGACAAGAGCATAGAAGCCCAGCAACTTGACGGCGGGAAATCGAAACAATGTTCCCGCGGCGACCGAAGCGGACGCTACCGCGGCGCTCGCCGGTTCTCCCAGCCGCTTGGACACAGCAAGGAAGAGTAGAGCAACGGCCGTCGACTCGAAGATTTCAGTAGTAGTTGACGGATAGGTCAACAAAAGCGCAAAAGCCACGGCCCCAAGGGCTATGGGGTACGGGATATCATAGGCGAGACCAGCAGCCATCCAGGTAAGGGTCCAGAAGAATTTCGCCAGATAGAATAACAGTAGGGCGCTACCTGCCAAGGATAGCCCCAGTTTGGCGATTGCGTAGAGTGCCAGGGAATAGCCGGGCGGGTACCAGCGCAACGGCTGCCGCAGGTCACTGCCGATGTTCACCACCACGAGAGGGCCATAAGATTCGTGCAGGGAAACTTTGTAGGCTCCCTCGCGGAGCATCGACTCGGCCGCTACCACCGGGGCGGTCTGATCGCCGGAAAGTTCAATCCGGCGCGCATACGTGCAGAAGTAAATCAGGAAAAGCCCAACTGCCGTCAAAAGTAATCGGAACCGGTTAAAACCCACGACACTTTGGGAACCCGTGGTGCAATGTGCCTGGGCAGTACACCTTTCCAAAGGTCCGCTCGGGCTACTGCGCACCATCTAAACCTCCACGCGCACAAAGCGCTTCGGCGCCTGGCAAATACAGCAGGGCCCACACGGCGAGAAATGTCCGCGACGCCCTGACAGGCCGGCGTTTGATGGTCTCCCGAGATATTCGCGATCCCCAGATCGCAAGGTTTTGCATCCCCCCTCCTCGACGTGCTACTCATGACGCTTCCAGCCAAATGGCGGAAGACATTGGAACTAGTTTAATCCCTTAAGTGGGCTCTGGAAGCATGGTTTGGTCCTAGTACTTTCGTCTGAGTTGCGTACTGGACGCGCAACGGATGAGCGCCGCACAGAGCGCTTCCAAGTCAAAAGGTTTCCAAGCCCGATGCTCGTGCGGGGTCCAGAGTCCATGAGGTAGCAAAATCAATAACTTGCTGGTCCCGCGCCGGCCGGCTCAGCGCAGGCACGTTTCACGGAGGTGCACGACAGAACAGGTTGCCATGTCGAAAACCAGAAACATGTAAAATCAGTCAGATAGCACGGGGTGTAGCGGAATGTAGCCCCACAGACGCCTTCGACTCCCGTTAGCGCTGCCATGTTTTCATAGACTTACGGGCTTTGCGCTGGCCCGGCTCGACCGCGACAGCCCAACAGGCAGCCGAAGTGGGCGGCGGTGGACCTGAACCACGCGACCGAGGTCCCACCTGGGTTTGTGACAGTTCTTGGTCAAAAAGTCCCTTTACTTTCTCCTTCCTTTTGGTTTTACCCTCGACCTGTCACAACCAGCCTGGGCGTCGCGCCGTCGACGGGGCCGCCCCCCCACGAGCCACGGGGGCACCGCGCTGCCACAAGGCGGCAGAGCAATGACCGGCGGAGACACGCGGTCTGGCGACCGAGTCCCGCAACAGCTCCGCACCGACGCTCCGGCGCTGCCTGATGACTAAGGTCACGCCCAGCGACGGTAACGGCGGCCGGACGCACAGGCAACCGCCGGTGCTGGTCACCGATACCGAGACGGCGGCCAGCGGACGCCAGGACACAGAAAACGGCAACAACGCGAGGAACGGCTTCCCGCAGCCCCCAAGCGAAAAAAGAGAAGGAAAACTCTACGGAAGCCCGTTGCTGGCGTTGCCGTGTTACGGAGCATCGGCGGTTGGCGCGGGCACCGGCGAGTCGCCAGGCCCGGAACCAGCGGCAACACGGCCATGGTGTTTGTGAGGGCGACACCCCACGGAACCGGGAAATGAGGCGGCAATGAGGCCACCGGCAACGGGAGCAACCGGTCTCCACAGACTCTTTCTGTGTTTTTCCTTTTCTTGAGGGGGTGATCTCAAGCTGCAATGCCGCTCGAGTTCGAAAAGCAGACATCGCGTACGCAAACAACGCCGACAGTACGGCCGCAGGCGAGAATTGACGGGAGTGGGTCAACTTCCACTTTATCAGTCAGATCGGGATTTACGAGAAGGAGTGTCGATGCGAACGGAAAAAACGCGACGGCGTGTTTGTGGCTTCAGAGCGCGGCCGCGAAGCTCTGAAACAGGTTGCGCTGTTCGGGATCGTTCGAAGCTTGATTTTCGGGGTGCCACTGGACCGCCAGAACGTACCGCCGCGCCGGGAGTTCGATGGCTTCGACAGTTCCGTCTTCCGGGTCTTTGGCGCAGACCTTGAACCCGCTTGCAAGTCGCGCTACCGGGGCCCACCGGATAGGCCGCGCGGCAGGACAACAAGCCGAGCGAAGGAGGGAAGGAGACGGACAGGTGTCTAAGAAATCGCTTGAAATCAGGCACTTCCACGCTTTTGCGCACCAGGAAGAACCGGGGGGGGCTGCTTCCTGGGCCGCCGGAGTCGCTCGGGGTGGAAGAAATGAGAAAAACGGCTCCGATATAGGAGGTTGGGCGTATAATCGATGTCCGGCCAGGATGGCAAAAAGGAAATCCCGGGTAAATCCCCCTCATGGGGACAAGACGGATCTAATTTCGATCTCTGGTGCAAATCTACTGGTTGCTAAGGTGGTACTCACAAATGGTCATGATCGCTTTCCCGCCAAGGTCACCGAGCAGACATCCACGACGATCAGATTCAGACTTCCTGATGTATCTCCTGGAATCCTGGCAATAGCACTGAAGATGGACAGTTCCGTCAAACTCGTTTGCTGTCGCTTCTTCTTGCATATTGACCAGCAGGGAAACTTCCAGGTCGACGACGACTACAGAAACAAAGCCGCAAATCATGCCCAAGCAATCAAGTAAGATGCACAGTCGTTATCTGGAGAATATAGCCTTCGCGTTGCTGGCGTCGCTCGCGATCCTGGCGGGCACTACTAGGGCCGCCACACGCGAGATTGTGTTGATCGCCGGTCCGCCCAGCCATACCCATTTGGCGCACGAGCATAGAGCCGACGCAACGCTCCTTGCCAGATTCCTGAATCAGGCGCCGGGAATCCACGCGACCGTGAGCAAGACCGGTTGGCCAGCCGACGAGAACCTGATCGCCAAAGCTGACGGCATCGCGTTCTTCTGCGATGGCGGAGAGAGCCATCTCATCGCCCAGGATGGTCACGCGGCGCAAATCCAGGCGGCTGCCGACTGCGGTGCCGGCCTTTTCTTCTACCACTACGCAGTCGAACCGCCGGGCAAATCCCTCCACAAAGAGTTCCTCGACTGGATCGGGGGGTACTTCGAACTGAACCATTCCGTGGTCAATTCATACTTCGACCTCGATTTTGCGTCGTTGCCCGAGCATCCCATCACGCGCGGCGTAGCGCCCTTCAAAATCAATGACGAGTGGTATTACAACATTCGCTTCCGCGACGACACGAAGGGGACGACCCAGATTCTGGTCGGAACGCCTCCGGCCAGCAGCATGTCCCAGGCCGACGGGCCGCATGAGGGCAATGCAAATGTCCGGTCAAAGGTCGGACAGCCGCAGTGCATGATGTGGGCCTACGAGCGCCCAGGCGGTGGCCGCGCAGTCGGCTATACCGGCGGCCACTTCCACATAAACCTGGGGGATGACAACGTCCGCAAGCTGGTTCTCAACGCCCTCGTATGGGTTGCCAGAGGAGAGGTTCCCCCTTTCGGCGTCCCCTCCCACGTCACGCAAGCCGACCTGATGCAGAACCTCGATCCCAAGACTTTCGTCATATCCGAAATCCGGCGTGCGCTCGAACTTCCCTTCCTCCTGGCGCTGAATATTTACCTGTGGACCACGTGGCGCCGCGATCTGTTCAACGTGTCCCGCCTCCGGGCGTCAATCCGTCTGCAGTTCACACTGGTCGCGAATGCGTTCCTTTGTCTGGCCCTGACCTTCGCCTGTCTGATCACCTTAACCCGGCCGGAGGTGCGCGGCAGCAGATATTACCTCCTTTTATATGAACTATTAGCTGGATTGTGGCTGGCGGGGGCGCTCAGACTGTTTCCAGTCCTTGGAGTCAGACTGCGCGACGACGCCCCGGAGCGAGCCAACGCTGGCGCGTTGTGGACCATGAACGGTGGGCTGGCGGGAGTCGCCATGTGCTTCGTGGGTGCAACCGTGGGAAACGGGCCTGGCCCAAAGGCAGTGATTTTCTGCGCAACTTTGGCCTCCGCGACATTCTTTCTGCTGTGGCGCCTGATCGGCGTGGCCGGCGTACGCTGGGCGCGCGCGGTCACCGTCGATGGCGACTGCGGAAGTGGTCTCAGACTTGGAGCCTTGCTGTTTTCCATAGGCCTTGCACTCGGCTCCGCAGTGACCGGAGATGGGGTATCACCGACCATCCCTGTGAGAGACTTCTTCATCCGCAGCTGGCCGGTTCTACCGGTTCTCTGTGTGGCAGTCATGGCGAGGAGAGGCCATCCAGTACCAGCGAGGTGATGATTCTCTGGACTTGTCCCGATTTTTGAGACAAGCAGTTAAGACACAATTTTCATTGAATGGAGAATTGTGTCATGGAATTGTCTCGACGAATTTTCACGCGCGAAATGAAACTGGCCGCGGTCCAGCGACTGGAAACGGGCTCGACGATTGCCGAAGTCGCACGGGCCTTTGAGGTAAACCCCAACGTTTTGCACCGCTCGAAAATACCGATGCCAAATCGGGGGGAACGCGATCTACTGTCGCTGAGGACCTCCCAGATATCGCGACCCTGGATTACTGTGAGGCCGCCGGACGACACGAAATCAGGCACCTCCTTTGACAGCTGAATCAAGATGTCGGGATCGAACGCTTCCAGATATCCGCGAATGACGCTCTGTGGGGGCGGGGCTTTGAACGGCTTTTCAACCCAGTTGGCCGGCATCCGGCCGTACAGGGGAATTATCGGGAAGTAGATCCCGCCCCAGAGGCTTGAACTCAAGCGAATGGCTTGGTGGATCTGAGCCGCGCTGCCGGGGTCGACGAGATACCCCAACCTGAGCGGGCGGACCTTGGTGTCGATGTTGCCGATCATCGGAGTCGTCCTCGGAAGTCTGGCACTGCCACGCCAATGCCGTGAATGTACACAAGCTCCATATTGGAGGGCGCGTAGGCCGTCTTCATATCCACTCGGCGACCCGGATCGTTGCCGTCATGCCCCTTCTGGTTTCGCACTCGATCAGGGCCCCGTAGTCGTACCGCAGCACCTGTTTGAAGGCTCGTACACGCTCACGATCGCAGTCGAAGCCATCGCGATTCGCAGTCTTCTTGAATTCCAGTACCAAAAGGTTTGGACCATTGGAGCCACGGCAGTGGACAATCAGATCCGGCACCACCAGCGATTCTCCCTCTTCATTCAGGTAGTCCGTGTTGGCGCACTCAGCCGGCAGGGCCAGGTACTTGACAGATCGGCCTTTCCGGTTGTACTCCACATCGACGCAGTGATCCGGGAATAGCGGCTGGAGGTGCATGGCAAAGCGAGCCGCGATGCAGCGTTCACTGAGGTCGTGTTCGAGCAGATACCTGTCAGCCGCCGTGAAGGCGGCTAGAGCTGCCAAGATCCGCTGCTTCACTTCGTCCAGATCCACCTTCAATTCACCCCGAGTATTGCATCACCCTGCAGTAACCGCCAGAGCCTGTCTCACTGGGCGCTCGCCGCACCCGAAGACGCTGGCGGCTGAGGAATCGCAGCCCGCAGCCCCTGCCAGAACTCATCCGGAGCGTCAAAGGGCTCCTTCAGCCTCCGGTTTGTCTCCCACCGGGTCCTCCAACTGTGGCGCTTGGCTAGTTCCCGGATCAGCCGTTCTAGATACGGCGTCAGGTGGAGGAGCAGGTGATCTTCCATCGTTCCAAACAGCGCTACACCTTGCGGACCGTCCTGCAAGGCCAGGGCACGCAGTTGGTGCAGGAACGGCCCTACCATATCCTGGGAGCGCAGCCGGTACGCGAGGATCGGATTCAGGCCGGCAACCAGATTTACAGATTCCTCATACCGTTTTGCCAGGCTTTCATTGGAGGGAAGAAGCGCACCCAGAACCACCTTCAAGGGCGCCTGGGCATCGGCCGGCCCTGCGCTCGTCCCGCCGGAATACCAGCCACTGGCCGCACTGATTAAGGCCCCAGCCGACCGCGACTCCGGCGAGCGGGAGCCAGTCCTTCCAGATGGTCAGCTCCATGTTGCCCTGTGCTATCGGAGACCGACCCGTGTTTTCAGATCCTCGACCAATCGCTCTGCGGAATTGACAGTCTCTTTTTCCCTGTTCGATTGCCGTCGCGCCAATCGGCGATGGTCAGTTTCGGACCACAGTTGCGTCCTCGTCTTGCCATCGTAAATGGTAAGCACCAGCTGAGGGTCCACAATCTGAGCGCTGTGGACCTGCGTGGTGTTGTTATACGTGTTGGTCGTGCTCCACGCACGAGTGCCGCCCTGCTCAACGCGGTACGCCAATTCCACGATCAGGTCGGCACCCTCGGGCGAGCCGACGATCTCGTATCTGCCCCACTCCTTCATTGACGAATAGAAGGCGTCGAAGGCCAGGTTGCTTCCGCCACCATTCGAGAGAAAGATCTTTTTCGCGCTGGCAATGACTGCAGGTAGCGGCGCCATGGGCACGCTCTTTTTGTCTTTTGCCAGTCCAAATTCGGGCGCCACGGTCAGCGCCAGGAACCCATAGATGCAATGCGCGCAGCACTCCGCGTCATCGTACCTCCCAAACAGCCGGACGCCCTGGATGGTAACTCAAGGATGAACCCGTCGCAACGAGGTAATACGCCGCAAGACTCTGCGGACCCTTCCTTCCTTCACTGCACCACCGCCGACTGCTTCTCGCCGACGCTGGCCAGTCGTTCCTGAATCCGGCGCGTGAGGTCCTCCTGGCGGGTGAGTTGGATCTTCGTGCACTTCTCAAAAGACGAGTGATTTATTGACCAGACCAGACGGCACCTGAGGGCGCGGGCGCACTGGGCAACAGCAAGGTCGCCCGCGCGATTTGTCGGGTTTTCTGGGGCAATTTGTCGGGTTTGTTGTCGGGTTTCGTGAGCTGAGCGCTCGCGCACTGGCCCGCAGTTTTCGGCCCGCTGCGGGCTTGCCGACATACGCGCTTATACGCGCTTGCTGACGCTGTTATCCCGGAATCGGCGGGGGTATACTCTCAGCTACCCGGAGGCCGAAAATCGAAACTCCGGGGTTGAAAGAGAGGCATCTCATGCTCCACGTAATCGCCTGGACCTTCAAACCAGAAAACCGAAACGCCGTTCAAGCCCGGTTTAAGGAGACCGGCGGCTTGCCACCGGAAGGCGTCACGATGCTAGGCCGCTGGCACGGGATTGGCACCAACAAGGGTATCTGCGTGGCCGAGAGCAACGACCCTCTGGCCATCGCCAGGTGGGCGCAGCAATGGTCTGATCTCATGTCGTTCGATATCTACCCTGTCCTGACTGACGAGGAAACCGCCAAGACCATGTAATGAGGGTGCTTGAGGGCCTCGGCCTGACGGAGGACCGGGGCCCCATCATGCTCCCTGTTTACATGGGATCGGCTCCTGCCACGGCTTACCGATGCTTGGCGTGAGCAGCACCGGCAGGAATCGGCAAGGATTCCGCGGGCCGGCACAAGGCGGGTGATATCGAGACCGGACCAGACGGCACCTGCGGGCGCGGGCGCACTGGGCAACATTCAGGTCGCGCAGGCGATTTGTCGGGTTTTCTGGGGGCAATTTGTCGGGTTCCATGTCGGGTTTCTTGGGATACCCGACACACACTTGATTAGCGCAATCAGTGAGTTAGAGGTGATTTGTCGGGTTTGTCGGGTTTTTCTAGGAGTAGAGAGCTCCGGAGAATTCAGAGCGTTGATTCGACGCGAACCTGGCAGCGGGGTGAAGCCCCTATTACATGACGTGGTCCCGATCCAAAACTCGTCCAGTACGGAGATGACTCGACTCGAATCGTCCGAGGAGTACATAGTGAAGTCACTGGATCACTTTGTAGCATCCGGGAGGAGGCAACATGGGTCATGACTCGTCGATTTCCGAGGCGGCCAACGGGACTGGCGTTGTGGGCCAGCCAGCTCCTGGCCACTCCGTGCGTGATGTCGGGCCGGCTCCGATGGTTGATGTGATGTTTGATCAACTGGAATATCTGCTCGCTCACAAAAGCCGAGGCTGTCCACGCGGATGCGGGTCCTGCAAACGACTCAAGCAAGTCGAGAGCTGGCTGCTCCTACCGTTCCGCACCACGGGCAGCGGGAGCGATTTCGGCGGACGACATCAGCTCAGCGTGGCCGTCTCCACCAGCAAAGGATGATCGTAGAGCCGCTCGCAGCCAGCGCCACCGTGATTAACCGCGGTTGAGAGACGAGGAAACACTGAGGACTGGCGTCCGTCGTGGACTCCAGCTGGACTCCAAGACGCCGTTTCAGCCGCTCTGGCTGTTTGTAACTCTCTGAGGAATTTGGTCGGGCTGCCGAGATTTGAACTCGGGACCTCTTGCACCCCAAGCAAGCGCGCTAGCCAGGCTGCGCCACAGCCCGATCCGGTAAGGAAGACATCCAGGGCATTTTGCCGCTTTGCAATTGGGGTGGGCGGCGAATGCTTGCTGAACCTCCTCAAGTTTATCACGGATTCAAAACCGGAAGCGCACCGTTGCCTGCAAGGATCTCGGTCCGCCGGTTTGCAGGATGGGAGACAGTCCGCTGCCCGGGCTGCCGGTGCCCAGCATCAGGTTCAACATCGAGGTGGATTGACCGAACACGGCGCTGCTCAGAAACTTCACGGGGTCGGCAAAATTCGCCTGGTTCATTACGTTGAAGGCTTCCAGGCGCACCTGAATCACCTTGCGGTCCTGCCGGCGGAACTCCCGGCGCAGGGCCAGATCCACCTGCTCCATGCCGAAGCCCGCGATGGAGTTGCGCCCCAGCGTGCCCTGCATCCCGGCCGCGGCGGCTTGAAACGCCGCCGGGTTCAACCGCCTGCCGCCGGGGAGGGAGGCATCGTCGATCCAGATCGGCTGATTGAGAATCCGGTCGGGCCGGAACGCGTTGGCCAGCCCGATGCCCTGGTATTGGTCGTTGAGCAGCACGGAGATCGGAAAGCCGCTGCGCGCGCGCGCCAGCGAATCGATTGCCCATCCCCCGAGCCACCGCGCCCTGCCGGCGGAGCGTACGGGGAGTTCGTAGGTCAGGGAGGCCGTCAGGGAATGGCGCAGGTCGAAATCGCTGGAGGCGTGATCGCGCGCCGCGCCGGCGCCCGTACCCGCCCACATCAGGAAAGCGTCGCTGGAATCGTTATCCAGCGAATGCGACCAGGAGTAGGAAACCAGCGCCTGTAGCCCTTGCAGCACCTTGCGCCGATACTGCACCTGCAACCCCTGGTAATTGGATGCCCCGTCGTTGGTGGTGAGCGCAAACAGAGCGGTCGGAGTATTGCCGGGACCGCCCACTTCGCGGCGGATCAGCCGGCGGCCGACGGACCCGACGTAGCCGATCGAGAGGATGTCGTGCGTGCCCAGGGCCTGATCGAGAGTGAAACTCCATTCGGTCAAACGAGGCAGCCGAAGATTGGGCGCGAAGGCGTAGCTTAGCACCGACGAGAAGGGGGCGTGGGCGCTGTTGGTGAACTGTGTGACGTTGAAGGGCCCGCTATTGATCAGGTCGGTGGCGATGCTCAGGCTGGAATCGTAGAACAGGCCACCGCCGGCGCGGAACACGGTCCGGCCGCTCTTGCGGATCCGCCACGCCGCGCCCAGGCGGGGAGCGAAATTGGTGTAGGCCACCGGCCACAAGGGGCGGTTGTTGTGATCGAAGAAGGTGCCGGTCTGGGGGTCCAGGAAGTACGGAGCGGAGGCCGCCGGCGAGGGGTTGAGCTCCCAACGCAATCCGGGCGTGATCAGCAGGCGCGGCGAGATCTGCCAGGTATCCTGCGCCCACAGCGAAAGCTCCGTCACCTCGGTGGCGGCGCTGATCGCCGGGGAACTGCCCAGCCAGAGATTCTTCTTATCGGTGAGGGAGGTAATGTCGTCGGCGATGGCGCTGAGCACGCCGGTGGCATCGCGCCGGATGGGCACCATGCGGCGGTAATCCACGCCGAAGCGCACCGTGTGGGCGCCGGCCTTCCAGGCGGTGGATTCGACGAATTGAAACTGCCGCTGCCGCCGCGTACCCTCGCTGCCGGTCACCACCTGGCCCACGCCGCCGATGGAAAAACGCACCAGCGCGTCGCAGGTCCCGGCCGCCGGGAACAGGTACGACGTCATCGGCTCCAGATCGCATCCGGAAGCATTGGCCTGGCCGGCGGGCGCCCAACTGGATTCCGCTTCCGCCTGGGATTCGTTGCCGCGCAGGTCGATGGTCCAACGGGTGCCGGGCCGCAGGTTGAGTCCCAGCGTCAAGCTCTTGAAGCGCAGGTCCAGCCGGTTGATCTGCGTGCTGCCGAATTCGTTGAAGGAGGGAGAGTCGTTGTACCGGCCGAACAAGGTGGCGCGCGAGGTGAGCGCATGATCGATGCGCGCCAGGCCGCTATCGAGCTGCGAAGGCCGCACGTTGCTGCCATACCAGGCGGCCAGGCCGTTGCCCAGATCGGGGCCGTTGGCCTGGGGATAGAGATCCAGAGCCGGCTGAATCCAGACCGGCGCCGCCGCCCGTGTGGCATCGGAGGGCACGGGCTGGCTGGAAACGTACGATCCGCGCAGCGTCATGTGCTGGTAAGAGAGAAAGAAGAACGTATGGTCGCGCCGGATGGGGCCGCCGAAGGACGGGGCGATATCGTGCAGGCGCAATGGACCGCGGCGCTCGCCGGACACGTTGGCGAACCAGTCGTTGGCCGCCAGCAGTTCGTTGCGGAAGCGGTACACCGCCGAACCGTGGAATTCGTTGGAGCCGGAGCGGCTGGTGAGGGCCACGTTGGCGCCCGGCAGACGGCCGATTTCGCTCATCGCGTTGGACGTCTGCACGCGAAACTCGTCCACGGCTTCGACGGGCAGAAGCGAGTCCAGGCTCCCAAAGGCGCTCATCGCCGGCAGTACTCCGCCGGTGGCCTGGGCGGGCAATCCGCCGGCCGTGACGCCGGTGTTGGCGCTCGCCCCATCCACCGTGAAGTAGTTGGCGTTGGGCCGCTGCCCGTTGGCGGTGAACTGGCCGGCTTCCCCGCGCGTGGCCGGCGTGACGTTGGTACCGGGAGAGAGTTCCAGCAAACCCAACACGCCGCGGCCATTCAGCGGAATCCGCTGGATGTCTTCGCGGAAGACGCGCACGCCGATGGAAGCATCCTCCTGGCCGGGCTGCGGCGCCGTATCCTCCACCGTAATGGTCTCCTGCACCGCGCCCACGCTGAGCTCGAAATCCACCTGTGCCGCTTCCAGGTTAGCCACCTTCACGTTGAAGCGAATCATGGTGCGGAATCCGTCCTTCCGCACGGTGACCTTATAGGTGCCGGATTCGAGCGAGCCCACCGCGTAGTCGCCGTCGGCGGCAGTCTGCGTGTTCCGGCGGAAACCGCTCTCCTGGTCGACCACGGTGATGGCGGCTCCCGGGACCGCCGCCTGTGATGGATCCAGGACGCGTCCGTGGATATAGGCCGAACGCTGGGACCATGCCGGCGGACTGTAAATCAGGTATGCGAGTAAAACGGCGACCAGGGGGCCGGCATTCATCAGTGCTGCCTACCGACAATCGTACGACAGAAGACAGGGCGCTTGCCGGATCCGTCTTGCGGAACTGGCTGAAAAGGTACCCTTACCGGCCGGCGAGCAACCGCTGGCACTGTTCCGTGCGGCTGGAGAGTTGCGCCAGCGCGGCCACTAGCTCCGCCGGTGCGTCGCCGGAAGAGAGCTCCGCCGGCGCCACGCCCAGCACCACGGCCAGCAATGTTTCCGTCCTGCGCGCGGACGCCAGCAGGTCTTCGCTCGCGGACTGCCAGTCGGCGGCCTCGGGGCGGGACTCGAGCTGTGCCGCGCCGCCGCCCATGCCGGTCAGCACCGGGTTGAGCGTGTTGGCCACGCGCTGCGCGTCTTTGGCAAAGGCCGCCACATGTTCCCGGGCCAGATTGCGCAGCGTGCGCCGGTCTTCCGCGGTCATTTCGTTCTCGGCCGCGGCCGAAAACTGTTGGGCCAGGCGGCGCAGCGCATAAGCGCGCGTCATCGCCGAATCGGTCCAATCCAGAAGAGAAGAGCTGATGCGCTCGAACTGCGGCCGGCCACCGAGGCGTTCTTCAATTCGCGCCGCGTATGTCGATTTTTCGGAGCCAGCCGCATCACGAGTTGCCGGTTCCGATTGAACCGGCATGGCGCTTGCGGGGAAAGCGGGGTCCTCGAACCGTACCACCACGTGGGGCAGCCGGTCCAGCAGACCATGAATCTGTTGTTGCCGTTGGGGCGCAATCCCGGTGCCGGATACCAGCACCTGCCGGCCTTCCCGGCTGATTTCGAGGGGATCGCCCAAGTCCGCGCCCAACCCATGCAGCGCGGAAACGACAGCCAATTCTTCGGAGAACGCCGAGGGTGCGGCGGTCTCCGCGGGGACATCGAGAGGACCCGGCGGCACACCAGGTTGGCGAAGCATGCCGCCGGTGGTTCCAGCTACTGAGCTTGCGGGATTTGTTTGCTGGTCGACCAATTCCGTCATTTCCACCCAGTCGCGATTGCGAAACTCGAAGCGGCCTTCCAGCGGCTCCAGGTCGGTGCCGCGGAGCTTGAGCGTGGCGCTCAATAGTTCGCTATCGTCCGTAGTGGTCGTAATATCGTAAGAATTCGGTTGGGACGCGACGGCGTCCCGGCAGTGCGCGAGCCCGCCGCGCCACGCGGAGAACGATTTCGCGCTCAGCGGATCGTTCCAATCGTAGTGGGCGGCGTCGAACAGGCGCGCGATTTCGGTTTCCCGAGCAGCCGGTTTGTAGGCCACGCCGATCTCCCGCGTCATCTGGCCGCCGCGCGTCGTAATGCGCAGCCGCTTGAGGGCGGCGGGACGCGATTGAGAGGCCCGCACGGCCTTCTCTAAGAGCGCGGCCGCTTCCACTTTGGGTGTCTCGCGAAGCTGTTGCAGCACGACGAAACCCAGCGCCAGCGCCGCCGCGCCGGAGAGTGCCCAGCCTAGAACGGGATTGCGGCGCGGCGAGAAGAAGCGCGCCAGGCGGATCAACCACGATTGCGCGGCCAGTTCGGCTTCCACCCGTTCGAAATCCAGGCTGCCCCACGGTTCCGGCGGGGGCGGCAAGCTCGGGGCAAGTACCTCCTTGCGATACCGCACGCATTCGCCGATCGCGCCTTCCAGTTCTTCCACCTGGGCGCGGCACTGCCAGCAGGCTTGCAGATGAGCGCGCACCTGGCGCGCCTTGCGACCCGGCAGCTCGCCATCCAGGTAGCGCAACAACAGGCCGTCTTCGGGGTGGCGCATGTCGAGATTACTCATCGCGCACCTTCTTCAGCCGCACCATGGCCCGCCGTAGGAATTCCCCCACCGCGCTCGGGCTGATTCCCAGCGCGGAGCCGATCTCCGGATACCGCAATCCTTCCATGCGCAGAAACAGGCAGCGCCGCTGTTGCTCGCTCAAGCCGTTTACCGCGCCGTGAAAGCGCATCATGCGTTCGCGCTCCAGCAGTTCGCTCTCGGGCGTCGCGGCCTGGGTGGTGTAGCTGTTTCCCACCTCGGGATTGAAGGGCTCCTCGGATTGCTGCCGCGCACGGATTTTGAGGCCGAGATTGTGCGCCACGCGGAAGATCCAGGCGCGGGGGTTCTGTATCTCTTCCCCTTGGCGCTGCGCGGCATACAAGCGCAGAAATACTTCCTGCGCCGCTTCCTGCGCCTGCGGCGGATACAAACCCAGGGTCAGCAGATACCGGTACACGTCGTCCCGCGCCTCTTCGAACAGACGGGCAACCCGATCCTGTAGAGATGTACCGGTTTGTTCCTGGCGTATCAAACCCACGAATTGTTCGTCGGACGCGAATGACGACATTCCCTCATCACCAAAGACCCCCGGGGAATGTTTTCAACTACACCATCTGCAAAAAAACTTCGCTGGTAGCTGGATTCAGTGTAGTTGGATTGGCGGCGGAAAGGTCTTTGAACTGAACAACGCCCAATCCAATGACGGAACCGACGGTATGCATTTCCATAGTGACATTCAATAGCAGCCGGTACATCAGGCGCTGTTTGAACGCCGTAATGGCCCAAAAAGGCATCCGGGCGGCCATCGTTGTGGTGGATAACGCTTCCGCCGACGGCACCGCGGCCATCCTCAAGGAATTCGGCAGCCGCATTCAGGTGATCTGGAACCGCACCAATGTGGGGTTTGCCGAGGCGCAGAATCAGGGGATCCGGGCCAGCCGGACGGAGTGGGTGTTGACGCTCAATCCGGATCTGCTCATGGAAGAGGATTTCGCCAGGCGCCTGGTGGATGCCGGGGAACTGGACCGCGGGGTGGGCGCGGTCTGCGGGAAGCTGCTCTCCATCGGCAAGGGCTTCCAGCCGTTGGCGGAACGGCGCATCGATTCCACCGGCCTGTTTTTCACTCCCACCATGCGCCACTTCGACCGCGGGGCGCGGCAGCTCGACGAGGGCGACTACGACCGGGCGGAATACGTCTTTGGCGCCTGCGCCGCCGCGGCCCTGTACCGGCGCCAGATGATCGACGATGTCTCCATTGGCGGCGACTTCTTCGACCCGGATTTCTTCGCCTACCGGGAAGATGCCGACGTGGCGTGGCGGGCACAGCTCCTCGGCTGGCGCTGCATTTACACCCCGTCCGCGGTAGGCTGGCACGTCCGCACCGTGGTGCCCGGGGACCGGCGGTCCATCACCCCGTCCATCAACATGCACTCGGTGAAGAATCGTTTCCTGATGCGCATCAAAAATGCCACGCCCGGTCTCTACCGCCACTGCTGGTTGCCCATGACGGCGCGGGATATCGCCGTGGTGGCCGGATGTCTGTTGCTGGAACCGCGCTCGCTGCCGGCTTTCTGGCGGGTGGCGAAATGCTGGCCGGCGGCCCGGGAGCGCCGCCGCGAGATCATGCGCCGCCGCCGGGTGAGCGACCCGGCGCTGATGCGCTGGTTCCGTTTTGAGCTGGCCGGCGAACCGTTGACCGGCGAAGCGGCGCCCGAGACCGCCCCGCGTATGCTGGCGCCGGACGCGGCCTGAGGCGGGCCAGGACTCTTCGTCGTGCGCGTCCGCAAGAATACGGTGGATGAAGCGCATGTGACGAGGAGGTTTCCGACCTGAAGAAAGCCCGTCTCTGCCGGGTTGCAGCCGGAGAGAATTGCGCCTGGCCGGCGGGCTTTCTTGACACGTGTTGTCTAATATGACAACATGAGAGCTATGAAAGCGACCCGGTAGCGCACGCCCAATGACCCGAAAGACACGGCCCGTTTCATGGATCGGGGCGGCGCTGAAGGAATTCGAGACGTTCCCGGAAGGCGCCAGGTCGATCTGTCTTGCGGCACTGACGATCGCCGCAGAGGGCGGTAAAGCCGACGTCGCAAAGCCCATGCACGGCCTGGGATCGGGCATGTTCGAGATTACGCTGCCGTTCCGGGGCGATGCGTTCCGCGTGGTCTACGCGGTCCAACTCGCCGAAGAAATCTGGGTGGTCCACGCATTTCAGAAGAAATCGACGCAGGGCATCAAGACGCCGCAACGCGAAGTCGATTTGACAAAGGACCGTTTGAAGAGATTGAAGGAGATCTTGCGATGAAGAGCGAAAAGCTGGAAGTGGTGCGGGGAAGTGGCAATGTGTTCCGCGATCTGGGGCATGAGAACGCCGATGCCGAACAATTCAAGGCTATCCTGGCCGCCGAGATCATCAAGGCGCTCGACCGGGAACGCCTGACCGTGCGCGCGGCGCACGGTCGAACCGGCATTGCGGCGGCCGACTTCTCGCGCATCCGCAACGCGGATCTCGGACGGTTCACTCTCGATCGCCTCATGTCGATCCTCAACCGTCTCGGGTCGCGCGTGGAGGTTAAAGTCCGCGTGCGGCGTGCCGAAAGCGTCGCGCACGAGGTGACGGCATAGGGGACTCTTCCGTCGCAAGGGAACGGGAACGATATGGCCACTGCGTGCGTGCCCGGTCACGGTATCCCGCAGTAACCCGCCACCGACGTGCCGCCCTTGGGCACCCTTGTCCACCGCAAGCCGGCCAAGCACCATTACGGGCACTGGGTCCGGCATGTTTTTCTTGACGCGCCCCGCCGCTTCCGCACGCGCCACCGCTGCGTTGAATAGACCCCTTCCCTGCCTCCCTTCCCTGCCGCCGTATAATGAATATTCCAGTGGAAGACTATATCCGGATCCAGGGTGCGCGGGTCCACAACCTCAAGAACATCTCGCTTTCCATCCCCCACGAAAAGTTGACCGTGATCACCGGCGTCTCCGGGTCCGGCAAATCGTCGCTGGCCTTCGACACCATCTACGCCGAGGGGCAGCGGCGCTATGTGGAGTCGCTTTCCGCCTATGCACGCCAGTTCCTGGAGCGCATGGAAAAGCCCGATGTGGACGATATCGACGGCATCGCGCCCGCCATCGCCATCCGCCAGAAAAACACCACGCGCAATCCGCGCTCCACCGTGGCCACGTCCACCGAGTGCTTCGACTTCCTGCGCCTGCTCTACGCCCGCGTGGGCCAGACCTTCTGCCCCACCTGCGGCACGCGCGTGCGCAAAGATACCGTGGATGAAGTAGCCGCGCGCCTCCTGGCGCAGCCCGAGGGCTCGCGTTGGTACGCGCTGTTCCCCTGCGGCGATCACCCCACCAGCGACGCCTTGCGCGACCACCTCTTCGAACTGCGCAAGAAGGGCTTCAACCGCCTGTTCCAAGGCGGCCGCCTGTTCGAGTTTTCCACCCCGGAATCGCTGCTCGATATCGACTTCACCAAGCCCGTTTTCATGCTCGTGGACCGCCTCGCCATCGGGCCGGAACTGCACCAGCGCCTGGTCGATACCATCGAGATCTGCTACCGCGAGAGTGGCGAAGTGATCTTCGAAAGCGCGTCCGGCGCCGCTCCGCTGCGTTTCAACGAGCGCTTTCAGTGCAAGACCTGCGGCATGGAGTTCAATCCGCCGGAGCCGATCCTGTTCAGCTTCAACTCGCCCGTGGGCGCTTGCCCGCGCTGCCAGGGCTTCGGCAATACCATCGATTTCGACATGAACCGCGTCATCCCCGATGCCTCGCTCTCTCTCGACGAAGGCGCCGTCGATCCGTGGACCAAGCCCAAGTACCGCTCCTGGATGGGCAATTTCAAAAGGCACCGCGCCACCGTCCGCACCAACGTGCCCGTGGCCGGCCTCACCGCCAAAGAACGCGAAACGCTGGATGAATTCATCCGCCGCTTCTTCGATTTCCTGGAGAGCAAGAAGTACAAGATGCATGTGCGCGTGTTCCTCAGCCGGTACCGCGGCTACGCGCTCTGCCCGGAGTGCAAAGGCGCCCGTTTGCGCAAGGAAGCGCTCTATGTGCGTGTCAACAGCAGGAATCTGGCCGACATCGTGCGCATGAACATCGCCGAGGCGCAGGAGTTTTTCCTGTCCCTGGAACTGAGCCCGGAAGAGACCGCCATCGCCGAAAAAATCCTGGTGGAGATCCGCCAGCGCCTCAAGTTCCTCAACGATGTCGGGCTGGAGTACCTCACCCTCGATCGCCTGGCCAACACGCTGTCGGGCGGCGAGGCGCAGCGCATCCAACTCGCCACCTCGCTGGGCTCGCGCCTGGTGGGCGCCTGCTACGTGCTGGACGAGCCATCCATCGGGCTGCACAGCCGCGATACGGGACGCCTCATCCGCATCCTGGAGGAACTCCGCGGGCTGGGCAACACCATCGTGGTGGTGGAGCACGATCCCGACGTGATGCGCGCCGCCGATCACATCGTGGACCTCGGTCCCGGCGCGGGCGAGCACGGCGGGCACATCGTCTTCGAAGGCCCGCTGTCCGCGCTGATGGCCGAAGGCAGCCAGTCGCTCACCTCCCGCTACCTGCGCCGCGAACTCAAGGTCTCCGCGCCGCGCACGCGCCGCCGCGTCGATCCGCGCCGCGTGATGCGCTTTTTCGGAGCGCGCATGCACAACCTCCAGAACATTGATGTCGAAATCCCGCTGGGCATGATGGTGGTGGTCACCGGAGTCTCCGGCTCCGGCAAATCGACGCTCGTCCATGACGTGATTTTCCGCTCGCTGGAGGCCCTCCATAAGGCGCGCGACGCCGAGGAAGACAAACCGTCCGCGGGCGCCGATCCGGAGATGGAAGACGCGCCCGGCCCGCGGTTGATGTGCCGTAAGGTGGAGGGCGCCGAGCGCATCACCACTACGGTGATGATCGATCAATCGCCCATCGGCCGCACCCCGCGCTCCAACCCGGTGACTTACATCAAGGCGTTCGACCTGATTCGCGCCCTGTTCGCCGCCACGCGCGAATCCGAAAAGCGCGGCTACACGGCGGGCCACTTCTCCTTCAACATCCCCGGCGGCCGCTGCGAAGTGTGTCAGGGCGATGGCACGGTCACCGTGGAAATGCAGTTCCTGGCCGACGTGGAACTGATCTGCGAAGAGTGCAAGGGCACGCGTTACAAGAGCGGCATCCTGGAGATTCGCTACAACAATCGCAACATCCACGAGGTGCTCCAACTCACCGTGCGCGAGGCCATGGATTTCTTCCACGCGGCGCCCCGCCTGGTGGCCCGCCTGAAGGTGCTGGATGATGTCGGCCTCGGGTACCTGCGGCTCGGGCAGTCCGCCACCACGCTCTCCGGCGGCGAGGCGCAGCGCGTCAAACTGGCGTCGCACCTGGCCACCGCCAGCAACGCCGGCACCCTTTTCATTTGCGACGAGCCCACCACCGGCCTGCACTTCGACGACATCGCCAAACTGCTCGGCACGTTCCAGCGGCTGATCGAGAACGGCGGCAGCCTGATCGTCATCGAGCACAATCTCGATGTCGTCAAGGCGGCCGATTGGGTGATCGATCTCGGCCCCGAGGGTGGCGGCCGTGGCGGCCGCGTGGTGGCCGCGGGCACGCCCGAAACCATCGCCGCGGTCACGGAAGGCTACACCGGACGCTATCTCCGCGACGCCCTGGAAGCGTAGAATCGTAAGCAGAGGTTCGCCATGCGACCCATTGCGCGGCTTTTGCCGCTGCTTTACCTGTGCCCCACGGTCTGGTGCGCCGGGCTGGAAGTGGTCCGGCCGATCATCGCGCAAAGCGATGGCGGCATCCCCGTGCCGAACGGCTACGCACATGTGGCGGGGGAGACGCTGTTCTTCAGTTGCCGCATCGCCGGCTATGCCAAGACGCCGGAAGAAAAGGTCCACGTGACTTACACGGTGCAGGCTTTCGACCCCAAGGGCGCGCCGTTGACCGAGATCTACAAGAACGAAATGATCACCGACGTGACGCCGCAGGATAAGGAGTGGATGCCCAAGATCTCTACTGAGGTTCAGATTCCCCCGCTGGTGGGCGCCGGCACTTACAAAGTGCTGGTTAAGATTGAGGACCTGGTATCCAACACCAAGGCCGAACTCGGTGTCCCGTTTGAGGTCCGCAGCAAAATCGTGGAGCCGAGCGATACCCTGGTGGTGCGGAATTTTCAATTCTTCCGCGAGGAGGACGCTCCCGAGGCCGTTCAGAAGGCTGTCTATCGGGGCGGCAGCGTGATATGGATGAAGTTCGACATCATCGGGTTTAAGTACGGGGACAAGAATCGCATCGACGTGAGCTACCTCGCCAGCGTGCTTGCCGCTAGCGGGAAGGTGCTGTGGACGCAGCCCGAGCCGGCGGCGGAACAGAGCGAGAGTTTCTACCCCAAGCGCTACGTGGCGGCTGCGATGAGTATTACTCTGGCGCCCAATACCACGCCCGCGGACTATAAGATCGCCGTGACGGTAACCGATGCGGTGGGAAAGCAGACTTACGAGACGAAACAGGCGTTCACGGTGGAGTAAGGCCCACCTCTTGGCGGCGCTGGCCGGCGCGCTTGCCGGCCCCGCCGCGCCGGCCGAAAGCGTCCTGCCCTCGCTCGCCTACGGAGCCTCCTGTTCGTCTACCGTGGTGCTGCAGAACCTGGCGGACACGCCGGTGGACGTGGAAGTGGAAGCGCATCGCTCGAGCGGCGCGCTGGTGCCGCTGGCCGGGCTGGCGGGACGGGTGATCCATCTGGCTGCGGGGGCGCGGGGCAGCTACCAGTTGCAGATCGAGGAGGAGGATGGCGGCGCGTGGGTCCAGGTGCGGGAACGCGCCGCGGCCCGAGCCGCGCCGGTGGTGGCCGTCAGCGGGAGCACGGAATGCCGACAGGGTAACCAGTTGCGCGCGGCCGCGCGCCAGGTGGCGTATCCTACCCGCGATCCCTGGTTCGCGGGTGACGTCACCGAATTGCGCGGCTCGATGATCTCGTTGATCAACGTGTCGCCAGGCACCGTGCTGGCGTCGCTCTGCTACTCGGCCGGGAATCTCTTCTCCGCCCCGGGCGATACCGCGGCCAGCCGCGAATTGAAACCGGTGTGTTCCGCGGCTTTCGACGTTCAGGTCCCTCCGTTTGGCACCAGGGAGTTCCCCGTGGAGCGTCAGGGCAACTCCTACTTCTCGCTCAAGACGCGCGGCGATTCCGTGGTGCTCCAGATGCTCCGGCCGGCCAATGAGGGCGTGCGGATCTACACTGTGGATTCCACCATCAAGTTCGGCGGCGAGGTCCCCAACGCAGTACCCAACGGCAAGCACTAAATCGGGTACAATCCATAGAGCCGAGAGGGGAATTGACATGCAGAAACAAACCGCGACGGTTCTCGCCGTCGCTATGATCTTGGGGGCCGCCGCATTCACCGCGTCACCGCTGCGCGCGCAAGCCGCCGCATCCAAACCCGCCGAGGAAGTCTACAAGAACATCGTCCAGCTCAAGGGAACGCCGGCCGATCAATTGGGGCCCGCGATGACGTTCATGGCGTCCTCCCTCGGCGTGGAATGCACCTTCTGCCACGTGGCGGGCAAGATGGATGCCGATGACAAGGGGGCCAAGAAGACCGCCCGCGAAATGATCGCCATGCAGGCGGCCATCAACAAGGAATCCTTCCGCGGCCAGTTGCAGGTGACCTGCTTCTCCTGCCACCGCGGATCGGCGCGGCCCGTGAACACGCCGCCCGTGCTCGATTCCGACGCGCCCGCGCATCCCGCGACCCCTCTAGCGCCTGCCGCGGCGGGGGTGACCGCGGACCAGATCGTCGAAAAGTACGTGTCCGCCCTGGGCGGCGCCGACGCCATCAAAAAGGTCACCAGCCGCGTCATGAAAGGTACCATTCTGGCGGGCGGCAGCGAGTCGCCCATCGAGTTGTTCACCAAGGCGCCCAACAAGCGCATCTCGATCTCTAACGGCCAGAGCTACACGGCATTTGACGGCACCGCGGGATGGATGGGCAGCGCCGGGCGGCCGGCGCGCGAGATGTCGGCCACCGAGAGCGATGCCGCGGGGCTCGACGCCGAGTTCTCCCTGGCCCTGCGCTTGAAGGAAATCTTCCCGCAACTGCGCCGCGGCCGTCCCGAAACCATCGCCGGAGTGGAGTGCGAGACGCTGACGGGAACCCGCCCCGGGCGTCCGCCCGTGCGGCTGTACTTCGACAGGAACTCCGGTCTGCTGGTGCGCCTGGTGCGCTACGCGGACACGCCGGTGGGCCGCATCCCCACGCAGATCGATTACGCCGATTACCACGAAATGGATGGCGTGAAAAGTCCCTTCCGCTGGACCCTCTCGCGCACCAACGGCCGCTTCACGATTCAGGTCAAGGAAGCCAAAAACAACGTCGCCATCGAAGATGCGAAATTCGCCAGGCCCGACGGCGATGTGAAGTAGTAGGACAGACGATCGCCTTGCGTCGTCCGTCGCCGCGGGCCGGCATTGACAGACCACGAAAGGCGATGGTCTGTCCCACTTGCTATTCTGAAAGTTCGTGGCCTTCAACCCGTCCTCCATGTCGAAGGTGTTGGTGCGCGCCACCAACTGGCTGGGCGACGCGGTGATGTCGCTGCCCGCCATCCGCGCTATTCGGCAGGTCTTCCCGCACGCCCTGCTCGCCGTGCTGGCGCGCCCGTCGGTCGCCGGTCTCTACGCCCGCGAAACCTGTATCGACCGTATCATTCCGTATCCCGCGCCCCAGGGACTGCATGGCCGCCGCGCCTTCGCCGAACGCCTGCGCGCGGAGCGCTTCGATGGCGCCATCCTGCTGCAGAATGCCTTCGACGCCGCGCTGACGGCGTGGCTGGCCGGCATCCCGGAGCGCATCGGATACCGCCGCGATGGCCGCGGCTTGCTCCTCACCCGCGCCATCGAGGTGCCCGAACCCGGCGACATCCCGCGCC
The DNA here is from genome assembly GCA_050014175.1 of Candidatus Solibacter sp. Classification (GTDB taxonomy): domain Bacteria; phylum Acidobacteriota; class Terriglobia; order Bryobacterales; family Bryobacteraceae; genus Solibacter. The sequence continues at coordinate 4,797 of JBEKDV010000038.1, read as the reverse complement.
ACGAGCGCTTCTATTATCTGGAACTGCTGCGCCGCGCCGGCCTGATTGAGCGCTTCCCGGAATGCGGCGCCATTCGCCTGGATGGCATCGCCGAAGCGCGCCAAGCCGGGGCCGCGCATCTCGGCGCGCTGTCTGTGGCGGGGCCGGTGATCGGCATCAGCCCGGGCGCGGCTTACGGCAACGCCAAGCGCTGGCTGCCGGAGCGATTCGCCGAAAGCGGGCGGCAGATTGCCGGCGCGCTCGGGGCATCGGTTCTGGTGTTCGGCGCCTTGGCGGAACGCCCGCTGTGCGAGACCGTGGCGGAACCGTTGCGCCGTGCCGGAATCGCAGCCAGAAACCTCGCCGGCGAAACCAGCCTGCGCGAGTTCATCGATCTGGCCGCGGCCTGCCGCCTCTTTCTGACCAACGATTCCGGCGCCATGCACGTGTCTAGCGCGCTCGGCATCCCCACGGTAGCGGTATTCGGCGCCACCGACGACACCACCACCGGCCCCACGGGAGACCTTGCACGCGTGGTCCGCGAACATGCCGAGTGCAGCCCGTGTTTGTTGCGCGAGTGCCCTATCGATCACCGCTGTATGACGCGTGTGACGGCGGCGCGCGTCGTTGAGGCGGCGTCACTGCTGTTCGGCCGCACCGAAAATGACGCACGGAATACAAATGGACACGCGAAGTAAAATCCTGACCCCGGAGGCGGCGCCGCGCGCCTGCACCGTCGTCACCGGCGTCTTCGACCTGGTGCTTGCCGCGGACGCCCGCGAGCTGGCGGAAACTCGCGCGCGCCACCCCGAACGGCCGCTTCTGGTGGTGGTCCTGCCGCTGCCGGAAGCGTTGCTGCCCCAGCGCGCGCGCGCCGAATTGGTGGCCGCCCTTCGCATGGTAGACTACGTGGTGATTGCCCCCGATGCCGCCGCCGCAGACGCGCTCCTCGCTTCGCTCAAACCCTCGCACCTGGTGCGCCTGGAAGCGGCCCACGCGGAGCGCAAACTGCAGTTGATGGAGCATGTTCACCGCCGGCAAACCAGCTAGCCCCCGCATCCTTGTGGTGCGGCTCGGCGCCATGGGCGATATCGTCCACACCCTACCCGCGGTGGCCTGGCTCAAACAGAGTCATCCCGATTCGCTGCTCACCTGGCTGGTGGAACCGCGCTGGGCTCCGCTGCTCGAAGACAACCCGTACGTGGACCGGGTGGTGCCGCTGCGCCGCCAGAGCTTCGCCGCACTGGTGGCAACCCGCCGCGAATTGCGCGCCGCGCACTACGATTTCGCGGTGGATTTTCAGGGGCTTTTAAAATCCGCCATGTCGGCCAGCGCCGCGCATCCCGATCGCCTCTTCGGCTTCCATCAATCGCAGGTCCGCGAGCGCCTGGCCGCGCTGTTCTACTCCCACAAGACGTTGAGCCGCGCCGCCCACGTGGTCGACCGGAACCTGGAATTGGCCGCGGCGTGTGGCGGCAGCGCAATTCCGCCGGCGCAACGTCTCTTCCCGCTGCCCCCGGGGCGCCCGGAAGGCAATCTCCCGCTCGGCGATTTCGTGCTCGCCTCTCCGCTCGCCGGATGGGCGTCCAAGCAGTGGCCGATGGAGCACTATGGCTCGCTTGCCGCCCGCCTGCGCGACGAACTCGGCATCCCGCTGGTGCTCGACGGTCCGCCGGGCGCCGACTTCTCCGCCGCCGTTTCCGCCCTCCCGCACTACGCAAGCCTGCCCGGATTGATCCACGCCACACGCCGCGCCGCCGCTATCGTCGGCGTGGATAGCGGCCCGCTCCACCTCGCCGCCGCGCTCGCTAAACCCGGCGTCGCCATCTTCGGGCCCACCGACCCGGCGCGCAACGGCCCTTACGGCGATTCGCTCCGCGTCCTGCGCGCCGCCGCCACCACCACGTACAAACGCGGCGCCGCCATCGACCCCAGCATGCGAAGCATCTCTCCCGACGACGTTTTCGAAGTTCTGCGCGCCCTGATGGGCGCGCGCCGCCGACCCGCGGGAAGCCTGGCCGAATGATCTCATTCCCCAAACCCTATGCCGACGCCGTGGCGCGGCTCCGCGTCCCCAGCGGATTCCTCCTCGTGATCGTCTTCGCCTGGTTTTCGCGCCCCTCGCCCCTCTCCATGGTCATCGGGGTTCCGTTCTCGCTGCTCGGCCTCGCCCTGCGCGCCTGGGCGGCCGGCTGCCTGGCGAAGAACCGGCAACTGGCTACCGGCGGGCCGTATGCCTACACGCGCAATCCGCTGTACATCGGCACCTTGCTGGTGGCGGCGGGCCTGGCGGCGGCCTCGTGCAGTATCTCTCTCGCGGCGCTTTTTGTCGCGGTGTTCCTGCTGGTCTATCTGCCGGTAATCCAGAACGAAGAACAGCATCTGCGGAAGATTTTCCCGGAGTACGCCGCGTACGCCGAGCGCGTTCCCTCCCTTGTCCCACGTTTCGCTCCGGCCCGCGAAAATAATTCGAATCCTTTTCGCACCGCGCTGTATCTGAAGAACCAGGAATATAAAGCTGGCCTGGGATTTCTGGCCGGGATGCTGTTTCTCCTGTGGAAGGTTTGGAAAACGCTGGGTTAAGAGCCTGCACTCTCGGGGCGAGCCGGACGGCTTGCCCCATTTCAGTTTTTGAAATACGGATGCGGCTCCGGCACCGCCGCGCCATCCTTCCTCGGGTCGCTCGCCCCGTACTTCACTCCCGTCGCGGAATTGTAGATCACGGCCTGGCCGCCGCCCATCTGGCTGGAGAAATCCCCGTTCACCGTCAACACGTGCCCCTTGGCCGCCAGTGCGTCGCGGACCGCTTTCGGCACGCGATTCTCGATCAGCACGCCGCACCCGGTGAAGTTGAGCTTGGTGAAGCGCGGCGCCTCCAACGCCATCTGGATATCCATCCCGTGATCCACCACGTTGCTGACGAACTGGGCGTGCGCCGGAACCTGGTTCAGCCCGCCCATGATGCCGAACCCCATGTGCACCTCGCCCTTCTCCATGAAGCCGGGGATGATGGTGTGAAACGGCCGCTTGCGCGGGGCCAGCGCATTGGGGTGCGCCGCATCCAGTTCGAACAGCGCCCCGCGATTCTGCAGCGCGAACCCGTAATCGTCCACCACCACGCCCGACCCGAAGTGCTGGTACACGCTCTGTATCAGCGATGCGATGTTGCCCTCCCGGTCCACCACGGAGAGGTACACCGTATTCCCCGTCATGGTGTCCGGGCGTCCCGGCGACAGGTCGCAGCGCGCGCGGTTGGCATCGATCGGTTTGGCCCGCTCCCGCGCGTAAGCCGGCGAAATCAGACCTTCGACGGGCACCTTGGCCATACGCGGGTCGGCCAGGTAGCGGTGCAGGTCGGCAAACGTCAACTTCAGCGCCTCGATCTGCGCGTGCAGTTCCTCGGCGCCGCGCGGTGCGTAGCTCCCCAGCGGAAACTGCGCCAGAATGTTCAGCATCTCCAGCGCGCCCACACCCTGGCCGTTGGGCGGCAGCTCGTATACCTTCCAGCCGCGATATTCGGTGGCGATGGGCTGCACCCACTCGCTGGCGAATTCGCTCAAGTCGGCGGCCGACATCCTGCCGCCCAGCCGCTGGCTGGTTTTCAGGATGGCCTGGGCGATGGCGCCTTTGTAGAAGGCCGCCGGCCCCTCGTTGGCGATCAGTTCCAGCGCCGCGCCGAGTCCCGGATTGCGGAAGATTTTCCCCAGTGAGGGCGACTCGCCGCCGGGCAGATAGACGCGTCGCCCGTTCAGATCTTTGGCGAGTTTGGCGGCCTCCTCATGCCACGCTTCGTGAATAATCTCGGTCACCGGGTAGCCATTCTTCGCGTAGTAAATTGCCGGCGCCAAGAGGTCCTTCCAGGGCAGCTTGCCGAACTTCTGGTGCAACCTGGCCCACCCATCGACGCACCCCGGCACCGTCACCGAGTGAATCCCCATTTGCGGCATGGTGGCATTGCCCATGGATTTGAGCAGTTCGATGGAGAGTCCCTGAGGCGCCCATCCGCTGGCGTTGATGCCGGTCAGCTTGCCGGTTCTGGCCTCGTAATAGATGACGAACAGATCGCCGCCGATGCCGCAGCTTTCCGGCTCGACCACGCCCAGCGTGGCATTGGCCGCGATCGCCGCATCCATGGCAGAGCCGCCGCGCGCCAATACCTGCGCCCCCGCCTGCGAAGCGAGCGTCTGCGATGTCGCTACAATCCCACGATCCGAGATCGTCATCGAGCGCGCCTGCGACCGGTCCTGCGCGGACGCGGCCGGCCCAAGTAATGACGCGAGCAGCAAAAAGAAGATCACCATGACATAGAATTGTTTCACATGAACGCCCCACGCGCGCTACTCCTTCCCGCCCTCCTGCTCGCCGCGTGCAGTCGGGTTCCGCCTCCGGTGGACCCGCAACTCGCCGCCGAGATCTCTGGCATCAAGGCAATCGATAACCACGCGCACCCCGTGCTGGCCGCGCCCGGCGACCGCGAGTTCGACGCCCTGCCGGTGGACAACATGGAGCCGCAGTCCGACTCCGTCGCCATGCGTCCCGGCGCTTTCAAGACGCCGTTCACCGCCGAATCCAAAGCCGCCGCCAAACGCGAGCGCGGCAATCGGTACCCCGCCTGGGTGCTCGATCGAATGGGCGTCGAGACCATGCTGGCTAACCGCGTCGCCATGGGAACATCGGTAGAGCCGCCGCGCTTTCGCTGGGTGCCGTATGCCGACGCCCTCATTTTCCCGCTCGACAACGCCCACCTCGCCGCCAGGAATTCCGACCGCAAAGCTTTCTTCGCCCTGGAAGACAAACTGCGCGCCCGCTACCTCGCCG
>JBEKDV010000037.1:0-32854 GCA_050014175.1 Candidatus Solibacter sp. | reverse complement strand
TGGAGAACCCGTACATCGAGGCGTTCGTCCTGCCGGCCGTCGGCGGCAAGTTGATCGGAGCCGTTGAGAAGAGCACCAAGAACGCCTTCATCTACTACAATCACGTGCTCAAATTCCGCAACATCGCCATGCGCGGCCCATGGACATCGGGAGGGATCGAGTCGAATTTCGGAATCATCGGCCACGCTCCGTCCACCGCAACCCCCGTCGATTACCTCGTGCGCAAAAACCCCGATGGAAGCGTGAGCTGCTTCGTCGGGACCATGGACCTCCCCTCTCGCACCGAATGGAGGGTCGAATTCCGCGTCCCCCCCGACAAAGCTTATGTCGAAGCCCACTCGCTTTGGTACAATCCGGGGCCCCTCGACCAATCCTATTACGTCTGGATGAATGTCGCCGAGAAGGCCGGCGACGATCTGGAACTCGTGCTTCCGGGCACGGCTTGGATCGGCCATAACTATGCAGTCCCCAGCCAGCCCTGGCCGATCGGAAAGGACGGCCGGAACCTGGCCTTTTACAAGAACCACGAAAATATCGGCGATGGCAGCTTTTTTGTCAATGGCGCCCTGACGGATTTCTCCGGCGGCTACTGGCATAACTCCGATTTCGGTTACGGACACTGGGCCCTCCACGAGGAGGTTCCCGGACAGAAGTTCTTTCACTGGTCGCTCTCCCGCGCCGGCGCGATCTGGGAGAACCTCCTGACGGACAGCGACGGCCAGTATATCGAGCACCAGACCGGCCGCCTGCTGGATCAGAGCGATGCCGGGCTTTTCGCGCCCTACTCGGCCGACCGCTGGGAAGAGTTGTACTTCCCCTATAAGAAAATCGGCCCCATGGTCAAGGCAACGCCATACGGCGCGCTCAACGTCCGTAACACCGGCGATGCCGTGATCCTGAGTTTCTGCGCCCTGCGCAAGATCGACGAGAACCTGATCGTCCGCGCCGCCGGCAAACAGATCTACACCGGCAGAATCGTCCTCGGACCCATGGAGGTGTACGAGAAGCGGGTGCCGGCATCCGTCAAAAAGGGCGAACTACGGGTGGAAGTCGGCGACAAGCTGTCTTACACGGACGACCCCAAAGACGGCGTTCTCAGCCGGCCTCTGACCTTTCGCAACTACGACACCAGCAGCCTGGAAGGGCTTTACCAATCCGCCGAGAGCGACGACCGGGAACGGAAATACGACTCGGCCCTGCAAAAATACCTGGCCTGCCTGGAGCGCGATCCGTCGCACATTCGCGCCCTGACGCGGATCGCCGGAATCTATTGCCGGAGGGCCGAATACGGGAAGGGATTGGAGTACGCACGCAAGGCTCTGGATTATGTCATGTACGATCCGGGCGCGAACTACATCTACGCCATTCTGTCCAGACGGCTGGACAACCTGGTGGATGCCAAAGAGACCCTCGGATGGGCGGCCCGCTCGATGCAGTACCGCTCCAGCGCTTATAGCGAGTTGGGAAGCATCTACGCGATGGAGGGTAACCTCGAACGCGCCGAAGAGTATCTCAAGCGCTCGCTCGAATATGACGTCAACAACGTGCACACCTGCCAGCTTTTGGCCACCGTCTACCGGCTGCGCAAGCAGCCCGTAAAGGCGCGGGAGACCCTGGCCAAAATCCTGGAGATCGACCCGCTGAACCACCTGGCGCGGTTCGAGCAGGTTCTGCTGGAGCCGGGGCCGGCCGCGCTGGGCCGTTTCCGATCGACGATCCGCAACGAATTGCCGCACGAAACGTACCTTGAGATCGCCTCCTATTACGTCAATCTGCGGCAGGATGGCGACGCCCTGCGCGCACTGGAGGCGGCGCCGGAGCACGCGACGGTGCGGTATTGGCAGGCATACCTGCTACGCGAGAAATCGCCGGCGGAAAGCCGCCAGATTCTGGATAAGGCGTCCGCGCTCTCGCCCTATCTCATCTTTCCTTTCCGCGAGGAGTCCATCCCGGTATTTCAATGGGCCGCCGCGGCCCGGCCGGGCGATTGGAAACCGCCTTATTACCTGGGATTGATCTACTGGGGCATGCAGCGTGGAGCTGACGCCAGGAAGATGTTCGAAGCGTGCGGCGACCGTTCGGATTATGCGCCCGCCTATATCTCTCGCGCCTTCCTCGAGAAGGACTCGGACGTGGCCAAGGCCCAGGCGGATTACGAGAAAGCGTTCTCGCTCGACAGGAAGGATTGGCGCACCTGGTACCATCTGGCCAATTTCTACACCGAAAAGGGGACGCACGATAAGGCGCTCAGCCTTGCCGTGCAGGCGTCCCAACAGTTTCCCGGCGAGGACGCCATCAAGGTCCTGGCGGCGCGCGCCTATCTCAACAGCCGCCGCTACGAGGATTGCAATTCCGTGCTCGCCAAGGCCACCATCCTCCCCTTCGAAGGTCAGAGCGACATTCATAACCTGTTCGTCCAGTGCCTGGTGAGCCAGGCCATGGTGGACATGAAGGGGGGCCGGTACGACCAGGCGATCGGGCAGGTGGAACACTCGCGCGAGTATCCGGAGCGGCTCGGAACGGGGGCGCCGTCCGATCCCGATTATCGGGTCCAGGATTATCTCTCGATGTTCTGTTACCAGGAGTCGCGCCTGCCTGCCAAGGCCGCGGAAGCCGCCCAAAGAATCGGCGCTTTCTCCTCCCGCCATTCAGCGGGGAATGGGGAGGCCCAGAAAAACCAGGTGGAGGAGTGGTATCGCACCACCTTCCGCACCCAGCCGGAGTTGGATGCTCTCCAGGAACTGTCGCGCCTGGTCCGAGGCTCTTCCTTACGGCGGCGCGGCGGCGAATAACAGGGAGTATGCGCGGAACGGCAGGTTCGCGTCCTTTGCGCGCGCCTGCCGCATGCGGCATAGTGCCCGGCCACGGTTCTCTCGCAATCTTGTAGCGCTCAGGGGCTTGCCGGCAATGGCTCCAGCCCCTGCGATGCGCCTATCGCACAGTTACCTGGCAGCGATTGGTACGCCGCCAATCCGGGTGCCAATCACCTCGCCGGAGATCACGATCTCCACGCGCCGATTCTGCTGCCTTCCGCTCGCGGTGGCATTGGAAGCCACCGGGTCGCTCTTGCCGAGGCCCTTCGCCGTGACCGAACCTGCCGCCATCCCTTCCTGTGTCAGGTAATTGCGAACCGCTTCGCCGCGTTGTTCGGATAGGCGCTGGTTGTACTCATCGCCGCCAACGCTGTCCGTGTGCCCTTCGACATCGAGCCGCAGCCCCGGATGCCCCGAAACGATTCCGGCCACCTTGGCCAGTTTCTCCCGCGCGAGAGGCCGCAGCGAGAACTTGGCCGTGTCGAAAAGAACGTCCGACATGTTCACAATCAAACCGCGCGCCGTGTCCCGAGTCTGTAGGATGGCGTTGAATTGCGTCAGGAGTTGAGCTCGCAATTCCACCTTGTCGGCTTCCAACTGCGCTTTCTGCTTCGCGGCGCTGTCGAGTTCTGCCTGGGAAGCCGCCCGCTGCGCGTCGTTCTCGCGCTTCAGACGGTCCGCTTCGTTTTGTGCGGCAGCGGTCGCCGCGTCGTTCTGGTTCTTCAAGCGATCGGCTTCGTTCTGTGCGGCGGCCATCTGTGCGGCGTTGTCTCGCTTGGCACGATCCGCTTCGTTCTGTGCGGCCACCATCTTCGCGTCGTTGTCCCGCTTCACCCGGTCCGCTTCAGACTGCGCTGCCACCCGCGCCGCTTCCGCGTCGCGTGTAGCCCGGGCAGAGTCGGCTTGTGCCGCAACGCGTCCGCTTTCGGCGAGGGCCTCACGTTCTGCCCCAGCCTGACGCTCGTTGGCCAGCCGTTCCCCATCGATCTTCTTTACCGTGATGATGCGGGCATCTTCGGCCATTTGGGCGGCTTCACGCGCCACCGTGCCAATGGGCTTCCTGCCCGCCTTACCCGTCAGATAGCCCTCTGCATTCTGCAGGCCCACAACGGCCTTTTGGAACGTATCGGGGGCGTATCTCTCGGCGCCGGTCCAGCGTGCAATCTGGACGGCATTTCGCGCTTCGTAGAGCTCCAATGGCACCTTCGGGTCCAACCGCAGGGGCTTGATCTCGGCAGGGTTGACGTTCAAAGTGTACTGGCCCCGCTGTAACAGCTCGTACTTCGCGTCGACCTGTTCAATGGTTCCGGTCGTGTCCTTCCTGACGAAATTCTCCATAACCACCACGTCGCTGGGTTGTGTGACCGCGAAATACGGTTCCGCAGTTACGATCAAGCCGAACGACTGTAACTCCGTGGTGGCATCCAGTTTGCTCTTGCCCCCGTTCAAGAGAACCTCGCCAACGTTGGTGGCACGGCCCTCAGGCGTGATGGCCCACATCACATAAGTCAGGTACTCGGGACCGAACTTGGTGGCAGGCTGCAGTTTCTCCATGCGCGCGCCGATCTGGATCACGCCCTGCTTGCTCTCCACCCTGGCCTCGCCGCGGGCCTCGGGTAATAGCGGCGTTCCCCGGAAATCGATGTTCGTGGGCCCGCTGCGGTGATTGTAATTGATCGCTTTCGTGGTCCGCGCCACCACCGTGACGCGATAGATGGGCATTGCGCCAGCGGTCATCCTGGCCGCATTTTCGTTTGACTGCTGAACCGGGTTTGGAGCTTGCGACGATTGCGCCGCCACAAGTCCGCATACTGTCAGGAACGTGCCGATGATCTTCATTTTGTCCTTTACTGTTGTTCGGTTCCCGATCGAGAACCCTCTCGCCGGGAGTACTTGTTCAGGAGAGCCATCAGGGCCGCGGCCGATCTAGGCGCAGGCCTCCCGCCGGTTACGATGTCCCGGTTCTCCAGTTTCCTGCCGTAAAGTGTGGCGTTGTCGTCCAGATCTTCCCGCAGGGTGGCTCCTTCCAGAGCAAGACCGGCGAACAGGCCCTGAGACCGCGACCACGAAAGAATCTCCGCGTGCATTTGGGCATCGGTTTGAGCCGTGGCCGTGCGTCCCACGGGGCCGGCTGCTACCGATCCCTCGGCGCCCAGAGTGAACTTGCTCTGCAGCAGTTTATCCCTTCCGCCCTGATTCATTACCAGCATGATCAAGTCGGTTTCCGATCCGCCGATCTGAAAGCCAACGCTGCCGCCTTCGATGCGCACCGCCGCGGGCGCCGACCAGCCTTCGCCGCCGCTGTTCCGGCACGACAGGTAGCCTTTGCCGAACTTCGCGCCAAAAAAGAAAGCCGCCGTCTTGAGGCTCGGCACAATGACGATGCAGTGCGCTTTCTCAAGCAGATCCTGCGGAATCCCCTTGTCGGGTGTTGCCATTATCTGCGAGAAGACCGACGCAGCCTCGCCCAATCGCTTGGCAGGCGCTTTGTCGATCGCTAGCAACGATGTGGTGAAGGCCAAACCGGCCACGATTACGAATTTCATTTTCATGTTCTTTGACTCTTCCTGTCGCAGGAGCTTTGATGCGACACATCGGCTAGTGCACGGCGAACACCGTCCGCGGCCGTCCGGCTCGGGACGGCGCCACAACTGTGCAGGCTAAGGGGTTGTGGGGGGAAATAGACGGGGACGGTAGAGCGGAGGAGGTAAGCCGGCTACACTAGATGCAGGTTTTGTTGCGGGGAGTGCAGGGTTTGCTGTGTGTTCGCGCCGGAACAGGCCTGTATTCCGGCACGTGCCGCTTCAAGACGCTTGACTCCTTTTCTTTCGATTACATGGTGCTAATTGGCACGTAATTCGCCAAAGCATCGGGTGCCCTAGCTGCCCGTGGCGGCGAGCACCGTCTTTAAGGGCTCTCGATAAAGGCTGATGCCGAACCGTGAATAGCTCACGTAGCCTTGCTTCCGGAACCGGTTCATATGTAAGGTGACAACTTCCCGTGTAGTGCCGACGTACCCTGACAGCATCTTGTGGGTGAACGGCATCATCCGCACGGATCCGTCGTCCTCCAGGCTGCCCAGCCTCTCCGAGAAGCGAAGCAGCGAACGCGCGAGCCGCCGTTCGATGGTGTCGGTCGCAAAGCTCTCGATTCGCCGGGTGAACTCGGCGTTGCGCTGCGCCAGCATCTGCAGCAGCGCCACCGCCAGGCGTGGCCGTTTCATGACAAGGACTTCCATGTCCGAAATAGCCCAGGTCATCAACTTAGTCTTTCCGATGGCTGCGGCCCGTTCGGAGCGGCGAGGAACGTCGAGGAAGGCCGACTCGCCGAACAACTCGTCGGGCCGGACGATCTCCAGTAGTACCTCACTGCCGTCTTCGGCCATCTGGGAGATCCCCACTTTGCCCGAGACAACCAGATACATGCTATTCGAGGAATTGTCCGGACCGTAGATCGTCTCGCCCTTGCCGTACTCCTTGGTGCGGGAAACCGGTAGATACGCTAGCGCATCTTCCGTCCGGGAATATAGCGCTGAAGATGTGGTGCTTGCTGCCATTTGTCTTTTCCTCCTCTGTGATTTGATTCCCTATGCACGCCAAGTAGTCGCCGGGAATGGCGACGGTTCGAGTTCTCGACTCTGTTTTCGCGGTGGGATTACGCGGCATTGACGAGAGCCTCGCTCACATACGCTCGACCCCGCCCTTCCCCATCGGAAGCTTCCTGGCACCGGATACAGCGCGGCGCCCACGGAACGGCCGCGAGGCGTCTTGGGCTGATCGGCGACTCGCACACAATGCAAGTTCCAAAGCTGCCGTCGTGAATCCGCCCCAATGCGGCTTTCACGGCACCGAGCAGGGTGGAGTCGCGGTCCACGCTGCGAATCGCCAGATCTCGCTCCGACGCATACTGAATCTCATCCATTTGATCCGCACTCTTCTCGATGGCGATGTCATCCCGCTTTCGCAAGACCCGGCCCAGTTCGGCCTCTTTTCCTTCCAGGATCTCCTGGAACCCGCCCATCTCGTCATGTGCTGTCTTCATGCCAATCCCTTTCGCCCTTGCGGGCCGCGTATGGTCCTTAGCACGGGATGGTCCACTATCGGAACCGCTGAGGCAGCGTCGGTTAGCCGAACGTCACGCGAGTCGAAATGCAATATCTGCACCCGAAAACGCGAAACATGCCAGGCGCCCGGGACCTGCGATCGCCTGCAAAATCCCTGACGCCGGAGGCCGGCGACTGCCCCGTATCGCCGAGAGGGCCCATGCAAAGGTAAGGTGCGCGTAGCCGCCGCAGACTCGCCTTCATGCATTATGTTGTGGCCCCAAATCTGCTCCAGTAACGGCTGGATCAAGAGAGGACGCAGAATCACATGAACAGAATCGCAAATTGGCCGTCGGTGCTGGCGATGCTTGCAGCCGGAATCCTCGCAGGCTGCTCGCAGACGGTGAAATCACCGGACGTTTCCGACAACGTCCGCAGATCGCTTGATCAGGCTGGCCTGAAAAAGGTATCCATCAATCAGGATCGCGACAAGGGTGTTGTAACCCTGGGCGGACAGGTCCCGACTGACGGCGACAAGGCACAAGCGGAATCCATTGCAAAGTCCCTCGCCGGCGGACAAGTTGTATCGGACCAGATCGCGGTGGTCCCGTTGGGCGCCGAAAGCGACGCCAAGACGATGAATTCGGACCTGGATAAGGGCATCGAACAAAACCTGGATGCGGCGCTCATTCAAAGCAAACTGCACGATGGCGTAAAGTACGCGGTGAAAAACCACGTGGTCACGCTGACCGGCGAGGTCGATTCTCAATCCAAGCGCCGGGAGGCCGAAAACGTCGCGGCGTCCGTGCCAAACGTTCAGCAGGTAGTGAACGAATTGCAGGTGAAGAACCAAAAGGCGACTTCCTCGCAGTGAAGAGGGCGCCTTCTGCAAGTGTGCAGCCCCGCTCAATATCAGACGTTTATTAAAAAGGAGAGAACAACATGAACCCGAGCACGAAAGATCAAATCGAAGGCGCGTTTCACGAAGCCAAGGGCAAAGTCAAGGAGACAGCCGGGCAAGCCGTGAACAACCCTGACTTGGAAGCTGAAGGCAAGACCGAGAACCTTGGCGGCAAGGTCCAGAAGAAAATAGGCCAGGTTGAAAAGGTATTCGAGAAATAGATCGGCCAGGGCACGATTTCAAACGTTCAGGAGAAAGGAAGATCGACGATGCTGATACTGATTATTCTTTTGGTGTTGATTTTAGGCGGCGGCGGCGGATATTACGGTCATAGCCGCTGGGGGTATGGCGGGGGTGCTGGCATCGGGCTCGGCACCATACTGCTCATTCTGCTCTTGGTCTGGATGCTTGGGATTATCCACTAAAGGCGAAGAGAAAAAGAACTCATGGGCAGCCACCCGTAATCGTCGGGTGAAACGTGAGGGGCAGTGGGATCGCGGAGAGAGCGTATCGCCCACGAATCTCCGGCCTGCGCTGCGCCGCTGTCGGTCGTTTGTCTGACGCCAGGCGTGAAAGAGGAACTGCCTCGTCTGGAAAGTCGATCGTAATCAGTCGATTGGAAGGAAGACAAAATGCGGTGGAGCTTCATTGTGCCGATGGCAGCGGCTTTGGCGGCTCGCGGTCTGGCGGCAACCGACGCGCAGTGCAGTGAAATATTGCAACATGCGCTGGACGCCAGGAATCCGGAGACCAGGCAACAGGCGGTGGTCGCGTTGAGCCTGGCGTCTGGGCGCGGGCCGTTGTTCGATCAGCTGGAGCGGATGTTGCAGGACAGAGATGTCCAGGTGCGGCAAGCCGTAGTGGCCAGCTTGGCGGACGTGAAGAGTGAGTGGGGCACGGCGGCGCTACACAAGGCCTTGGAGGATGCCGTGCCTGAGGTGAGTTTCGCTGCGGCCAAAGCACTGTGGGCCCGCCATGACCCCGTCGGCAGGACCGCGCTGCTGGCGATTCTGGCAAAGGAAAGCAAGAGCTCATCCGGTTTCTTCTCCAAACAGAAACGCGAGGGCCTGCGCATGATGCACACGCCGCGGACCACGTTCCTGTTTGCCGTGCAACAGGGTGTTGGATTCGTTCCGTTGCCTGGACTGGGCGAAGGTGTTGCTTCGATGCAGGGGATCCTGGCGAGTTCGGGAGTCCCGGGACGCGCAGCGGCGGCTTTACTGCTGGGTGCCGACATGGATACCGCCACCATCGATGCGCTCAGGGATGCGCTTTCCGACAAGGATTCGTCCGTTCGGGCCGCTGCCGTGCATGCCATCAGTCTGCGAAACGACCCTGATTTGAAGCCGGAACTGGAACCGCTGTTGCAGGATAACAAGGAGCCCGTGCGCCTGCGTGCAGCCGCGGGTTACCTGAGATTGTCCGCGATTGAGGCCGCCAGACTGAAGTAGAAGGTCGATCCCGCACCAGGCGTCGACTCCAGCCACATGCGACCGCCCAGCCCCTCGATGGCCTTCTTGCAGAACGCGAGCCCGAGTCCGTTCCCGGGGTATTCTTTGCCGTGCAGGCGCTTAAACGCGCCGAACATGCGGCCGTGGAATGCCGGGGCGATACCGGGGCCGTTGTCTTGCACGGAGAATACCCAATCGAGACCCACCCGTCTGGATGAAACGTGAACGCGCGGAGAAGGCGTGCCGCAATACTCGATGGCATTTCGAATCAGATGGTGCAGCACCTTGGTCAATACTCCGAAGTCCCCCGCCGCCGCCGCCGGCAACGGGTCGTGCGTAACGATTGCGCTCCATTCCGCGATCTGCTTGTCCGCGCAGAGGAGCGCCTGGCGAAGGACCGCTTCCATGTCCGTCGGGGAGAGTTGCCGGCCGCCAGTACCGGTGGCCCAGTAGTCCACCATGTCGGCTAGCAGCGACTGCATTCTTGCCGCTCCCTCCTGGATGCGCCCGAGGAATACGCCGGCCTCGGAATCGAGGCGCCCGGCATAGGTCTCGGCCATCAGTTGACTGAATGCGGCCACGTCCCGGAGAGGCTCGCGCAGGTTGTGAGCCGCCATCGAGACAAACTCTTCAAATTCCCCCTCGAGCGCCTCGCGCAAGCGTTCGAGCTCGTCTTCCTCGTATCCTTGGCCGGCGTTGCTCATTTCAGTTCGTACCCCGCGGTATCGGCTCCAGGCTGCGGGCCGGAATGGTGAACTTAAATGTAGCGCCCCGCCCGGCTTCCGATTCCACCCAAATCCGTCCGCCCTTGCGCTCGACGATCTTCTTACAAAGCGCCAGACCGATGCCGGTTCCGGGAATTTCTTTTCCATGCAAGCGTTTAAACATGCCGAAGACCCGCTCGGCGAATTGCGGCTCGATACCGATTCCGTTGTCCCGCACCGCAAACAGCCAGCCTTCCGCGTCCCTCTCCGCCGAGACGTGGATTCTGGGTGGTTCCTCGCTTCGGTACTTGATCGAATTGGAAATCAGGTTTTGGAAAAGCTGTGTCAGCATGACCTTTTCCGCTACTACTGTCGGCAAGGGATCGGAGGTTACGATGGCGCCATTCTCCTCAATGGCCGCCTGGAGGTTCGACAGCGCGTTGGCAAGAACTGCGCCGCAATCGATCGGGATGAAGCTGTCGTGTTCCCGCTCGGTAACCTCCCAATAGGCAAGCAGCGCCTTCAGCAGGGCTTCAATCCTCAGAGCCCCGCCCACGGAATAGGATATGAACTGGTCCGCTTCCGCGCCCAGCTTTCCTCCATACTCCTGCTCCAGGAGTTCGGTAAAGTTCACTACCATCCGAAGAGGTTCCTGCAAGTCGTGGGTGAGCGCATAGGCAAAGTGCTGCAGTTCGGCGTTGGTTGTCCGCAGCGCGTCCTCCGCCTGCTTGCGGTCTGTTACGTCCTCAATCGCCAGCAGAATCATCCGCGCTTGCGCGTTCGGATTGAAGATCTCGCTGGCGTTGAGTAGCATCACTTTCCGTCCGACCCGTTCAAATTCGTGTGCCACCTCAAAGTCGCGGAACGTGGAGTGCGCGGGGAGAATGTTCTCCAGCAGTTCGCGCAGTTTCGGAATATTCCATTGTCCGGTCCCGAGGTCGTAGATCAGGCGCCCTTCCGTCTCCTCCCGCGCGGCCTGGAAAGTTCCGTAGAACGTCCTGTTCGCTTTCACGACTTGCAGGTTCTGGTTCAGGATCACCAGGGGCTCCCTCACCGTTTCTACAATCGCTTCCGCGAAGTCGAGGCCGCGCTTGGCGGCGTCGATATCGATCAACATCAGCACGGCGCCGTCGTTCATGCCATCCGGTCCCACGTACGGAAGGATGCGCAACGAATACCAGCGGCCGTACGCGTCCCGGATATCGCGCGGTTTCCGGTTGCCGCTCTCCATGGCATCCAACAGCAACCGCCGCAGGTTGGGTAGTTCCATTTGGGGCTGAAGATCGGTGATCGACCGCCCCACATCGGAGGCGATCAGATTCAACATCGGTTCAATGGCGTGGGTAAAGCGGCGAATACGCAGATCCCGCCCAACCATCACCAGCGGGATGCTGATGCTTTCGAGAAGATTGGCGAGATCCCGGTTGACTTTGCTGAATTGCACGTTGCTGATCTTCAGCTCTTCGTTCAGCGTATTCAGTTCTTCGTTGGCCGATTCCAGCTCTTCCTGGGCGGTTTCCAGCTCCTCGTTGCCCGCCTGCGCCTCTTCGTTGGCTGCTCTCAGCTCCTCCAGGGTGCTGGCATTGTCTTCCACGATCGATTGCAGATACTCTTTGGTCGCCACCAGCTCGCGCCGCAGCCGCTCGCTTCCCACCTTGTCTTGTGCCGGGGCCTTGTGGACGGCCCTCGGGCCGCCGTTCGGCTCCGCCTCCTCAAACAGCACCATGAAATACCGTTCCTCGGGAGGGGATGAGCTCCGGAACGGGATTACCTTGATGGCGACGTCCTTTAGCTGGCCGCCGTCTTCGATCCGGAAGCCGACTTCCCTGGCTACGTCGTTCCTTTGTCTGGCAGTTCGGATCGCCTTACCCAGGCCTGCAATCAAGCCTTCGCGGGCCAGTTTGAGGAGATTCTGGGTCGGCTCGCCTGGCGAGAGCTCGAGGTACGGAGCCGTGCGGCCCCGGACCTGAACGATATTCAAACCATCGTCAACGACGGCGCCGGGCGGGCCATGTTCGGCCAGCACCAGCCGGTCGGCTTCTCTTAGCACGTCCGCCCCCGCCCGAACCTCGGCAGTTCTCTGCCGGACATCCACAGGGCTTTCGGCGCGGCGGCCTTCGCTCAGGCGTGGCGCCGGCGGACTTGCCGGCAGCCGCATGGAATAGATCTTGTGGGTCTGCTCCACCGGATGAAACGACTCGGTAAGCGTGCCGATGCTCTCCGATGGACCGACGAGCAGAAAACCCGTCGGCTTGAGGGCGTAATGCAGGATCGACAACACCTTGCGCTGCAATACGGCGCCCAGGTAGATCAGCACGTTACAGCAACTGATCAGGTCCAGCCGGGAGAATGGCGGGTCCTGCGCCACGTTGTGCCTGGCAAAAACGCATACTTCACGGATGCTCTTCGCAATCTGGTAGCCGCGTTCCGTTCGGGTGAAGAAGCGCTCCACTCGCGGAGGCGAGATATGGGTCAACGCGGCGCCCGTGTACGTGCCTGTGCGGGCTTTTGCGATCGCCGTTTCGCTGAGATCGGTGGCGAAAATCTCGAACGGAAAGCTCAGTTTCGCGTCTTCCAGGAATTCGATCAGGCAGATGGCGATGGAATAAGCCTCCTCGCCGGTGGCGCACCCGGGCACCCAGATCCGGATCGGATCCTCGGGCCCCCTGTTCTCCACCAGAGCGGGGAACACCTTCTTCTTCAGTTCCTCGAAGACCGCTGCTTCCCGGAAGAATGCGGTGACCGTGATGAGACAGTTCTCGCACAACGCGTTGGCTTCCCCGCGATTCTGCTCGAGATCCCGGCCGTATTCTTCCAGCGTGGCGAATCCGCGGAGGGTCATGCGCCGCTTGATGCGCCGCGCCAGGGTGCTGGGCTTGTAGTGCGTGAAGTCCACTCCGGTGGCGATCCGCACCAGCCGGAGTATCCTGGTCAAATCCGCATCCCCGGGCGGCTCCGCCGCCTCCCGATGCTCGATCCGGCCCTGAGAATCGCGCGCGATAGCTGCCAGTTGCCGCGCGATTCCTGCCGGCGGCAGGACAAAATCCGCCACGGCGGCAGCGATGGCGCTTCGCGGCATGCCATCGAATTTCGCGGTTTGCACCTCCTGAGCGAAGGTGATACCGCCCGCCGCCTTGATCGCCTGGAGGCCCAGCGTTCCATCGGCTCCGGTTCCCGACAGAACAACGCCAACGGCCCTGCTGCCGCGGTCTGCCGCCAGGGCGCGGAAAAAGGCGTCGATCGGCATGTTGCGGCCGCGCTCCGGCCGGGGCGCGGTATGAAGGACTCCACCGGAGAAGCCTAAATTGCATCGCGGTGAAATCGCGTAGACATGATTGGCCTCGGCGCGAGTTTCCCCTTTCACTTCCGAGACGCGCATTCTGCTTGTCTTGGCAAGCAACTCCGTCAGACGGCTCTCTTGCTTCGGATCCAGGTGTTGAATCAGCACGAATGCCATGCCGGTATCGTCCGGCAGATGGCTGAGCAGCTCCGTGAACGCCTCCAGGCCGCCGGCGGAGGCGCCGATGCCGACAACCACGGGGAGTGAACTGCCAGCGTCGCATTCCTCGTCAATCGGCGGTGCCGGGACCACCGCGGGAACGGGACTGACGGCTGCTGGCCGACGCCTGCCGGTCTTCTTTGCCAAATGCCACCCTGACCTTTCTGGAACCCGAACCCGACGAACAGAGCACGCGGAGTGCCACTCTCGCACCCGTTTCCGCGCCCGCGGATGGTCCGAGCCGTTGGCGGCTAGCCAACTGACTGAATTGTAGTGCCGTCAGGGGCAGCGCCGGGACCGGCCAGCACACCTTTGATGGTCTTGCCGATCTCCATGAATTGGTCCAGGCCGGCCGGCTTGGTGATGAAATGAGCAACCCCGAGTTCCTTGAGCAGAGCCTCGTCCCGCAGGGACCGGGAAGAACTCCACACGCACACCGGAACCCCATCCAGGTGTCTGGCCCTTCGGATCTCGCGCAGGATGTCTTCGCCGGTGTACTTGGACAGGTTCAAGTCCAACAGGATCAGGTTTGGAATTGCCGTATCCGCATAGGCTCCCTGCCGGCGGACGAACGCCAGGGCTTCGGCTCCGCTCAACAGGTGAACCAGTTCAAAGCGGAGATTTTGCTTCTTCAGCGCCCGGTCGAGCAGGAAGACATCCGAGCCGTTGTCTTCAATGACCAGAATCCGGGCTGTGGGAACTACTGATACGTGTTTCAAGTTCACTCCCCGTTGGACAGCCATCGCCGGCCGCTCCATCATCATTTCACACCCGATCGTGCCAGCGTTTGCGGTGACACCTGGCGCGCCCTTACCACAAACCGCTTGGGCGCGGCTCCGACATAGTAAAAGGGATAACAGGTCACCATCGTCAGCACGTTTTCCGATGTGGGAGCAAGTGCCCCGGCATTGTCCGGGTCGACGATGGCGAGCGATTCGACTACGTATTGGAAATCGCCGCTCAACGTGGCAAACTGAATCTCGTCGCCGGCCATCAGATCCTTCAGGCCGCGAAAGAACGTATCGCGGTGACCCGCCACGCCGACGTTACCGGCCTGCCAGGGCAGAGCCGTCGCCGGAATGTGGCCTATGGCGAGCTTCAAGGTCTTGCGGTCGATGCCTTCCCGCACCATGGCGGACAAGTGCAGTCTCGGAATCGAGATTCGTCCAATAAGCTCGGTTGCAGACGGACGCCTCGACGGTGACTCGGCGTTCTGCGCCAAGCGCGAGGCCACGAAGGCGGCGCCGCGGTCCAGTGTCCGGTCGAACTCCCGGCTTTCATAAGTTTGGTACAGTGCGCGCTCCACATATTCGTAGCTGTAGAGCCCGAGGCAAACGATCGCGACAACCAGGAAGAAGTACCGGGCCGCCGTTCGGGGGGCTGTCGCCGGAAAGATAATTCGAAGTCTCATTGGCCCCCCACCGGGCGGTTGGGTGGAAGAACATAGCCCGTGCGCGTGTGCACCACCAGCTTGTGCCCGTTGGGCGTCGACGCGTTCACGGAAATCTTTCGCAAAGAACCCCGTTCGACCGATCGAACCGGAACATAGCCGATGGTGTACCGGGTGCGAATATCGCTGGCAATCTGCAAGGAAATACCGGTGACTTCGGAAAGCTCTTTGGGGAAATAAGCCTCGCCGCCGCTCGCCTGGGCGATTCGCCGAAGCAGCGCCGGGTTCCGCTCCGGTTCGTCCTCATCGATAATCCCGATCGTGTAAATCGTGGCGCGCGATTCCAGGACCTTGCGCACCACCTCATCCGCCACGTGAACGCTGCAGTTGTCGCCTCCGTCGCTCACCAGCACAAGGGTCCTTCTGTCCCGTCTGCCCAGCTCCAAATGTTCCAGGGAGAGGACGATGGCGTCGTTGAGCGCCGTGCGGCCTTCAGCAGTGCCTGTCCACAGGGCAGCGCGCAGTTGGCCGAGGTTACTGGTGAACGGAATGTCGGCGGGAAGACCCAGGCTGACGCGATCGCTAAAATGCACGACAAAGATTTCGTCGCTCCGATTGCTGGCGCCGATGAAGACCATCGCCGCCGTCACTACCTCCGCGCGCTTGCTTCGCATGCTTCCGCTGGTGTCGATGACCAGGCCGGCGGTAACCGGGACATCCTCGTTTGCGAAATGGGAAACGGTCTGCGGCTTCCCATCCTCATACACCATGAAATTGCTCTTGGTCAGGCCCGAGACAGGCTCGCCCGTAACCGACTTGACACTGACATCCAACAGGACTAGCTCGGCTGTCGCGCTCAGCGTGAAGGGCTGCTCGGATGCCACAACCGTGGGGACCTGGGCCGGGAGTGTCCGCACGGCAAGCGCCAGCCCGAGGATGAGAATGTCTTTTCGCACTGTACCTTCCCCCGCGCCGTGGTCCGTTTATATCGACCACGGCGGATTGTAGGCGCCCGGTCTAGGCCTTGTAGGAACGGCGGCGGCTGGAGCGAAACCCCAGGGCGGCAAAGATCGCCAATGACAGGAGTCCGGCCAAGCCGACTAGCGGCATGGAACTGGCGGTGCTGGGCATCATCGCGGGTGTTTCGGCCTCAACCGGTACACTCGCCGCCGGCGCCGCAACCGGCACCGCAACCGGCACTGGCTGTGGAGTAGCGGCAGCGACATCCGGAGTCGGCACGGGCTGCGCGGCCACGATTTCGGTGGTCTTGCCGCCTTCGTCCACTGCCATAAGCGGCACTGTCTTCAGTTCCTCCACCGCGGTCGTCTCCACTAAGATTACGGGAACGGGGGCCTTCACAAAGGCGGCAATCTGCGCAGCCTTCTGTTTCGGGTAGGCAAACTCCTGTCCGAAGTTGTCCCCGGGATAAAACCAGGCCCGAAGCGCTCTGGGCTGGCCCGCGGGGACTTCCCAGAACTGGAATACGGTTTTCCCGGTCGGCCGCAGCCGATAGTTCGGGATCGCCAGGACCGTCGTGATGACGTGCGTCTGATCTTTGTCGAAGATCCGGACAATGTGCCGGTCGGAGAGCGAATCGACCAGCACAATCACGTAGTCGCCGGGTTGTAAGGTTACGGTGTGGTCCGGCGTACAGCAATCCGGAACCTCAAGGGGTTCAGTGACGGTCAGGGTGGTTTTCTTGTCCCAGGCATCGGCCTGGAGGCTTGGTAGCAGCGCAACGCCGATACAACCGGCGAAAGCTGCCAATGCAATGTTCTGGAGATTCTTCATATGGTGATCGATTCCTTTTCGAACTCGCTTTGTCTATAGGCAAATTGGGCACCAAAGCCGAAAGCCCCTAAAATCCAGGCCTCAAAGCGGATCTGGCGCGAATTCATGCAATTGTTGCTGCCGATCATGCAGGATCTGCTGCGAGACAAGCCGGAAACCACCCCAAAAGAAAAACCGCATCGGAGTAGCTCATAGACCAGCAAGAGCTTTGCCGATGCGGCTCGCCCACGTTTGGGCTGGGATCCGGCGTCGGATCGTCTGGTGTACTGGGTTAAGTCGATCCTAGTGAGGTCCCCGCTCACCGCAAAAACGCCTCTGCCGCAACAAACAAGCCAAAGTAGAGTGAGCAGTGGCAAAAACTCCCACACCGGCTCCCACTGGTACGCCGCTGCTACAGCCTCACTCTTCTTGCGCCCGCCGATTACAGCAGAGGGCAGGTTTCAAAGTTACATCGCCAATTCAACTTATGCCCCAGCAAGCCGACGGCCACCGTTGGCCAGCGGAGTGCGGAATCCGGTATCCCCGTCTGTCTTTGCTCCCTCAAGGGTGCCACGCCAGCAGCAGCCCGTAGCCGTGATCGGCGGGCCGGACCTGCGGAACCACCTGAGGTAACAGCCATCCCTTAGCCGGCGACCGGCCACCGACGCGGCGCCTCTCGGCCACATGCCTGCCGATAAACCAGCCCATGACCCCTCCTGCCACTATGTCCGATGCGGAATGCTGCCGGGCGCTGAAGCGAGAGGCCCCGACCATCGTGGCCAGGCCATAGGCGAGGATTACAGCCGCTTTATTGTCGTGGTACCGATGCGCGATTACGGAAGCGAACGCAAAGCTTTCGATGGTGTGGCCGGACGGAAATGCGTCGCTTCCGTGGAAGAAGTGGACGCCTCCGTCTCCTTCCAGGGGCCGCTGGCGGCCCGTTGCAGCTTTGAGAACTTCGGACACAATTAAACTGTCCACCAGCGCCTCGGCTCCAAGTAACCCCGTGTCGCGCAATTTTGACTGCTTGGTCAGGACCCCGCTCAAATAGAATCCGCCGGCGATCGGTACCAGCGTGTACACGGCTCCCAGTTGCGAAACGTGGCGGCTGAATGCCACTTGGTCTCCCGTATTCGGCAATTGTTGCGCGCTGCGCCGGTCTGTCGCGATCAGAGCGCCGGTGACAGCACCGAAGATCAGCCACCATTTCGCGTCCCGGCGCGTCATCCGGAATGGACTCGTCCAGATCTGTTTCTGATCGAGGACGATGTTCTTGGCGATATCCTTGGCCGAGTCCCTTGGCAGCCCCGTCTGGTCTGCCGGCGGCGCCCCTTCCATGGCTTGACGCGCGTCCTGTGCGAACACCGCCGGGACCGTTAGCAGGGCACACGCGAGCGACCACGAGCGGCCTTGCGACGATAGCCCCGGCCTGCGCGTCATTTGGCAACCGTCGCGCTGAGCGCGACAGGCACCTCGGAGCCCGCGGCTGTAAGATCCCGGTTGATGCCCTCCAGGTGAGTGAGTTCCGCCTGCAGCCTTGCCCAATCGGCTTCGTTGGCCTTGGTCGCGATCGGAAGGCTGAGGTCCTGATAAAAACCGAGAATATCGCTCCGAAGATCTTGCGGCATGTCTAAGTAGTGGCCGTCCAACTTGTGCAGCAGTTTCGCGTATGCGTCGTCAGCCAGTTTGTATTTGCCCGCCTTCGTAACTTCTCCCACGTCGATATTGTCATTGGGCAGGATCGGCCGGCCGCCACCCACGCCGGCCAGTAACTCGCGATACCGGTCGATCGACGCGTTGAAGCCGGCCATGTACAACTGTTCGGTTTCCGGCGTCAGCCTCTGGAACGCCAGCGCCTTGAATGGGCCTACTCTGGGCACGATGCGGAAGAAGCCCGTCAGGATTTTTGACCGAATCCCCGGCCGTTGATACGTGGCCCCCCAGTTCTTTTCGTAACTGGAGCGAGACAGATTATAGAGGAATTTCTTGCGCGTCATGCCGGGAGCATCCTTCCGGATCTCCGGACCCTTGATTTGCCACGCGACTCTGGTCAAAGCCGGAAGGACTGTCCCCACCGCCCGCCGGTACGATCCGAGCGCCAGATCGAGGTCCAGGAATACCTGCTCGATCCGCATTCCATAGGTGTCCTCAAAAGCCCGCTGCAGCACGGGTTTGGCCACCTGAAAACCAATAAACTCCTTGAAAGCCGCCGAAGCGTAGCGGCCCTTCGCGGACTGAAACACATCGAATCCAAACTCTGTCTTGGTGTGCGAGGAGGGGTCGTCCGCATATGTGATGGACTTTCCGAATTTCAAGCGAAGCTTCGGGTAGAGCAGCGGCACCGAGACGTTAACCGCTATGCGGTGACCATTGCTGTCGGCCGCGAAATGCGCCAGCGCGCCGAGCGCGAATGCATATTCGTCGAGGTCTTGAGACTCGTGAATCAGGTTGAGGATGAAGTCGCCGCTCCGGACGTAATGCGTCAAATCGCTGAAAAACTTGCTGCCGAACGGATAGTATCCCAGATCCTGGATGATGCAGCCTCCGTAGGCGTAGGCGTGCGCAGCCTTCAAATCGTCCGCCGTGGCGGACGGGAAGCGTTTCACAAGAAGTGGCTTGATCGCGCTGTCCCACGTGGAATCGATAATGGCCTCGTGCGTCAACACCGAGTAGGAATAGGCGTTTGGACACGCCAATAGAGCCAACAGGCCAATCGCGGCGCATGGTAGACGAGCTTTCCATGAAGTCGTCATTTTTGGAAGACCTTTCTCTTGATATCCGGCCAGAACTCCTTCCCCAGATTGCCGGCCAGATCCAACCCGAGTGTCACCGAACCCTGGATAAACCCGAGACGCACCGTGTTGACCCGGTCCGGATACCACTGGTTCGAGAGAAACGCTGCGCCATAAGCGCTGCCGATGCGCCACGTGGAGAGCGTTTCGCCGCCGCGATCGGTGCGCGTGAACAAAGTTCCACGCAGCGCATGTCCCGACCGGCGCCAGAAACCGGTGCCGCCGGATCGAAAGTATCGCGGGTCCTGATGCAGCGTCGAGTCCAGACCGAAAGCCAGAGCGCTGTGGATTCCCGACCAGGCCACCATGGAAGCGACACGCTTGCCGTAGGCTTCGGCGCCCCCTCGCCACTCGGTGGGGGCGGCATCTGCCTGTAGGATTGCGGCGTATGCGGCGTCGCTTACAATCGACATCGGCCCGTACGTGGCTTGGGCATGATAGTGCAATTTGCCCATCACGTCGAGGGGATCCGGGGTCTGGGCGATTCCTGCAACGGGAATCGCCAGCAGCGCGAATATCGGTACTGCCATCACGACGCGACTTGGTCCGGATAGCATGAGTATTTTCTTCACAGCGTCTCCGTTCTTGCTTCAGTCAATAGGCAATGGTTGCCTCCGAAAGGCCGCCAGCAAGGCTAGGAAAGTCGCCACGCAGGTGAGGCCCATCAGGAGAAAGATCTTAGTTACGAGCAAGAGGGGACTAAACACTAAGGCTACCGAAACGAATCCGGCGGCCCAAAAATATTCCTTTCGCCAAACCGCCCGCTGCACGAGGATGATGGCGCCCAGACAAATTGCCAAATCGACCGCGAGTTCATAACTTGCGGCGAAACGCGAAAATACCGAGGCAATCAGCAGCACCGGAATCGAAACCCACTTGATGATTCCTGCAACCATTTGGAACATCGTTCTCTCCTTCGCCTGGGCACCGCACTAGACTATATGGCAGAGCCCACCTCGACTCGGCGGGCTCTCCAATCGAGGGCCACTATAGACGGGTTGCAGGGCTTTCGGGACGCGTTTCTTTCAAAGCGCGAGACCACGCATCCGCCTGCTTTTCAGCCTCCGCCTTCGCGATTCCGTATCGCTCCTGAATCTTGCCGACCAGCTGATCCTTTTGGCCAGTGAGCGTCTGAATGTCATCGTTTGTGAGTTTGCCCCAGCGCTCCTGGGCAGACCCCGTAAGCTGTTTCCACTTGCCTTCGATTTGGTCCCAATTCATGTTTTCTCCTGCTCCGCCGGTCTCCCGGCGTAACTTTGCAGGGGCACGTTTACCACCGTTTGAATTCGACGGCTTTTGGGGCCAGATTGCCGCCAGCCGCCTAATGCGGTCTCGTGGCGCGGCGAAATGTGCATGGCCAAAGGCAATTTCTGCACCCGGGTCTGCCGTCCCCACCGCGCATTCCCGCACCGTGCGCGCCTGCGGCGCTTGGCACGGCTCGTGCACTGACAGAACTCGACAGTTCCAAAAGGGAGGAACACTAAGATGGCAAGAAATACATCGGTGATGGGAATCTATCCCGATCGCACAACCGTGTCGGACGCGGTCAACGTTCTGCGTAAAGCGGGGTATCGGACGACGGATATCTCGGTCCTGGCGTCTGACAACCCCGGCTCGAAGGATTTCGCGCTGGAGAAACACAGCAAGGCGACGGACGGCGCGGCGATGGGAGTGGTTGCGGGTGCGGTGGCTGGCGCCGCGTTGGCCTGGCTTGTTTCCGTTCAAGCCGTGTCCCCCGTCACGGCTCTCGCGCCGCTCGTCACGGCGGGACCTGTGCTGGCGGCTTTGGCTGGCGCCGGCGCCGGCGGAGCGCTGGGTTGGATCGCGGGACTGCTGGCCGGCCTGCCTTTGACCAAATACGTCGCCAAGCGCTACGCGGGCAGAATCAGGCGCGGTGGCATTCTCCTCTCCGCTCACTGCGATAGTCCGGAGTGGTGTGACCGGGCTAAGAGGACCCTGAAAGACACTGGCGCCCGGGATATCTCTTCCGCCTCGGAGAGTTCCGCCGACTACGGGACCACGGACAAACCGACCGAGAGGGCGCCGGCGGCTGTCCCGGTTCTTGACGAAGTTCCGGCCAAACAGGTTGTGGAATTCGTCCCTCAAGAAACCAAGAAATAGTAGCCCGCACCACCCGGAGGCAGCAGAGGCTGCGGACCATATTTATGGCCGACTGGTGGTCTGCGCGCATAAGTGATTGCGATCTCAACGGAGATGATTACCATGCAATTCGTTCGAGCAACCGGTACGGCTGCCCTGTTTCTACTTCTCGGAACGATTGTCCCTGCGTACGCGCGGCAAGACCGGCAAAAGGAAGAACAAGGCAAGCCTGAAGCAAGGCAGGGTAGGCAGGAGCCAGGTAAGCCGGCACCCGCCCAACAGCAGCGCCCTCAGGGGCACCCGCAACAACCGCAGGCACGCGAGCAGCAACAGCAGAAGCAGCCGCAACAGCAGCAGCGCGGACAACCTGCTCAGCAACCGCAGCAACAGCGGGCGCAACATGCACAGCCTCAGCAACAGCAACAACAACAACAGCGGCAGGGACAACCCGCTCAACAAAAGCAGCAGCAACAGCGGGCCCAACAACCGCAGCAAAAACCACCGCAGCCGCAACAGCGGCAGGCACAACGCGGGCAGCAACAGCAGACCCAACCGCGACCACGGCAGGGACAAACCACTCAACAACTACCGCAGCAGCGAGCCCAACAAACCCAGCAGCCGCGGCCGCAACAGCAGGGACAAAGAGGACAGCAGGCCCAACAACAACGGCAACCACAGCGCACCGAGCAGCAGGCAGCCGCGTGGCAACAGCAGCAAGGATGGCGGCAAAAGGGCGGCTGGCAGGGGCACACTACCTTCCAGCAGGATCGTGCGCAAAGCTGGGCTAGCGACCATCGCACCTGGGCGCAGCGTGGAGGCTACGGCGGTTACTACATTCCGCAGGCCACCTTCAGTCTCTCATTCGGGAGCCGACATTGGTTCCGGATGCAGTATCGCCCCACAATGTACATGGGGTATCCGCGCTTCTCGTACGGCGGCTATTCGTTCATGCTCGTGGACCCCTGGCCGGAATACTGGGCAGACAACTGGTACGACTCCGACGATCTTTACATCGATTATGACGGTAATGACGGCGGGTACTACCTCTACAACCGCATGTATCCAGCCGTCCGGCTTGCGATCACAGTCGCACTATAGCTGACGGATCGTGGAACGGCACCACCGGACGCGCCGGCTGGCTGCGTGCGTCGGTAGTGGGCGCCAATGGCCGGCAACGGCGACCTGATTGCTCATACCTATGTTTGGCGCGATGATCCGCTGCGGCGTCGCGGAAGGCTCGCATGCAGTTATCGCTCAAACTAATATTCCTGATTTCCCTCTTTTCCCCGCTTGACCGCGCTCAGGTAAACATACTCACCGCCAATGGAAACAATGACCGCACGAACTCTAATTTACAGGAAACCCAGCTTTCACCCGCAACTGTGACTCCAACGGCGTTTGGCAAGTTAGGTGCCCTTCCGGTGGATGGCCAGGTATACTCGCAGCCGCTGATTGTAAGTGGGTTATCGATAGCCGGCGGAACCCACAACGTCGTGTTCGTGTCGACCATGCACAACAGTGTGTATGCCTTCGATGCGGACGCAATGTCGCCAGTCTCGATGCTGTGGCAGGTTAACCTGGGCAGTTCGGTCCCGGCCTTGTTGCTCTACGGCCCGGATGGCGATATCGCCAATGAGGTGGGCATCCTGAGCACCGGCGTCATAGACTTGCAACGCGGCGTCCTGTACGCGGTGGCGGACACGCTCGAAGGCGGCGTGCCGGTCTTTTATCTGCACGCGCTCGATCTGGCCACTGGCGCCGAGCGGTTGAATGGTCCTGTAGCGCTGACCGCGTCGGTGCCGGGAACCGGCTCGGAAGCGCGCGCGGATGGAACTATCCCCTTCGATCCGATGCGGCACATCCAGCGCCCGGGTTTGCTTTTGGCCGACAATTCGGTGTACGTGGCCTTCGGTTCCCATGGCGACCAGTCTCCTTACCACGGCTGGATGCTCAGCTACGACGCGTCGGATTTGAGCCGCCAGCTTGACGTATACATGACTACACCGGATGGCAACGCCGGTTCGATCTGGCAATCGGGGCGCGGTCCCGCCGCCGATTCGCAGGGTAGTATCTACGTCGTAACGGCCAATGGCGATTACGATGGCGTCCGGAACTTCAGCCAGAGCTTCGTGAAGGTGTCCGCCAAGGGAAGCGCTACGCTGGATTCGTTTACCCCTTCTAATTGGGCCTCGATGTCCGCCAATGACGACGACCTGTCCGCCGGCCCAGCCTTGGTCACTGGCACTCATACCGTCATCGGCGCCGATAAGGGGGGCAACTTATACGTAATCGACGGCGATTCCATGGCCCGGCCGGACAGTGCCACCATAATTCCGGCATCTGCGGGATCCATCTTCAATTTAGCCGTCTGGAGCCGTGGCGGGAACGCGAATGTCTATGCGCAAGGCGAGGGGGAACCGGTGAAGTGTTTTCAGGTCACCGGCAACACCGTGAATCCCAACCCTGTCTCCACCGCGGTCACTTCCATCCCATATGGACGCATCGGATTGACTATCTCGGCAAACGGCGGCGGGCAGGATTCCGGGATTCTGTGGGAAAGTGCCGGCGACTACAACGCCGGGACGCCCGGCACCCTGCATGCATACGACGCGTCCAACCTGGCCAATGAGTTGTGGACTAGCGACGGCAATCCCGCTCGCGACCGCATGCCGCCGGTCGCCAAATTCGTCCCGCCCACCGTCGCCAACGGCAAGGTCTACGTGCCCAGTTTTGCCAACGTGGTCACCGTCTACGGCTTGTTTTCGCCGCTCGTCAGCGTAGGCGCAACTCCCTCTATCGCTGCGGTGGCACACGCCGCTAGCTATTCCCAGGATGCCGTCGCTCCCGGTGAAGTGGTCGCCATCTTCGGTTCCAGTCTCGGTCCGCCCACTCCGGCCGGCCTCCAGTTGGATGGCTCCGGAGGCGTCGCCACCACCCTCGCCGGCACCCGGGTTTTGTTTGATGGCGTGACGAGTCCCATGATTTTCGCCAGCGCCGGCCAGATCGGCGCCGTCGTCCCTTTCGGCGTGGCCACCGGCCGCGTGCAGGCACAGGTGCAGTACCAGGGTCTGACTTCGGCGGCATTTCCCGTGACTGTGGTGCCGGCAGTCGGCGGCATCTTTTCCGCGGACGCCTCCGGCGCCGGCCAGGCCGTCGCACTGAATCAGGACGGCAGCATCAATTCGCCGGGCCTTCCGGCCGCCCCCGGTTCGGTGGTCACGCTCTGGGCCACCGGCGCCGGCCAACTCGCTCCGGACGGAGTTGACGGCGCGGTGGATGCCGGCAACTTTCCTCGGCCGGTCCTCCTCGTGTTGGCGCAGATAGCCGGCCAAGTCGCCGAGGTCCTATACGCAGGCGGCGCTCCCGGCATTGTCGAGGGAGTGATCCAGGTGAACCTCAGAATCCCTCCCGCCAGCCAAACCGGCGACGCCGTGCCCCTGGTCCTGCGCGTCGGCAATAGTTTCAGCCAGCTCGGCATTACCTTGGCGATCCGGATCCCATGAGGCAAGACTCCCACTCCAGCGCGCTGAGCGCGATTCGATTCCCACGCGGCCGCGCTTCCCCACGCGGCGCTCCCTGGTACCTGCCACCTTTTGGGGTACTCTATTCGTTCACGGCGCGGGCGTAGCGCTGGGCGCAATACGCGTCCCGTTCTGGGGCGCCCTGGCCATGCCACGGTGACGTATGGCGGGCTTGCGGCCGGGACGGTCGGCCTCTATCGGATCAACGCCGTGGTTGCCCCGTAGCTACCTGGGCAATCGGGACACGAGTGGCGCCAACAAGCGGGCGGTTGCTCTATTTGTGCTGGAAGACGAGGGTGATCGGCTTGTGCTCCGGCCTTACGACGCTGACCACCAGGGTGCCATCCGCGGCAAGGGTGTAACTTTCGAGAGTAATCGCGCCGGATTCCGTGGTCGTCACCTTCAGGACATCGTGATCCCACCGGGTCTTGCTCTTCAGGTCCTTGCCGGTGCGAATCGTGGCGTTGCGCTGGCTGTCGGTGATGTCGCTATAGAAGAAGGTCTCGGCGGCGCCCTCATACACGAAACTACGAGAGACGGTGATGTTGCCCTGCCGATCGTCGATCGTCACGGTGCCGGTCTGAACGACGGACTGTCCGGCAAAATCGCTCTTGGCGGGCACGAGCGTCCATGTGCCGTTCAGGGTAGAGTGGTCGCGCGCGATAGCGGCGAACGCGAAGAAGAGCGTCGTCAGGACCGCTCCGGTAATTGTGGTAGTTGAATATGTCCTCAAGATTTCCTTCCCGGGGCTACCGTTTTGAACCGGATCCCCGGTAGCGCGGGAAATGTTAGAGCAAGCGCCGTACCGTTCACAAGGAACGAAATCGCACCCAACAGCGGGCCGGGATGGACCTGCAGTAAGTGCCGGGTTCGGCGCAGATCCTGCACCTTGCGCCAGTGAACTCCCCGGTCCGCCAGGACGGCGGTTGGCCCGTAGTCCCGTTGTAGGCTCCACTCGCCGCTTTGGACCTGCGCTTGCAGTCATGCATCGCGAAGGAGCAAGAAGATGCTTTGGACAATTTGTGTAGTTTTGCTGGTTTTGTGGGCGCTCGGAATGGCAACCTCCTACACCGCCTCCGGGCTGATTCACATCCTGTTGGTTCTTGCGTTGATCGTAATGGTAATCCGCCTGTTTCAGGGACGCAGTGTCGTTTAAATCCATCACATGCGAACCGGGCCGGCAACTGGGCAGCGGATTGCTACTGGTGTTCTAGGAGACTAAAGAAATGCCGTTGATTAACATCGTCGTTGCGCTAATCGTGGTTGGCCTCGCGTTGTGGCTGATCAATAATTTCATCCCGATGGCTTCCAGCATCAAGACTATTCTGAATGTAGTAGTTGTGGTTGCGGTGTCAATTTGGGTCCTGCAAGCGGTCGGGTTGTGGAGCCGCGTAACCGGTTATAAATTTGTGAATTGAGCCCGCACGGCGCGGAAGCGTTTCGACATCCTTGACTTCGGTGAGCGCGAAGACGATCGCAACTGGAATGCGGTCGCCGGTTCCGCCGCGGCTTGCTAAAATGGAGGGCGATGCCCCTACAGCCTGCGGTTTCGGGCCGGATCCTCATCGTCGACGATGACGAACGCCAGCGTGCGGCCTTGGCTGCCATGCTTTCCGACGGTGACTTTGAAACGCAGGTCGCTTCCGACGGGCAGGAAGCGCTGGAAAGGCTCGCCGCATTCAACGCCGACGTCATCGTTTCGGATCTCGTCATGCCACGCATGGACGGCTTTGAACTGCTCCGTCACCTCAAGGAACGCGGCGACCTGACTCCGGCGATCGTACTCACCGGCTTCGGTAGCACGGAAAAGGCGGTGTCCGCGGTTTATGACCTCAAAGCATTCTGGTTCCTGGAGAAGCCTGTGGAACCGCGCGCCTTCAAGGCCCTGCTGGAACGTGCGATTCGCTACAAAAGAAGTCTGTGGCGAACAGAGAATCTCAAGCGCGACCTGAGCCTTCGGGGCGTGCTCGGAAGCCTGGTGGGAACCTCCCCGGCGATGCAGCAGATCTTTTCCCTGATCAGACAGGTGGCGCCCACTTCAGCGCCCGTGTTGATCTGTGGAGAGAGTGGCACTGGAAAGGAGTTGGTTGCGCGGGAGATTCACAACTGTAGCCCCCGCAGTGAAGGCCCTTTCGTCGCGATTAATGC
This sequence comes from Candidatus Solibacter sp., assembly GCA_050014175.1. Taxonomy (GTDB): domain Bacteria; phylum Acidobacteriota; class Terriglobia; order Bryobacterales; family Bryobacteraceae; genus Solibacter. The sequence continues at coordinate 5,723 of JBEKDV010000037.1, read as the reverse complement.
CGCCGCCTTACCTGAGACTCTGGTGGAAAGCGAGCTGTTCGGACACGAGAAAGGCGCGTTTACGGGAGCCATGGAGCGTTCGGCCGGCTGCTTTGAACAGGCTGAGAAGGGCACTTTGTTCCTCGACGAGATCGGCGAGATGCCGCTCTCCACGCAACCGAAGCTTCTGCGGGTGCTCGAGGACTTACGAGTGCGGCGGCTGGGCGGCAAAAGGGAAATCCCGGTAGACGCTCGCGTACTTGCCGCGACCAGTCACGAACTCGGGACGCATCTGCGCGAAGAACTTTACTATCGGTTGAGTGTATTCCAGATCGTCGTTCCGCCGCTGCGGGAGCATAAGGAGGATATTCCGCTGATCGCGGATGTCATGCTGCAGAATCTAAACAAGAAGCATGGCACACGCGCTACCGGACTCGATGCCGAAGTGCTGGATCTTTTTCATCGGTACGAGTGGCCCGGTAATGTGCGGGAGCTACGTAATGTCTTGGAACGAGCCGCCATCGTGACCGGCGCGGGCTCGATTGGGCTGAATGACCTTCCTTCCCCTGCCTTCGGTGCGGGATCCGGCCGCAACACCCTACCGTCGCCAAATCACGACGGCCCGATTATGCTCCAGGCTGGCCAGCCACTCGTGAAACTCGAGGAGGCTTACATCAAGCTCACCCTCGAGCATGTGCGCGGCAATCGCAAACTCGCCGCCGAGATGTTGGGGATCAGCCTGCGGACGCTGCAGAACCGGATCGCCGCGCTGCGCGAAGAGGCGCAGGCGATAACTCCCGGCTCGTGAACCGAGCGCCCCGGGGCATGCCATTACCGGTCTCAACCTGACTGGAGTTCTGAGATGAGCGGAGATTCAAAACCACCGGCGCCAAACGCCTCTCGCCACAGCGGCAGCCCCTTACGGCTTCGGCTCACCGCACTGCCGCGCGTGTTCCGGCAGGCGTCGAGGGTCCCCAGTGGACGTTTCCGCACGATGGGCGTTGGACTGCAACCCATCTGCTTCTTGTGCTGCTAAACAAAGGAAATCGCAACCTCAAGGAAAGCAGCAAGGCGATCGTCGAAAATCTGCTGCATCGGAGTCTCTCGCGAGACGGCAGGGGAAGATTCGGCGACGCCGCGCCGTTGCGCTCGGAGTTGTTCAGCGCCGAGCAGATGAAGCAGCATGGCAGGACGCTGGCAGGACTCCACAAACTGAGCCCGGGACGCGCTCCGGACCAGTTGCTGGCCCGCCTTGCGGAGAACGAGCGCGTTCTCATCGGCGTCCACGGGCTGATGACCGATGCGGTGGCTGCCAACCGCCAGATTACGCCCGCCGGCGAATGGCTGCTGGATAATTTTTATCTGATCGAGGAGCAGATTCGCACCGCCAAGCGGCATCTGCCCAAACCTTACAGCCGGGAACTGCCGCGTTTGCTGGACGGCGCCTCCGCCGGTCTTCCGCGGGTGTACGACATCGCGCTAGAGATTATTTCGCACGGGGATGGGCGCGTGGACCCCGAAAGTCTCACCAGCTTTGTGGCTGCCTACCAGACGGTGACCCCGCTTGCCCTTGGCGAGCTCTGGGCGCTGCCGATCATGTTGCGCCTGGCACTGATCGAGAACCTTCGGCGTGTGGCGGCGAGCATCGCCGCCGATCGGATCGGCCGGAACCGCGCCGACGCATGGGCGGACCAACTGCTCGAAACCGCCGAGAAGGACCCGAAGAACCTGATTGTGGCGATCGCCGACGTGGCTCGCTCCGACCCGCCGATGGAGAGCGCATTCGTTGCGGAACTGACGCGCCGGTTGCAGGGGCAGGGACCATCGCTGGCCCTGCCGCTCACCTGGATCGAGCAGCGTCTCAGCGAATCCGGCTGGACGATTCAGCAAGTGGTGCAGGCGGAAAACCAGAAACAGGCTGCCAACCAGGTGTCGATGAGCAACAGCATCGGCAGCCTTCGATATTTGAGCGCGCTCGATTGGCGCAAATTCGTCGAAACCATGTCTGTGGTGGAGCAGACGCTGCGGGAGGACACCGGTGGAGTCTACGGAAGGATGGAATTCGGCACCCGCGACCGTTATCGCCACGTCGTGGAAAGGATCGCAAAATACAGTGGGCGCAACGAATGCGACGTGGCACGCAGGGCGATTGAGCTGACGCGGGCAGGCGCGGGCGCCAAGGGCGGCGAAGACCGCGCGGCGCACGTTGGATTCTACCTGATCGGCGATGGCGTGGGGCAACTGGAGCGCGCCGTGGGGGCGCGCCTTCCCGCTGCCGAGTCGCTGGGCAGAGCCTGCCGCAGGTCGCCGGTGCTGCTCTATGTGGGCGGAATCGTGCTGATCGCGTTGACGCTGGCGGGACTCCTGGTGGCCAAGGCCCACGGCGGCCCGCTGCATGTCTGGACGCTCGGTCTGATCGCCGTTCTGTCGATGGTGGCGGCCAGCCAACTGGCGGTGGCCCTGGTGAATTGGGTGGTGACCCTGCTGGCGACGCCGCAGGCGCTGCCGCGCATGGACTACTCGGCGGGTATTCCGCCGGAGTGCCGGACTCTGGTGGTGGTCCCGGCCATGCTCGCCAAAGCAGGCAACGTCGAGGAACTGATCGAGGGGTTGGAGGTGAGGTTCCTGGCGAACCGGGACGCGAATCTCCACTTCGGCCTGTTGACGGACTTTTCCGACGCCACCGAGGAGGTGCAGCCGGAGGATGAAGGGCTGTTGCGGCGGGCGCGCCAGGGAATCGAAGATCTGAATGCGCGGTACAAGCCCGGCGGCGCGTGCTTTTTCCTGTTGCATCGCCCGCGCCGCTGGAACGCGCAGGAGCGCCGCTGGATGGGTTACGAGCGCAAGCGCGGCAAACTCGGCGCGTTGAATGCGCTGTTGCGCGGCGGCCCGGCGGATGCGTTTTCGCTGAGGGTGGGCGATACGGCGAAGCTGACCGGGGTGAAGTATGTAATCACGCTGGATACCGATACGCAGTTGCCGCGCGATGCGGCGCGCGAACTGGTGGGCGCGATGGCGCATCCGTTGAACCGCGCGCGCTACTGCCAAGACGTGGAGCGGGTGTGCGAGGGATACGGCATCCTGCAGCCGAGAGTGGGCGCGAGCCTGTCCGGGGCCGCGCAATCGCGATACGCCCGCCTGTTTGGAAGCGAACCGGGCATCGACCCTTACACGCGCGCCGTGTCGGACGTGTACCAGGACCTGTTCGGGGAGGGTTCGTTCATCGGCAAGGGCATCTACGATGTGGATGCGTTCGAGCGGGCCCTGAAAGGGCGCTTTCCGGACAACCGGATCCTGAGTCACGATCTCGTGGAGGGCTGCTACGCGCGCTGCGGACTGTTGACCGATGTGCAGGTGTACGAGGAATATCCGGCGCGGTATCGCGCCGACGTGAGCCGGCGGCATCGATGGATTCGCGGCGACTGGCAATTGCTGCGCTGGATGCTGCCCTGGGTTCCGGGGGCTGGGGGGCGGCACAGGAATACCATCAGCGCGCTCTCGCGATGGAAGCTCTTCGATAATCTTCGGCGCAGCGTGGTGCCGGTGGCGCTGACCTTACTGTTCCTGGTGACCTGGGCGGCGTTGCCGCTGCCCGGCTTCTGGACCCTGGCCATCATCGGCATCGTCGTGGTTCCGGCCTTATCCTCCTGCTTGCTGGACCTGGTGCGAAAACCCGGGGAAGTGCTGTGGGGACAGCACCTCAGATCGAGCCTGCGCAGCGCCTCCACGCATCTCTCGCAAGGCGGCTTTACGCTGGCGTGCCTGCCTTACGAGGCCTGGTTTAGCCTGGACGCGATCGTGCGCACGCTGTGGCGGATGTTGGTGACGCGCCGCCGGCTGCTGGAATGGAGCGCCTCCAGCGACGCCGGTCAAAATGGCGGAAGCAGTCTGGCGGCGTCCTGGCGCACGATGTGGATCGGCCCGGCGACGGCGCTTGGCGCCCTGGTATATCTCACGGTCTGGCGCCCGGGCGCATTGCTGGTGGCGTGGCCCATCTGGGCGCTCTGGGCCCTATCGCCGAGTATCGCCTGGTGGATCAGCCGGCCGGTGCCGGCGCGCGCATCGCGCTTGACGGCCGAACAGACGGTGTTCCTGCGCCAACTGGCACGCAAGACCTGGGACTTCTTTGAGACCTTCACCGGGCCGGAGGACAACTGGCTGCCGCCGGACAACTATCAGGAGCATCCGGTGGCGCGCATCGCGCACCGCACGTCTCCGACGAACATCGGGCTTTCGCTGCTGGCCAATCTGGCGGCCTACGATTTCGGGTACATCACGGCCGGGGAGTTCGCCGGGCGGACGGCCAATGCCTTCCATACGATGCAAACGCTGGAACGGTACCGGGGCCACTTTTACAACTGGTACGACACGCAATCGCTGAAGCCGCTGCTGCCGATTTACATTTCCACCGTGGATAGCGGGAACCTGGCGGCCCACCTGCTTACGCTGCGCCCGGGGCTGGTCGCGCTCCCCGATCAGAGAATCGTGAACCCGCGATGGTGCGACGGCCTCATGGACACATTCGGCACGCTGGTGAATGCCAACGGAGGCTCGGTTCCGGAGGAACTGGCCGGCATGCAGGCGGAGTTAGAAGGCGCTAGCCGGCGCCAGCCCGCCACGCTGCCAGAGATCCGCCTGCTGCTGGAGCGGCTGGAAGCGGCGGCCACCGGCGCGGTCAACGGGCCGTATCGCTTCGATACAAGGCGGTGGGCGCGGGCGTTGGTGGGACAATGCAACTCGGCGCTGGAGGAAATTGCGTTTCTGGCCCCCGATGGGGTGGAAGGGATTCCCACGCTACGCGAAGTGGCGGCACTGGCGGGGGACGCGCCCCAGGCGGCGCACGCGCACGCGAGGATACTGGCGACCGAGAAACTGGTTGTGCAGGCGGGCGAGTTCGCAGAGATGGAGTACGACTTCCTGTTCGACCGCGCGCGTCATCTGCTGACCATCGGCTACAACGTGGCGGAGCACCGCGCGGATGCGAGCTACTACGATCTGCTGGCGTCGGAGGCGAGGCTGTGCAGTTTCGTGGGAATCGCGCAGGGGCACTTGCCGCAGGATAACTGGTTTGCCATGGGCCGGCTGCTGGTGACGGCGGGCGGCGAGCCGATGCTGCTCTCCTGGAGCGGCTCCATGTTCGAGTACCTGATGCCGCTGGTGGTGATGCCGACTTACGAGAACACCCTGCTGGACCAGACGTATAAGGCCGCGGTAGCCAGACAGATCGAGTACGGGGCACAGCGGGGCGTGCCGTGGGGTCTGTCGGAATCGGGGTACAACTCCGTGGACGCGCGTCTGAACTATCAGTACCGCGCATTCGGCGTGCCGGGCACAGGATTGAAGCGGGGGCTGGCCGACGATCTGGTGATTGCGCCGTACGCTTCCGCGCTGGCCCTGATGGTGGCGCCGGAGGAGGCGTGCGGCAACCTGGAAAAACTGGCGAGCGCGGGTTTCGAGGGGACATACGGTCTATACGAAGCGATCGACTATACGCCTTCGCGCGTGCCGCGGGGACAGACCTATGTGGTGGTGCGTTCTTTCATGGCGCACCACCATGGGATGAGCCTGCTTTCGTTTGCGCATCTGCTGCTGGACCGCCCCATGCAGAAGCGGTTCGCGAGCGACCCGTTGTTCCAGGCGACCACGCTGCTGTTGCAGGAGCGGGTGCCGCGGGCGATGGCGATTTATTCGCGGCTGGCGGAGGTCTCCGACATGCGCGAAGGCCCCGCCGACGAGGAAACGCC
>JBEKDV010000036.1:0-33464 GCA_050014175.1 Candidatus Solibacter sp. | reverse complement strand
GAGCAGTGCGCCGAGAGTCCCGCCCAAGGCCATTTTTCCTAAGTCTCTTCGATTGGTCATGTCGATCCTCCTTACCAATACTTGTGTCCGTTGGGAATCGCGCCCGGAAACACGTAGGCGTACATCAGCACGATCAGGCCCACCAGAATCAGCAGGCCGATGCTGTGTTTTAGCACGGCGCGGAAGAGCGCGCCCTCCTGTCCGGGCTGGTTGGTCACCGCGCAGGCAATGACCAGCGATTGCGCCGCCGCCATCTTGCCCATCACTCCGCCGGCGCTGTTGGCCGCGCCCATCAGAATCGAGCTCAGCCCGAGCTTGTTGGCGGTGATCACTTGCAGGCTGCCGAACAGCGCATTCGATCCCGCGTCGGTGCCGCTGAGCGCCACGCCCAGCCACCCGATCATGGTCCCGAAGAAGGGAAAAGCCGCGCCCGTATGCGACAGTGCCATCCCCATGGTGGCGTCCATGCCGCAGTAGCGCGTCACATAGCCCAAACCGAGCATGGCCATGATGGCGATCAGGCTGAGGCCCAGGTTGCGAAACACTTGGAAGAAGATTTGCAACGTTCGCTTCAACGAGAGGCCGAGCAGCGGCCCGGCGATCAGGCCGGCGAAGAAGGTGCCCGTGCCGGGCGTGGAGAGCCAGGAGACGTCGAACATGGCCGGCTCGGCATACGACTTGAGGACCACCGGCGGGGTGCGGACTACCAGCATATGCAGGCCGGGGACGGGCTGCTTCCAGGAGGTGGAATCCAGCACCTTGGCGACCGGCGCCAATCCCCAGAGCACGACGAACGCCGAGAGCAGCAGAAACGGCGACCAGGCTTTGACGATGCGCGGGAAGGTGAGCGGGTCGGCGTGGTCCACCGCGGGCGGCGCGGCTTCGCCGGGGTAACGCCAGATCTTTGGCGGGCTCCAGACCTTGCGGAAGAAGAAGGCCAGCACCAGCAGGGTGCCGATGCCGCCCAGGATAGACACCAGCGAGGCGCCCATGTAATTCGACCAGAAGTATTGAATACCGCCGGCGGTCAGGCCGCAGACCAGCAATCCGGGCCACACCGCCAGGGTGTCGCGCGTCTTGCACAAGATGCGAATCAGCCAGAAGGGCAGAATCACCACGACGATGGGCAGGATGCGTCCGATCATGGCGCTGAAATCGGCTTCCGGCAGACCGGTGACGGCGACCAGGGCGCGCACCGGGTTGCCCATGCCGCCCCAGGCCACCGGGGCGGAGTTGCCGATGAGGCAGAGCACGGCGGTCTGGAACGGCGGGAAGCCGAGGCCGATCATCATCATCCCGGTCACCGCGACGGGCGCGCCGCCGCCGCCCGCGCCTTCCAGCAGCGCGCCGAATGCGAAGGCGATCAAGAGCACTTGCAGGCGGCGGTCCGAGGAAATCTCACCGACCGACCGTTTGATGACCTCGAACTGGCCGGACTCCACCGAAACGTCGTAGACGAAGACGGCGGCCACCACGATCCAGGCGATGCGGAACCAGCCGAAGACCATGCCATCGGCCACGGCGCCGGCCACCATCAGGGCGGGCATGCGGAACACGGCCAGCGCCACCGCCACGGCGGCCACGAACGCGTAGACGGCGGCGCGCCACGCCGGAGTGCGCCGCACGGCCAGGAAATAAAAGAGGGAGCAGACCGGCACGGCGGCGGCCAGCGTGGAGAGGATCGGATTCCCCAAAGGATCGAAATTCTGCAGCCAGGGCTGGTTCATTAGGCCTCGACGAAAAAGATGTGGACCGGAGCGGGAACTTCGAGTACGCGACGGACCGGAATCAGTTTATCTGGTTTAGCGTCGTGGCGGAAGGGCGTGCAGTGCTCTGTCCGCTCTGGTGGGCGGCGCGCCAGACCCGAGTGCTCTACGAGTGTAGGCAGACCGCGACAACATTTTACAGCGTGACGAGCCCCAGGCTGATCAGCAGGGCCTCGTCGATTTTCCGCATGGTTGCTGCATCTACCGAGCCAATCCGTTTGATGAGGCGCTTTCGGTCGACGGAACGGATTTGGTTGAGGATCGCGGCCGAAGCGTAGTCCAATCCGCTCTTGCCCGGCGGAATGATTACCACTGTGCGGCCATTTCAAGATCCCGGCCGGCATTGGCGAGCGCCTCACGCTTCAAACGCTCTCGCAGCGTTTCCTTTCCGTGAGACTCGATGAAATGGAGAACGGCGCGGGAGATGAACTGGCTCCGATTGCCCTTTGGCGCGACGCGGTCAAGAACGGCGAGTGTTTTGTCCGGGAGGGTGATGTTAATGCGTTTGCTCATGAGTCGGTCGAATGATTCGACAAATCGAAGTGTACACACCTTGGATGTGTACGTCAATCCGGAGCGAGCGCCGGAGCGGCCAGTGGTCAGCCAGGCAGATTGGCGCGGCGGGCGCGGCGGAGCGTGGCGAAATCGAATCGCGCCTGGACGATGGGCGTACCCACCACTTCGATGCGTTTGAGGTCGCGCGTTCCCAGGCCGGCATCTTCGGCGAGGCGCAGCGTGCTGTCGCTGGTCTCAAACGGCGGGGTACCGCGATCGGCCATGGGGTCGAAATTCATCACGCCCATGCAAACCGCGTCGGTGTTGACGCAGTTCAGGCCGGCGACGATGATACCGGGGCTCACGAGGGTGGAATTCTCGATCCACGGTCCCTCGCCGGCCGCCATGGTGCGTACGGCTTCGACGATGGCCAGGTGGATGGGGCGCGCGCCCACCAGGTCCACCACGGTGCGCGGCACGCGGTAGCCGCCGTCGCGCGACGAGGTCGGATCCTTCTCCGGCGGGGCGCTTTTGGACGGCTGGCGGTGCCCGTCGTGGACCAAATCGCGGCCGCCGAGGGGCAACGCGGATGGTTCGTCCACGCCGGCGCCGGTGCCGTAGATGGTGGCGGGAGTCAGGCCGAAGCAGTTTTTCATGGACAGCGTGATGCCGGCGGTGTCGTGCTCTTTCATTTTGGCGAGGCTGACGAAGACGTCGCACTCCGCGTAGGAATGGTTGAGGTCGAAGCCCGGAAAGATGTAGCCGCCGGTGGGCACCATGAGGCGAGCGTACTTTTTGGCGTTGCCCAGGTAGTTGGTGTTTTCGAACTCGACGTTGGGCGCGGCGCCCAGAATATCGCGCGGCTCCCAGTTGGCGCGGAGGATATATTCTTCCACCGGATCGGCGGTGGCCCAGGGGCTCTCCAGCAGGCGGATGCGCCGGGCGCCGGCGCGGCCCAGCAGGTGCACGGTGGCGGCGATCACCTGGGGATTCGTGTAGTGCGAGTCACCGAGCGGCGCATAGCCCAAGCGGTAGGATGGATCTCCCGTCAGGTTAATCTTGATGGCGACCGTCTTGCCGTTGACCAGGCGGGCCAGGCCGCCGAGCTGGTCGAACATTTTCGACAGGGTGGGGACGAGTTCGGAAGGGTTGTAGGTTTTGCATTTGGCGACGGCCACCGGCGCCGACGGCGCCGAGGCGGCGCGGCTCAAGGGGCTGGCTGCGAGCCAGGCGCCTGGCACCGCCGCCGCCGTGCGAAGCAGCCACTCTCTGCGTGAACAGTTCTTGTGCATCATGTTACTAAACCTCGAGTTCCGCGGCGGCGTATTGGGAGACCGCGGGGAGATGGAGTTCCACGGCATCCTTTTGGATTTCCATTTCAACCGGAAGCGGTGCCGGGCGGTCCGGGGCCCACAGGCCGGCCTTGCGGTAGCGGCCGACGATGCGCACACTGGCGTGGTCGGGTCCGCGGTCGGCGTAGAAGAGCAGGTGAGCGACAGCGCGTTTGCGGTCCGGGGCGACGGTCAGATAGGAGCCGACCGCACCGCCATTCCAGAAGCGCAGCAATTCGTAGCGGTGGCTGATGAGCAGCGCCGAGTCATTGGCCAGGACGTAGGGGTCGTCCGGGTCGGCTTTGGCGATTGCCAGGCGGCCCTTGCCGAGAGTGCGCGCGGCATAGCGGGGATGTTCTTCCCGGGCGGGCATGCCGGGCGGGACGCCCCATTTCGGACCGGTGATGAGCAGACCGCCGGCACTGACGAAATCGAGGATCTGCTTGCGCAACTCGGGGGCGGGTGGTTGGGCATCGGCGTAGATCACGGCGCGCAGTCCGCGAAAGGCGGCGTCGGGCAGTTTGGTTTTCAGGAGAATGGCGTACTGCTGATTGGTGCGGCCGATCAGGTTGAGGAGTTCCTGGCCCAGGAACTCGTTGTCGCCGGCGAAATCGGAAACGACGCCTACGACGGCTTCGGGAAGGTAGGACGGCCACTGCTTGCGCGCGGCGAAGAAGGCGGCGGCTGCCGCAATTTCCTTCCATGTTCCGAGGGCGTCCGCCCGGCCATCGGCGATGCCGGCTGCCAGTTGGGCATCGAGCGAGATCACCCAGCGTCCACCGTAGGCGGCGGCGTCGGCGATGGCGGTGCGGTAGGAGCTGGCGAATACCGGCGCGCTTTTGGGTGGGGCATCGACCCAAATGTCGGCGCCGGGACGCCGCGCGGCTTCCAGGCGGATCTTCCAGGAATTGGTATCCACCCAGGGCACGCCGGTAGGGCCGGCGGAGGTCCCGCCGCCGCGGGACATAGCGACGCCGGGCCACTCTCCCTTGAGGAGAGAAACGCCGGCCGGAGGAGCGGCGATTTCGGCGACATGCAGGCCGGCCTGTTTCGCCTGTTCGACGACGGGGGCGAGGTCCGCGTCGTTATCGAACAGCAACCAGTTGATGGGTGTGCCCTTGAGCAGGCCCACGGCGGATGGGGATTTCCACGAAGCCGGCCACCGCATCGGAGTCCATTCCGCGTTCATTTGGTCACACGTACCCGTCTTGCGGCGCGTGGGGCGCCGAACGCAACGTTAGCATAATGTGTGGCGCGGTAAGGATGGGGTGCGGGGAAAACCCACAAAACCGGACAGACTTGGCCGGCCTTGGAGATAACGATTTGTTGAAATAAAAGGAGTTATATCTGCAAGACCCCTCGAAAACCGGCCAGATCTGGCCGGTTTTGACGGTAATTGTGCAAAATTTCAAGGAACTGGCGGGGCGGGCGGAGGATACCCCTTCTTCAGAATGACACACGACCCCTCGCGGGCAGGGCTTCCGGAGGGGGCTCGGTTGTGTGTAAGTTGATTTGGGTCATGGGGTTAAAGTTTATTTTATGTTGGTGTCACCGAGCCTGGCTGCCCTGGAAAAGGCGGCTCAGATACGGGGGGGCATCGTCCGCACTCGCGTTGGGCGCGCGCTGGCGCAGGATCCGGACCTGTTCCAGTTCCTGCCCGGCTTCCTGCTTCCGGCCCGACGCAGTGTAGGCCTGCGCCAGTTGTTGGTGCGCCTCGATGAAGCGGGGCCGCAGACGGATGGCCGCGCGCAGGCGTTCCACCGCGAGTGGAAATGCGCCGCCGGCGAAAGCGATGCGGCCGGCGAGAGACTGGATCCAGGGGTCTTCGGGGGCGAGGCTGAGGGCCTGGCGGACGGCGGCTTCGGCGGCGTCCATGCGCGGGGGAGCGGAGTGAAATTCGCAGTCGGCCAGATAGAAATAAGTCTCGGGACTGTGCGAGCCCGTTACCACCGCCGTTTCGAGCGCCTGCCGTGCCTCTGCATAACGCTGGTGAGCGTGCAGAATGATGGCGTGCGCCAGCCAGACGGCGGACCACTCCGGCCAGCGGTTTTGAATGTCCATGAGCAGATGCCCGGCATCGGCGGATTGCCGGGCAAATTCGAGGGAGGTGGCTTTCAACAGCAGGATCTCGCGGTTCCCGGGCAGGATGCGCGCCGCCTCTTCGGCGAGCCGCAAGGCATCGGGGGCACTGCCCTCGCTGGTCAGCAAGGCAATCGCCTGGCGGTACAGATCGGGCTGTTTGGGGGCGGCACGGAGGGCCAGATCGAGGGCCGCGGCGGCGGCGGGAAACTTTCCGGATGCGTCCAGCATTTGGGCGCGCGCGAGGTGATAGGCGGCGCTTCGCTCGGATTCCGGTATACGGTCCAGGAGCGCGAGGCCGGCGGCGGCTCCGGTGGGCGCATCGGAAGCGTGGAAGGTAGCGATGGCCAGATCGAGTCTCGCGCCGCCGAGGCGTGGAGCGGCGGCCAAGGCTTGCTGCAAGAGGTCCCGCGCGAGCGCGAATTGGTTGGCCGCCAGCAGTGCACGCCCGGCATCGGCAAGCAGGGGCGCGCCCGGTTGCAAGGCGGCGATGCGGCGGGCCGCGGCGCCGGCGCGATCGGCGTTGCCGTCCTCGATCTGTAACTTCAGGAAAGCCACCTGGGCATCGGGGTCCTCGGGACGATCGCGGACGGCTTTCTCCACGCGGGCCCGGTAGTCGGCGTGTCTCTGTCCGGGGGTCAGGCTCAAATACTCCACCAGGCCGGCAGGCACGCTTTTCTTTTGTTCGGGACCCAATTGACGGAAGCGGTCCATGACAACCTTGGACTCATCGGTCTGCCCGGCATCGGCCAGCGCGCGGGCAAAGTGAAGGAGCGTTTTGGAGTCTTCGGGCGCCAGCTCGGCGGCGCGGCGAAGGACTTGAACCGCATCGGCCGTACGGTCCAAAGCCTGATAGGTTTGTCCCAGGCGATCGAGGTTGAGGGCGTCGCCGGGCTGGCGGGATGCCGCAAACTCGAGATCCTTCACGGCGGACTCGGAATTTCCCATCTGATAATAGAGACTGCCGCGAGCCGCCCGCGCGGCCAGGTAATCGGGGTCGAGGGCCAGCGCTTTGTCCAGGTGCGCGAGGGCCTGCGTCACGTCCAGAGAGCGCTGGGCCTGGGCAAGCTCGTAATGTCCGACGGGGTCATCGGGATGCCGCGAGAGATAGGCATCGAGACCGGCAATACCTTGCTCGAGTTTGCCCATTCTGGCCGCGGTAAAGGCGCGCTCGCGGCGGGCAATGTCGTCGCCGGGTTCCAAGTTAAGGTATCGGTCCCAGGCGGCGGCGGCATCATCCAGCGCACCTAACTCGGTGGTAGTAAGTGCGAGTAACTTCTGAACGTCGGCGCGCGCGGGAGCGAGCCTGGCGGCCTGGGCCAGGCGCATGACGGCGGCCTCCCATTGCCTGGATGCCTCCTCGACGCACGCCAGACGGTAGAGCACATCCACGTTTTGGGGCTGCTGGCGGAGGGCGGATTCGAGCACCTCTTGGGCGCGTTGGTAGTGGCCCGTGTAAGTGGCCATGACGCCCAGGTTGAAGAGCACGTTGAAATACCCGGGAGCGGCGGCCAGGGCGGCGGCGAAGCTGATTTCGGCTTTGTCGAACTGCCCGGCGATCCATTGATGGGTTCCGTAGTTATTCAGGATCTCGGCGGAGTGGGGAGACGCCGCGGCCGCGCGGCGATGGAACTCTTCGGCTTCCGGGAGTTTTTTCCGGTTGTCGAGCGCGACGCCGAGAAGGCTTAAGGCCCACGAATCGCCGGGGTGGGCTCCCACTTCGGCCCGGAGGGTCGTTTCGGCGGCCTGGAAATCGCCTCGCTGGATGGCGGCCGCCGCGGATTGGACGGCCGCGTTCTGGCTCCAGGCGGCGGAAGCGCAGAGCAGCAGGGCCGCAAAGAGAGAGACGGGATACCGGACTGAGCGGCCCATGGAAACCCAGTGTAGCGCGATTGCCGGTGTGGGCCACGCGGAAGAATGCCCCCTTGATAGGGGGCATGGCAGCCTTGAAAGGCTACGCTACGGTTAACGGATGCCGGCGCGAAGTTAGAACTGGAAGCGCAATTCCAGGGAGAGAATACGCGGCCCCCGGTCACTGGTGTACTGCCCGGTGGAGGCATTGGTGTTGGCGCCGGTGGCAGGATTGAAAGTGAACGAACTGCTGACGCCGCTGAACTCCGTATGGTTGAAGACGTTGAACGCCTCCACCCGGAATTTGAGCATACGCTTCTCGCTGCCGATGGGGATCGATTTGGAGAGCGACGCGTCGAAGTTGATCCACCCCGGACCGTACATGATGTTGGTACCGGCGTTTCCGATGGTGCCGACGGCCGGTAATGCGAACGCCGCTGGATTGAAGGCCAGTTTGCCATTGGGCAACCCCGCGTTGGTGGGGACACTGGCGAAGGGGTTCCCCACCACGTCGATACGAGGACTCTCATTGGTGGATCCGGTAATATCCTCGCCGTTCGTGGTGCTGAAAGTCGGGGTAAACGGGCCGCCGCTGTTGGCGGTGGTGATACCCGATATTTGCCAGTTATCGGCGAAGGCACTGAGGAATTTGTTATGTAGCGCCTGTCCCGGCTTAGGAAAATCGTAGGCGTAGTTGACGCCCAGCGTCTGCCGCCGGTCAATACTCTGCGGCCCGTAATTACGCGAGTAGTTGTTGGCCACCAGGGGATCGAAAGCCAGCAACTGCATGGCGCGCGACCACGAATAGGACACGCCGAAGAGCAGGCCGCGCGCCAGGCGCTTGCGCAAGGTGGACTGCAACCCGTTGTAACTCGACTTACCGTTGAATACAAACTGATTCAAGGTGCCCAGGCTGGGATAGATAGTCCGCTCCAAATTAGCGGTCACCGGCTTGTTGCCGGTTACCGTCGGATCGATATATTGGGGCAGGAAGTCAGTGCCAATGGGAATGGCATTCAAATTCTCATAGACGTTGCGGTTGAGACCGAAGGTGCCTTGATAAGAGACGTCCAACACGGTGCCGAAGCCCACATTCTGCTGCACGCCGAAGCTGGCGCTGCGAACCTGAGGCAGCCTGGTGTGGCCGGCCCATTGAGTGATGGTCTGGGGTCCGAGGAGTCCACCCGCGCTGGCTAACGCGGTGAGCTGGCCATAGTATGCGGTAGGCGCGTACACGACGGGAGGGTTGCTGGCCATGCTATACACTTCATTGCCGTCCAAGCGGTCGTAGAACACGCCCACGCCGCCGCGGATCGCGGTCTTGCCGTTGCCGAATACGTCATAGGCGAAGCCGAGACGCGGAGCAAAGGCAAGCGGGGTGGTGCTGTAGGTGTTCCAGGGGACGCCGTTGGAGCCGGCGGTGACAAATCCATCGGCGGGGTTGCCGCTATTGGGGACGAACAGTCCGATCTCGCCAACCCCCGCGGTGGCACCGGTAGCCGGATCCTGGGCCACGCGCTTTCCACCCACGATGGCCGGGACATAAAACCTCGGAGCTGTTGCGCGGTTGTATGTAGCGGGGTTGAAATAGGCGAACTGGTTACCGGGCTGCTTATCCACCTCCGGCGTCTGGTGGTAGAAGCGGATGCCATAGTCGAAGGTCAGTCTCTTGGTGACGCGCCAGTTATCCTGCGCGTAAAACTCGACGTTCCAGAAGGTGTCATTGACGATGATTTTGGCCGTCCACTCGGTATAGGTGTCGTAGTAACCCAGCAGAGCGTTGGCAAATCCGTCGTTGGTGTTGAGAGGATTGTTGGCATCCGTATTGAAACTGTAGTTGCCGGTGTAGCCATTGCATCCCGAGGAGCCGCAAGGCTGGATTTTCCGGTTGAACTCCACATAGGCGCCCGTCTTGATGCTGTGGTTGCCCCAAACTTTGCTCAGGTTATCCGTGGCCGTGTCGATGATGTTGTTGTTGGAGTATTCGGGGTTGCCATTGGAATAACTTGGCACGTTCGGGGGGTTGCCGCTGAAACTCATGTTCGGAATGTAGTTCGAGTAACCATTCGATGCGTTGTCCGGACCCTCGACGAGCTGGCTGCCGCCGACACCGGGGCCAACCGTGTGGAGGGGGAAGAGGCTGGGGAGGGGCTGCCCGGCTTGGGGGGGATTGGAAGTGCCGGCAAATACGGACCGGTTGACCGCCGCGGGATCTACTTCAAACCAGGACCAGTGATTGAGGGTCTTGCTGAAGGTGAACTGGTTGACCAGGGTCGGGCTGAAGATATAGTTGGCCGAGGCCAGAATGCCGTGGCCCGGGGCCGGGTGATCCTGGGTGATGTCCCCTGTCGGACCCTTAAGAAACTGCGAGCTCTGGAAGATTTCAACCCAATCGTCGGCATCGTGGCCCCAGCGCAGATAAGCGTTCAACTTCGAGGTCAGATTCATGTCGAGACGGACGAGATCGTTGCGCCGGGGATGCGGGGCGCTGCCGGCCGCCTGGAAGTTATCCTGCAGATACTGAGCGGTTCCCTGGGCGAACGATGTATTGGGAAGGGGGAAGAAATTGAGCATCGCCTGGCCCCAGCCGTTGATGCGGTTTTGGGGGATGATGTTACCGGGGAAGGGCGAACCGCTCGACGGATCGGTGATGACGATGAGCGCGTTAGAGCCGTTCACGCTGTGCGAGAAATCTCCGTTGCGTTCCAACGCCGTCGGCATGCTGCGGTACTGGTTGGCGGAGTTGACAAGCTGGCGCGTGTACTCCTGCGAAGCGAAGAAGAACAACTTAGTCTTGCCGGTGTTGAAGTGCTTGGGAATGAAGACCGGGCCGCCGAGGCTCCAGCCGGCAATGTTGAACCGGTAACGGCTGCGGTTGAGGCCGGTGATGTTATTGAAGTAATCGTTGGCGTTCAAGTCCTCATGGCGGTGCGTCCACCAGCCGGAGCCGTGGAACTGCTGGGTACCGCTCTTGGTAACGACGGTGATGGCGCCACCGGCATTGCGGCCGAACTCGGCCTGGTAGTTGGAGGTCAGGACCTTGACTTCGCCGATGGAGTCGATGTTCGGCTCGAAGTGAGTAAAACAATTGCTGCAGCCGGTATCCATGTCGCTGACGCCGTCCACCATGAAACCGGTGAGACCGGTGCTGCCGTTGAAGGTCAGGCCCCCGAGGACGCTACCGCCGGTGGCATCGCGCGCCACGGTGGTGTCCACGACGCCGGGAAGCATGCGCATGAAGCTCATCATCTCGCGGCCCCGGATGGCCTCGCTGTTGAGCTGGTTGCCTTCAATGACGGAGGACCTTTCGGAAGTGGAGGTCTGGACCGGCGTGGTTTCGGCAGTCACGGTGATCTCGTCCGTGACATTGCCGATGTCGAGTGCGAGGCGCCCCAAGTCCCGGTTTTCGCTGAGGCCGACGGTAATATCTTTGACGATACGCGTCTTGAAACCCTTGGCCTGGACACTGACACTGTAGGTGGCCGGATTGAGGTTGGGGAATCGGAAGATTCCCGAACTGTCGGCGGTGGTCGCGATGGAGGCGGAAGTTCCCTCATTTGTCAGTTGGATTTTGACATCCGGAATCACCGAGCCGGCCGGGTCTACGACGAGACCGACCAGCGAGCCGGTAACGGTTTGAGCCATGGAGCAGGCGCACGCCAATAGCGCCAAGCATATAGACAACGTTGTCTTTTGAAGTGTCACGGCAAGTCCCCTTTACCCACGGAAGGTAGCCGGTTGCCACGCGGGCTGAACCGGTTTCCCTGCAAATCCCTTGTTGGTCCCCTGGACTGATAGCGCGTACAGAACGATACTAGACAAATCAGGCGGTGTCAAGGGGGAAATTATACACTCTGTACACGCGGCACATCGCGTGAAGTCAAAGCGCAGAGCGGGAAAAGGGATTGGAGCAGCTTTTTTCGCGGGACCTGTTTCGAGTCCGTGGACGGGTGGCCGGTTACGATTCCGGCTGGGTAACGGATGTAAGCGATTGCCTCAATGGCCCAAACGCTGGGGCCATTGGATCTGTGGCTGGCCATCTGATCGTCGCAGCGCGACAGGGTTTTCATGGCTTTCATGGCGCCGACGGTGATCACGTAGGGATCGTTGCCCGGGGAGGTAATGCATCACAATGTCCTCTCGGGCGGGGCAGGGGACGTTCTGTCCCATGGCGGGACGGCATACGCTTCCGGCGCATGGTGTACGAAAATCCCGCAGCTTTGGGGCACCCTGCTAAAATGTTGGCGTGACTCCGACGGAGGAATACTCGCGCGCGGACGTTTGCCGCAAGTTCGGGCTCTCCGAGCGCCAACTGCGAAGTTGGGAACGGCAGCGCCTGATTCCGGAGGCGAAGTCCTATACCTTCTCCGACCTGATCGCCTTCCAGACGCTGATCAAGCTGCGCGAAAACAAGATTTCCTCGAAGGAGATTTCCCGCGCGCTGGAATCGCTGCGCGAAAAGCTGGGGTGGGTGAAGCAGCCGCTCAGCGAGCTGCGCGTGGTCTCCGACGGCAGGCGCATCGCGGTGCACCTGTCGGGCCAGAAGATGGAGGCCGTCAGCGGCCAGATCCTGTTCGATTTCGATGCCGGCGAACTGGGCGGCATCAAGAGCTTCCCGGAGCGCAAGTCCAAGATCAACCATACCCGCGAATCCGAAGTCTGGTTCCAGAAGGGGCTGGAACTGGAGGAGACGGGCGCGCCGGTGGAGGATGCGGTCGAAGCCTACCAGAAGGTGCTGGAGCTCAATCCGGGAGCCGCCGGAGCGCTAGTCAACCTGGGCACGATTTACTACCGCCTGCGCAAATTCGAGGAGGCCGAGAAGTACTACCTGGCGGCCATCGAGGCCGATCCCGGATATCCCCTGGCGCAATTCAACCTGGGCAACCTGTACGACGAGCAGGGGCGCATTCCGGAAGCCTTCGATTTCTACCGCCGCGCCCTGGCGCTGAATCCCAACTACGCCGACGCGCATTTCAACCTGGCGCTGTTGTGCGAGCGTCAGGGCGATGCGCTCAAGGCGGTCCACCATTGGAAGGCCTACCTGAAGCTGGACAACTCCGGGCAGTGGGCGGAGATCGCCCGCCGCCAGTTGGAACGCTTGCGGCAAGCGATGATCCGGTAAGCGCCCTGCTATCCTAGTTATTTGGAGCCATCGAATTGAATCGAATCGTGTTGGCGTTCCGCGCCTTCTTTAACCTGCTGTTTTCCGGCGAACTCTCCGGAGAGATCCTGATCGCCCTTAACCTCTCGCGACGCTCCGCCGCCGCGCCGGCGAAAGCCGCCGCTCCAGGGAAAGCCGCCGCGCCCGTGCCCGCCGCGCCCGCCGTCCGCACCTCCGACGGGGCGCTGCAGATTCTGGCCATTTTGCAGCGCGACTCGCGTCTCATCGACTTTCTGATGGAGGACGTATCGGCCTACTCCGACGAGCAGATCGGGGCCGCGGTGAGGGAACTGCACGATCAGTGCCGCGATGCCATCGCGCGTTACATCACGCTCGTCCCGGTGATCGACGGCGTGGAGGGCACTTACGCCAAGGCGCCGGCGCAGGACGCGAACCTGGTCAAGTTCGTGGGCAACGTCCCGGCACAGCCTCCGGCCGGCGGGACGCTGCGTCACAAGGGATGGCGCGCCAGCAAGGTGGACCTCCCGAACCTGACGGCGAAGCAGGACGCCACGATTATCGCCCCGGCGGAAATTGAAATTGAGTAAGAAGACACAGCCCCCGCAGTACGTCATCGGCATCGACCTCGGCACCACCAACTCGGGCGCCGCCTACGCCGAAATCCGCCCCGGCGCCGACCCCTTCGCGCCCGCCAACGTCGAGCTTCTGGCGATTGCGCAGCTTACCAACCCCGGCGAAGTGCGCGACGAAGACCTGCTGCCCTCGTTCCTGTATCTGCCGGGCGCCACGGATTTTCCGGCCGGCAGCCTGGCGCTGCCGTGGGACGAAACGCGCGACTACGTGGTGGGCCGTCTGGCGCAAAAACGCGGCGTGGAGAACGCGGGCCGCCTGGTGTCGTCGGCCAAAAGCTGGCTGTCGCACTCGGCGGTGGACCGCACTTCGCCGCTATTGCCCTTCCGCGCGCCGGAAGGCGTGGCGAAAATCTCGCCGGTGGAGGCCAGCCGCCGCTACCTGGAGCACCTGCGGCAGGCGTGGGACGCCAAGATGCCCGATGCGCCGTTCCAGGCGCAGCAGGTGCTGGTGACCGTCCCCGCGTCCTTCGACGCGGTGGCGCGCGAACTGACGCTGGACGCGGCCAAGCAGGCGGGCTATCAGAACATCACCCTGCTGGAAGAGCCGCAGGCCGCCTTCTACGCCTGGCTGGAGCGGCATACGGATTGGCGTCGGCGGGTGACGGTGGGCGACCTTATCCTGGTGGTGGATATCGGCGGCGGCACCACGGATTTCACGTTGATTGCGGTCACCGAGGCGGCGGGCGAACTCGCGTTGACGCGCGTGGCGGTGGGCGAGCACATTCTGCTGGGCGGCGATAACGTGGATCTGGCGTTGGCCGGCGTGGTGGCACACCGGCTGGCGGAGAAGGGCACGAAGATCGACAGCCGGCAGCACCTGGCGCTGTGGGCCAACTGCCGCGTGGCGAAGGAAAAGCTGCTGGAGCCGGGGGCGAAAGCCAAAGAGCAGCCGGTGACGATTCTGGGCAAGGGCACGGGAGTGGTGGGCGGCACCATCAAGGCGATGCTGTTGGCCGGCGATATCGAACAGGTGCTGGGGGAAGGCTTCCTGCCGGCGGTGGCGAGCACGGAGATGCCGGCGCCGCAGCGGCGCGCGGGCTTGCAGGAGCTCGGCCTGCCTTACGCCGCCGACCCTGCCATCACGCGGCACCTGGCGCGCTTCCTGCGGCAGCAGGCGGCCACGGCGGAACACGGGGCGGTACGGCGGGGACCGAGCGGCCTGGCCTGCCCGACCCACGTGCTGTTCAACGGCGGCGTGCTCAACGCGGAGCTGGTGAGGGAACGCATTCTTGCCACGCTGAACGCGTGGCTCGGCGAAGAGGGCATGCCGCCGGTGAAACCGCTGAGCGGCGAAGATCTCATGCACGCGGTGTCGCGCGGCGCGGCGTACTACGGCCTGGCGCGCACCGGCCGCGGCGTACGCATACGCGGCGGCGTGCCGCGCACATACTACGTGGCGGTGGAATCGGCGATGCCGTCGATCCCCGGCTTCCCTGCCCCCGTCAAGGCGCTGGCGGTGGTCCCGTTCGGCATGGAAGAAGGCACCGAGACGCGCATTCCGGGCCGCGAATTCGGCCTGGTGGTGGGGCAATCCGCCGAGTTCCGGTTCTTCACCAGCGCCTCGCGCAAGAACGATCAGCCGGGCGATCTGATCGAGGATTTCGGCGACGCGCTGGAAGAACTTTCGCCGATGGAGGTCAGCTTCGACGCGGGCGAGACGCCGGAAGTGGTGCCGGTGAGCTTCGAGAGCATCGTGACGGAGACGGGCATGCTGCAACTGTGGTGCGTGGCGCGCGACGGGCGGCGATGGAAGCTGGAGTTCAACGTTCGGGAACGGGTGCAGGGGTAGGGGGACGGCATGCAACGCGATGAGATGCGCGAGATTCAAGTGTCGGACGCCAGAATCGTGCCAGAAGTCAATCGAAGGCAAGAGGAGATCGACAGCGCCATTGAGGGCATCGTGGCACTGCGGAAACGCAATGGCAAAATCACATCCGAAGAGCTTCGAGCTGCCCGTGAGGAGGGCCTCAAGTACTGATGGGCTGATCTGGCCCTCCGGATGTTTCAATGCCACGGACGGCGGCGCGTGGCGGAATGGGATGGGAAACCTGGGGGAAGAAGAGCCCGAGTTTCGCTCCGATTGACAGGCTGAAGCCTGCCCCAGCAAATCTACTCGCTGCGCAGGGCGGTGACGGCGGCGGATCGAAGGGGCTGATGCCCACCAGGAAACTGCCGAGAAGGCGCATGGAGGCCAGCCCCGGCGGGCCGTTCGGATTTGGGATGAGGCAATCCGAAACCGGACGCGCATTTCATGCCGAGGTTACCGGACGTGTTTCGGCGGCGGGTTGCGGTCCCCGGCGAATTTCTGGTGATGCCAGCGGGGGTAGGGCAGCGGGAGGGCGCTGACCTCGTCGAGGCTTTCCACCTCGGCCTCCGTGAGGGTCCAGGCCGCGGCGGCCAGGTTGTCGCGCAGTTGCTGTTCGTTGCGGGCGCCGATGATGACGGTGTCCACGCCGGGTTTGCGTGTGACCCAGTTGAGGGCCACCTGGGAGATGGAAACCCCGCGCTGCGCGGCGATTCCGGCAAGGACATCGACGATCTTGTAAAGCCGCTCCTCATCGATGGTGCCGGGCGCGTCGAGACTGTTCAGGCGCGACTCGGTGGGCTTCGCCTGTCCGCGGCGGAATTTGCCGGACAAAAGGCCGAATTGCAGCGGGCTCCAGGCCATGATGCCGATCCGCTGGTCGAGACCAAGGGGCACCAGTTCGTTTTCGGCGTCGCGGGCCAGCAGCGAATAGTTGATCTGCTGCGAGATATAGCGGTGAATCCCGAGCCGGTCCGAGATGGACAGGGCCTTCATGAGGTGCCAGCCCGCGTAGTTGGAGCAACCGGCGTAGCGGATCTTGCCGGCGCGGATGAGATCGTCGAAGGCGCGCAGGGTCTCGTCGAGCGGCGTGAGGGAATCGAAGTTGTGGGCCTGGTAGAGATCGATGTAATCGGTGCCCAGGCGGCGGAGACTCGCCTCGCAGGCTTCCAGGAGGTGGCGGCGCGAAAGACCCGCCTTGTTGGTGCCGGGTTCGAGCCCGGCGAAGGCCTTCGTGGCCAGGACGATGTCTTTGCGGTGCGCACCCAACGCCTGGCCGAGAACTTCCTCCGACCTGCCCAGCGAGTAGATGTCGGCCGTATCGAACAGGTTTACGCCCGCTTGGATGCAAACTTCAACCAGGCGCCGCGCCTCCTCGGCTTGCACGTTGCCCATGGCGGCGAACCGACCTTCACCACCGAGCGTCATGGTGCCGAAGCTCAATACGGAGACTTCCAATCCGCTGGCGCCCAACAATCTGTATTCCATGCTTCCTCCTCTTACCAGGATAACTGAAGGTGGACGCACGTGAAGAAACGGTCGTGAATCCGAACCAACAGGGAAGGCGTCGAGGGAAGAATGCCCCCACGAATGGGGTCATGGCAGCCTTGAAAGGCTACTCTACGGGTGTTCCGGCCTGATGGTAGTGCGACTGATCGGCGAAGACGCGCTCCGCGCCGCGAGGGTCGTGCTCGATGCGCGGAGTGCGCTCCCACATCATGGTGCCACGATTTTTCAAATCGTATGCCGGCCAGTGCGGCAGACCGCTCATGGTCATCACCCGGTGGAACAATCCCTTGGCCGCCGGCGTGGCCATCAACGCCGCACATTTGGCGCCACCGCCCGACTGCCCAAAGATCAGCACGCGCGACGGATCGCCGCCAAACTCCGCGATATTGTCCCGCGCCCATTGGAGCGCCAGCACCAGGTCAAGCTGGCCGGCGTTGCCCGACTGCGCGTACTCCGGCGCCAGATCGCCCAGGTACAGATACCCGAACGCATTCAGCCGGTGGTTCACCGTCACCACCACTACGTCGCCGCGATGGACCAGGCGCTTGCCGTCGTACAGATCGCTGTTGACCGTCCCGTTGTTGTAAGCGCCGCCGTGGAAGTACACCAGCACGGGCCGCTTTTTCCGGTCGCGCGGCCCCGCGGTCCAGACATTGAGATGCAGGCAATCCTCGCTCTGCACGCCGCCAACTCCGGCCGCCCGCGCCACCGTCAACTGCGGAGCCATGGTCGTAAAGCGTGTGCACGCGAGCACATCCTTCCACGGTGTGGGAGGCGCCGGCGCCTGGAAGCGCGTCCTTGCCGTGTCTCCGCCGTACGGAATCCCCTGGAACACGTTGACCCCGTCCTCCACCACTCCGCTGATTTTCCCGGCCGTGGTGGTGGCGAGCGGTGCGCTATCCGCCCACGCAGTCTTCGTGCGCCAGATGAACGAAGCCGCGGCCACTCCCGAATAGCCGAGCAAACTCCGGCGATCGATTTGCTTCATAGACGGCGCCATCCTCCACACCATCTTCCCCGTTCGCGGTACCCGCCGCAAGAAGGTGGCGCCGACACGGCAGGACGCGTCGAAACGCGTCGCACCCTGCCCTCGTTCCTCTACCTCGCGACAACCGCGTTCACCTGCACCAGCCGTTTCTCGCCGGGAAGAACTACGCGCCATGGACTGGCGATCGCCAGAATCGTGTCTCGTATGGTTGTGCTAATATCGGGCTGTGACTGAACTGCTGCGGAAGGCCGTGGCCACGCTTTCGGAGTTGCCTCCCGAGCAACAAGACGCTTTGGCGGCGATGGTTCTTGAAGAACTCGCCTTCGGGCAGGGGCCGAACTCTCCACTGAGCATCGAGGCACTGGAAGAAGAGGCCCGGCTGCAGTATCTCGCCGGCAGGACCGAGCCGCTGAATTTCTAAGTGAATGAGGTCCCGGCGCACCGCCCGATTTAAGAGCTTGTTTGAGCAGTTGCCCTCCGAGGTCCAACAGAGCGCGCAGCGCGCGTACAGCTTGTTCCAGCGCGATCCCGCACACCCCAGCCTGCAGTTCAAACGTCTGCGGGCCGACCGCCAGACCTATTCCATCAGGATCGGCCTTGGCTATCGCGCCCTGGGCCTCAGATTCGATGAGACTTTGGTGTGGTACTGGATCGGTCCTCACGCTGAATACGACCACTTGATTTCACAACTGAAGTGATCCCCAATAGCATCTCCCCCGCCGGCTCACGTAAGCTGGAACTAGCATGAAAATCGGCATCGACCTGGGCACCACCAATTCCGCCCTGGCATACATCGACGAACGGGAAGCGGAAGATCGCGATTTTCCACCGCTGCACATTTTCGAGACGCCGCAACTGGTAGCCACGGGACGCACGGAAGCGCGCCGGACCTTGCCTTCCTTCCTTTATCTGGAAGAGGGCCAGCCCGTGGGCGTCTACGCCCGCGAACAGGGTGCGCTGGTACCCACGCGCCTGGTGCACTCGGCCAAATCGTGGCTCTCCAATCCCGATGTCGATCGCACCGCCAAAATCCTCCCCTGGGATTCGCAGGAGACGGGGCGCGTGCTCTCTCCGGTGGAAGTCTCGTCGCGCATCATCGCCAAATTCCGCGAGGAGTGGGACAAAGCCAAAGGCATCCCGCTCGCCGAACAGGAAATTGTGCTCACCGTCCCGGCGTCGTTCGACGAAGAGGCGCGCGAACTCACCGTGATGGCGGCGCGCGATGCCGGGCTGGAGAAGGTCACGCTGCTGGAAGAGCCGGCGGCGGCGTTCTATTCGTGGATCGCCCACAATCTGGCCGCCTCGCGCAAGAAGCTGTTCGATGGGCAGATCGTGCTGGTCTGCGACGTAGGCGGCGGCACCAGCGATTTCAGCCTGATCCGCGTGTCGCGCGAGGGCGACCTGGTCAACTTCACGCGCACGGCGGTGGGCAAACACCTGCTGCTGGGCGGCGACAACCTCGATTTGACGCTGGCCTGGCTGGTGGAAAGCAAGCTCGGCGTGCCGCTCTCCATACGCCAGCGCAGCGGTCTGCGCCGGCAATGCTCGGCCGCCAAGGAGAAACTGCTCAACGATCCGAATCTCAAGAGCGTGGAGATCACCGTGCTGGGCTCTGGCTCGGCACTGATCGGCAAATCGCTGAAGACGGAAATCCTGCGCGAAGAAGCGCTGGAACTGGCGCTGGAGGGCTTCCTGCCCAGGAGCGAGCGCGGCGAACTGCCCAAGGAAGAAAAGCGCAGCCTGTTCCGCGAGCTGGGCCTGCCCTACGTCGCCGACCCGGCCATCACGCGCCACCTCAACGAATTCCTGGAACCCACGGGACAGACGCCGGACGCCATCCTTTTCAACGGCGGGTTCTTCATTCCGGAGATCCTGCAAGAACGCGTGGCCGATGTGGTGGGCCACTGGTACGGACGGCGCCCGGAGATCTTCGAAAACACCGATCTCGATCTGGCCGTGGCGCGCGGCGCGGCCTACTACTCCTACGTGCGCTCCACGGGCAGCGGCGTGCTGGTGCGCGGCGGCCTGCCGCGGACGTACTACATCGGGCTGGGCGAGCCGCGCGAGGGCAAGTTTCCGGCGGTGTGCCTGGTGCCGCGCGGGGCCGAGGAAGGCGCCGCGCTGGAGATCGATAACGACGCGCTGCAACTGGTGGCCAACCGCCCGGTATCCTTCCGCCTGTACAGCTCGCTGACGCGCACCGACGATGCGCTCGGGCAGGTGCTGGAATTCGACGCCGCCGATAGTGGCCTGCACATGCACGCGCCGCTGCATGCGGTGATCCGCTTCGGCAAGAAGGTGGAAGAGCGCCTGATTCCGGTGAAGCTGGGCGCGCGCCTGACGGAAATCGGCACGTTGGAAACCTGGTGCGAATCGAAGATCAGCGACAACCGCTGGCGGTTGCAATTCGAACTGCGCAAGCAGGCCAAGGAAGCGCCGGTGGAGCGCAAGGCCGCGGCCGTGGTGAGCGAGCAGGCGCTGAAATCGTCGCTGGAGCTGATTGCGGCGGTCTTCTCCTCTTCGGCGAAATCGCCCATCCCGCCCGAGGAAGTCCCCGCCAGGCTCGAACAGACGATGGGGCTGGGCAAGAACAGTTGGCCGCTGACGGCGATCCGGCAGATGGCCGACGCGTTCCTGGCGGCGGCCGACGGGCGCAAGAAGAGCCCGGCGTATGAGATCCGCTGGCTCAATCTGGCGGGCTTCTGCCTGCGTCCCGGCTTCGGCTATCCCGGCGACGAGTTCCGCATCGAACAGGCGCGCCGCGTATACGCCGCGGGGATAACGTACGGCAACCAGGTGCAGTGCGAAATCGACTGGTGGATTTTCTGGGGACGCGTGGCCGGCGGTCTCAATCGCAACCAACAGACCGATGTCTACCAGCGCCTCTCCGCCTTCCTGCTGCCGCGCGGCATCAAGAAGCCGCAGCGCGTCAACCCCTCGCTGTGGCGCGAAATGTGGCGCTGCGCGGCCAGTTTGGAACTGCTGCCGCTGGGCACCAAGACGGAGCTTGGCGAAGCGCTGGTCAAGCGTGTCAAAGCGGGCGATTTCAAGGAGAGCGAACTGTGGTGCCTGGGCCGTCTGGGCGCGCGCAAGCTTTTCTACGGGCCCATCAACCTGGTGATGCCTCCGGCGACGGTTTCGCGCTGGGTGGAAGCGCTGCTCCGCATCCCGGCCGCCGGCGACGCGCTGGCCGGCATGGCGCGCCGCACCGAAGACCCCACGCGCGACCTTCCCGCCGCCACGCGCGAGGCGGTGCGCGGCAAGCTGCAGACGCTGCCGCATGCCGAGCGGCTGCTGGCGGTCCTGGATGGCGAGGAAGAGGACGACCGCACGCTGGGCCGGATCTTCGGCGAGGAACTGCCTTCCGGGCTGGTGCTGGTGGAGTCGGCGACGCCGGGGTCGTTATGATGAATTCCTCACTTGTCGGCGGCCATTACCGCGGGCTGAAGCTATACTGGTAATTCTCCGGCTGGGCAGGCTGCTCTGCCACTGGAAACCACGCGGACAAGTCAAGTCAACAGCGTCAATGAGGACACTATGACAATATCCAAGGGTACTGGCAGTACGATAAGCCGGCGGGGACTGTTCCAGTCTTCGGCCGCGATCATGGGCGGAGCAGTCCTGGGGAAGGATGCCAAAGCCGACGAACAGGCGCAGGTTCGCAATGTGAATACCAACTCCAGTCCGTCGACCCTGAAGATCACGGACCTGCGCGTGGTCACCGTGGGAGGCCGGCACATCATTCGTCTCTACACCAACCAGGACGTTTATGGACTCGGCGAGGTTCGGGACGGCGCCAGCGCCACCTACGCTCTCTTTCTGAAGAGCCGTCTGGTGGGCGAGAACCCGCTTCGGATCAACTACCTGTTTCAGAAGATCAAGCAGTTCGGCGGCCACGGGCGGCAGGCGGGTGGAGTGGTCGCCGTCGAAGTGGCGCTCTGGGACATCGCGGGAAAGGCTTACGGGGTGCCGATCTACCAGATGTTGGGGGGCAAATTCCGCGACAAGATTCGCATCTACGCCGACACCACGGAGTCGAAGGATCCCAAGGTTTACGCTCAGCGCGAGAAGGAGCGCAAGGAGGTGATGGGCCTGACGTGGCTCAAGATGGACCTGGGGATCGAGATGGTGGCGGACACTCCCGGCACCGTCACGGTTCCTTCGGGATTGAGTGCCTGGGAGCAGCGGGTGCTGCCCCATCCGTTCGTGGCGATGGAGGTGACCAACAAGGGCATCGAGAAGCTGTGCGAGTATGTCGCGGCGGTGCGTGAGGCGGTTGGAATGGAAATCCCCCTCGCCATGGATCACCTCGGCCACCTCGGCGTGAATTCCATCATCCGGCTGGGAAAGGCCTACGAGAAATATAATCTCGCCTGGATGGAGGATGTGATTCCCTGGCAGTACACCGAGCTGTTGAAGCACATCACCGACGAAAGTCCGACACCGATCCTCACCGGCGAAGACATCTACCTGAAGGAAGGCTTCATCAACCTGTGCCAGAAGCACGCCGTCAGCAAGATTCATCCCGATCTCTCCACGTCGGGCGGAATCCTGGAGACGCACAAGATCGGCGAGACTGCCATGGAGCTCGGGGTTCCCATGGCGATGCACTATGCCGGCCTGCCGGTCAACTGCATGGCCAGCGTTCACTGTGCGGCCGCTACGGAAAATTTCCTGGCGCTGGAAAACCACTCGCTGGACCAACCGTGGTGGCAGGACCTGGTGGAGGGCATCGAGAAGCCCATCATCGATAAAGGATACATCGCCGTTCCGGACAAGCCCGGCCTGGGCATCACCCTCAACGAGGAAGCCTGCAAGCAGCACATGGCGCAGGGCGCGGCCTGGTTCGCTCCTACCCCCCAGTGGGACAACGAACGCTCCGGCGACCACCTTTGGAGCATGGCGCCGCCGCGGGCGGCGGTCAAGGTGGGTTGAACCACAACCAATAGAAAAGGAGTTCCATGAGAAAGATCGTTTCAAATATTCTGATCGCCTTCACCGTGTTGGGAACATCGGCCGCCTTCGCTCAGGTAAGGCAGACGAAGGAACAGGTCACGTTCTACACGTCGGAGTGGAAAGGCGACCGCTTCCCCGACGGGCGCCCGAAAGTAGCGGACAATTTGCTGGAACGCGCATTGGACGTATCGATCGAGGACGTCTGGGACTATCTGCGCGGCCAAGGCTACGTGAGCCAGTTTGAAAGCGGCTGGCAGGCGCTGCACATCGAGAAGCCCTTTGCCGGCCGGGCGCTCACCGCCCAATTCATGCCGCGGCGGCCCGACATGGCTGCCGCCATCGCCGCCGAGGGTAAAACGGAAGGGCGCGTCAGCGGCACCAATAGCTGGGTGATCAATGAACTGAAGATGGGCGACACCATGGTCTGCGACGGCTATGGAAAAGTCGTGGAAGGCACCCTCATTGGTTCCAATCTGGGCAGCGGCATCGCCGCGCACACCCATTCGGGCTTCATCTTCGACGCCGGGATCAGGGATGCGGAGGAAAACCGGCAAATCGCCAACCTCAATGGTTTTTATCGGGGCTACGATCCCTCGGCATGGGCGCAAATGCAACTGACGGGAATCAACGTTCCGGTCCGTATCGGACGGGCCATTGTGTTGCCGGGGGACCTGGTCCTGGCCAAGCAGGATGGGGTGATCTTTATTCCCGCGGCGCTGGCCGCGGCAGCCATCGCCAAGGCCGAATTCACCAACCTGCAAGACGCTTTTAACTTTGAATTAAATAGTCAAGGCAAGAACGGCGCGGAATTCGAAGGCGGTTGGACGCCGCAAAAATATGCCGCTTTTGGAAAGTGGGTTGACGCTCATCCCGAGAAGTTAAAAATGACTAAGGCTGAATTTGCCGCGCTGCTGACTCAGGCGCAGGCGCCTCGTGGCACCGCCGGCGGCCGTGGCGGCCGTGGCGGCCAATAGCGGCCTAGTGGGCCTGGCGCGGGGGCAAACCCGCTGCGAGTGATTGATTTTGGTGGTGAGCGCCGGCTGCAGCCAGGATTCGCTGCCCCACGGTCAGGTGTATAATCGCTATTCCGCTTGCCGCAGACCACTAGCAGACCTGGGGCCGGAAGCGCAACAAACAGCGTCTCGTCAATCGGCGATCACGCCGTAGTAGCGGGCCATCCAATAGGGCAGGATGTAATCGATGCCGGCGGTTTCGATGGTGCCCTGGCCGCCCCCGGACAGTTGGAAGGGGTCGCGCTGCCAGAGAAAGTCGGTGGTGGCGCGGTCCTCGACAGGCAAGGGCTGGCAGGCTTCATTGCTGCTGCAGGCGGTAAACTGGCCACGAAAGTCGCGATAGGGATCGGTGCGCGGGCGCAGCAGCCAGGCGTCCAGCAGCGAGCGAGTTTCGGCGTCGCGATCGGCGCTGGCGCCGTTTATGGCGCGATCCAGCATATTGAAATGCGCGTTCTGGTGCCAGGAGGTGGTGAAGCGCAGCTCGTCGTAGGCGGCACCGTACCACAACGCGGAGTAACCGCTGCCCATCCGCATCAGGCTGTAAAAGGTCAGATAGTCAAGATTGAACTTGAAGTAGGAATCGGTCTGGTCGGCGCAGTCGACACCCACGGGGATCGTGACGGTGGGGGCGATGGCATTGGATTCGGCCGAGTATTTCTTGCTGAAGGCGCCGCCATTGACGTGCTTGCCCATCAGCAGCAGGGCCAACTGCTGGTCCGGTCGGATGAGAAAGGTCGAGCTGATGCTGCCATCCGGCATGACGATGTTCCATGCCTTGTCCAGCAGGTTCTGCAGGAGGCGCGTGATCAGGTAGGAGCACCAGTTGCGCACGTTCTGGTCGGCGACCATGTCGTAGGTTACGGTCAGGCCGAAGAAGACGCCGATGTATTCGTCGCGCGAGGTGTTGCCTATCCAGATCCACCCGGCACCGAAAAGGGAGCCTTGGTGGACTCCGTTGGCGGCCTCCTGGCTGGCGATGCTGGCGGCATAGGACGAGGCGGCCGGCAGAGCGCAGCGCGACAGCAGGTCTCCTCCCGTCACTTCGATGAGGTTGTCGATGGCGGCGATGGCGCCGTTGATATTCGCGAGCGCGTCGGCGGAGCCGGTGACCTTATAGCGGAACGCCTCGGCGGCCAGGTAATGGCCGGTCCACAGGGCCGAATCGCCGCAACGCGTGTAGTCCACGATCTGCGACGAATCGGACGTGGAGAACATGGGGTCCAGGATGGCCCCGTAGGGCACGTGGCGCGACTGGATGGTGGCGTCGATGGAGAGGGCGTCCGGTTCGGCGCAAAAAGCCGCCGGCAGGAGAAGCGGGAAAACGAGCGCGCGCAGAAGTCTGGAAGACATGGAAAGTCGCCTGAGGACGCGCAACTCCATTATACGCGGGGACGCGGGCGCGGGGGATAACGGATACGTCATGGGTGCGCGACACGAAAGTGGATGCCGACGCGGTTCATCAGCAAAACGGCTTGAATCCGAGCGTATGTGTACGCAAGGCAGGTTGCGCCCTTGTACTACTAGGTATTCATTTCTTCGTGCGCCGCGACGATTCTTGCGAGGCACTTCTTCGCAGCACCGTAGCGTAGCCTTTCAGGCCGGGTGCCCTTTGGGCGGCCCCCATTCGTGGGGGCATTCTTCCTCCGCACCGCCGCGTTGTTCCGCGGGAGACCGTCCGTGTCATTTCCGTTTGCGGCTTGCCGCTATGCGAGGCAGCTTGGCAAGCTGCGGCCGATTGTCAATTGGCCAACTGCCGCGTTTGCACCCGATAGCGGCGGTAGCCAACCGCCGCACCAGTGCCCATCCGGTTGCTGCAAGTCGAGTAACGCTATTGCGCCGCGCTGTGCCGCTTCACCGCACGCCTCGGCTACTGCGGACTGGCTTGCTGCCGCCGCGAGAATGATCTTCCCTGTGCTCAAATCCCCGGGCTCGAAGAATGCTGATGACATAGTAGTTTGGCTTTGTCGAGGGTACGCTCGGAAGTTTCCTCCCCACCGGTTGCAGCGCTTCGCTTTGGAGATCTCGCCATCCGCTTAAACAGACCTCCGCATGCACCTATACGGCGCCAGCCGCTTGGCGCTGCCACCGGCACTCCGAAAGAGCGGAGGATCTCCTCGGATGCCGGAGGCAGCGCAGCGGTCAGACGGGCCCCTGACTCCCGCATGCGAGTCAGCAAGTCGACGCCTGAGAGATCTGTATTCTTTATGCCAGAGATGTCGACGACGAGTTCCTTCCTGGCAAGAATGGACCTCGCAGTAGTCCAAGCGCACTCCAGTTCCCGCACTCGATCCCCGGTCAACTCTCCCCGAAGTACGAACTGGAACATCGCAGCGCTGTCGTGCTGGTACATGTCCATGGGCGTTCACTGAAGAAGGGGCTCTTGAGCGCTGCGATGTAGCAGGTTCGCGAGTCTCGCCCCCAACGCATTTACATCAATGATCCGGTCGGTCGCTACGCTCACGTGGGCGTGCGGTCCGAATCGAGCTACGATTTGAACCAGGTCTGCGTACGCCAGCACGACAAACAAGAGGCGATGGGGGTTCGTGATTGCGTCGTGGCCGTATGAATCGTCACGTCCCTCAGCCGGCATGAGCAGCAGTGGATCGACAAGTTCAGCGTCGCAGGTGGTCGTGCCCACACACAGGCTGCCAGTTTTCGGGTCCCTCCAAGCCCAGCGGGGTTCTCGCCCAGCCTCTTCCAGCGCCACCCACTGAATCGCGGCATCCAACGAGAAAACTTCTTGGGCAAGCAATCCAAAGTTCCTTTTCCCCTTGGCGGCTCTGAGAGCGTCAATTGCGGCGGAGCTCATAGTTCTCACCTCGTCCTCTCGCCGTTGGGCGGTCCGGGGGCGTCGGAGGAGTTCAGTGGCGCCGCACCACCACGCTGGAGCGCCCGAACCAGGTAAGAGGTGTAGACGCCGCTGGCGAGCAGGTCGATGCCCTTGGCTGCCAACCGGCACAGCAGGGCGCGGCCGGCTTGGTCGACCGCCGAGACATCGCGCAAGAAGAGCTGGACTGGCTTGCCCGTCGATATCGCCTGATCGCAGCATGTCTCGACGACTTCGGTTTGATCGCCCGACAGTTGCCCGTCGATGGTGATGATCGTGCGCGACCGCTCCTCTGCCTTGCTAACCCGAAACATGGGGACAACCTCCCACAACGTGCTAGTGCACTCCACTATCCATTCCACTCGCGACACACCTGTCGACACCGCCTCTACAGATCTTCGGGGTTTGGGCCACCGTGCAGGTTTGTATGTTTCACGGTTCGCGCCGCAGGGATTGCGAGAACTTCGAGTCCCCGGCTGGCTTAGACCGTGGCTTGTGGTAGCACGCGGTCACAGACGTGCCGGGATTGGGACTGTTTGGCTTGTGTGGGGCAGGGAGGCAACGATGGTCGTCCTGATTGGACCTCTTGGATTACTGCGGAGGCGGTGGTTCTCTAACGCCCTGTTTCTTGCAGTCACAGTCGGCCCTTGGATTGTTTTGGTGTGGTTAACTTGGCCTCGACAGTGAAGCAGACGGGCAAATGCACGGGCGAGCCCGCTTGATTGTCCCGCGTATTGTTGTGTCTGGAGTCCGCAACGACATCAGCGACACTCGACAGCGAAAGCTGCTGGATGCCGAGTCTCGGCACTTGCCTCGGCAAACGACGGGCACTCGGCATCCCGAGCATTGGAATCCCGAGGGCTTTCCTGCAAGCACGTACGGCCTGACGTATCGGGCCACCATCGAAGACGACCCGCTGCATGGTATTAAGAGCAGTTGCGACGCAGCGGAACGGGATTGGCAAAACTAGCCGCCATTGGACCCAGCGCACGAGGCACGCAATTTCAGTCCTTCGTTCACAGCGCTGAGGATGCCCAGGGCGAGAATCGTGCGCCCCATGATACCGGCGCCATGGAAGAATAGGACTCCGAAAGCGATGAGTGCGCCAGCGGTGGTCCAGGTAATCAGGGTATCCGGAAATGATGATCCACTGGTCTGTACGCCATTCATATCTTCACCTGGACGGACGCGCACGAAGCGTGAAGCTCGGAGCCTCAAAACGATAGCATGCGAAACACCAAAAGAGTTTCCCTGCCCGCTGATATCGGCGCGAGAGGCTGCGACAACCACTCGATAGCGAAGCTCGTCGAGGCCGAGATCCGGCATCTGCTTCGGCAGATGGCGGGCATCCGGCATCCGGAGGATTGGTACACCGGTCCGAAGCAACGTCGGTTGTCCTTTGCCCACAGTCACGTGAAGTGATGGTGCCGGCCGCGTATATCCTGGCGCACCGAAATCGCGTGCGGCTGCGAGGAACTCTTGGTCAATCCCGAGGTTGTGTCCTCAAGCGCCCCGCGATTTGCGACGCGAACGCAGCCATGAGGAAACCGCCGGTCGCATCCACAAGGTAGTGATACCGGCCGTAGACGGTTGCCACCGCGATGAGCACGGCCATCGTGAATAGAAGACGGACGACCCATCTGCGCTCGGGCATGACGCGCCGAATCCCGAATGCCGCGGCGAAAGCACCCGCCACGTGGGCGCTCGGAAAGACGCCTGTATGGATTCCACACCTGTCGAGCATCCACCAGTTGAAACGCCGGAATATCGTGTCGTACGCCGGGAAATCGTTTCCGAAGAAGAGAACCCGGGGCGGCTCGGAAGGCCATAGGGGAAGTTGCGCATAGCACAGCAGCACCCCGGCCGAAAACACGAATAGAAACCGGTCTACGCAATCTCGACGGCCGTAGATGTAGAGCATAGCCACCGAGAACGGTCCCAACACATACACCAGCGAATACGCGATCTCCAGCACGGAGGGCAGCACCGGCCCAAATGCTTCGATCAGCGCCTTCGCGCCGCCCCGTAGAACAACGCGGTCCCAGACCACCCAATGAGCTTCCAGCACATGGTCGTACTGCGGTAATGCGAACCAGCCCATCTCGCGATAGGCCAGCAGTATCAGCGCCAAAGGTGCCCAGTCGCGGACGACGCCGAGCGCCCCGGCGCAGGTGAAATCGGCATAGATCAGAGCCATGTAGCCAAACAGTATCGCCACGTTGGCGGCCATGGTGACCAGTCGAATCTGCGCGGGCACAGGCAGAACGCAGGCTGCGGCCGCAGCGTAAACCAGGAAGACGGCAACGACCCACTCCGTGCGCCGGACGGAACGAATCAGGCCGTGTGCCGGCGCAAGGATTCCTGCCGTCCTCGCATTTCGAACCGCAAGCACTTCCGGCATGGATACCCTTACTCTCCGTCGGGAGAACGCTGGCACCAAGATCGCCGGTCGCACCCAAAGATCAGGCTTCCCCGAACGGAGGTTGGGAGGGCGATCGCTTCACGAGTCTGCCGAAGTGACGTTACGAGAGAGTTCCGGGACAAGCGTTCAATCACCGGGTTCAGCAGCCATCCGAGCGAACTGGGTACGTCGCGTGTCAGAGCTATCGCTTCCAACTCGACGTAGACTCCTCCGTCACGCTGCTCATACCTGGCGATGCTGTGAAGCCGCCAGATGAAACCGGATCCCTGGTCGGGCGGCAACCAGCGCTCCCCAGGCTGGCCGTACCCCTTAATCTCCTGCACCTGCGTAGTGTCGGCGATGCTGTACCAGCGCGTTCCGTCAACCTCGAAATCGCGAGCCTCATACTGGCTGTGTAGGGCGGCGGTGACGAAGAGCTCACGGTGCACCCAGAGCATGGAAAACC
The DNA here is from genome assembly GCA_050014175.1 of Candidatus Solibacter sp. GTDB lineage: Bacteria > Acidobacteriota > Terriglobia > Bryobacterales > Bryobacteraceae > Solibacter. The sequence continues at coordinate 4,224 of JBEKDV010000036.1, read as the reverse complement.
TCTGCTCCATGGGCGAACAGGCGACGACCTTCGAGTCGGCCACTACTGGCTTGTAGAACACCTTGTAACGGTCGTAGTCGTGAACGACATTCAGTACGGTCGCGAGCCTGGCGTGCGGAATGAATGCCGCCCCGATCCAATCATGGATCAGCCCGTTGGGCACGCTGCGGACGCCGGTTTTCTCGGCCTGAGACACCAGAATTTCACCCCGCGTGAGGCGCCAGTCCCTGCCCGGCGCCTCGTCGGCCCACAGAAACACGTGGCCATCATGCAGCCGCGCTTGCATGCGCGAATCCGCACTCCGGACATATTCCTCCCAAGCCTTCAACGTCTCCGGCTGCAACTCCGCTGCGTTCGAATGTAGCGGCGCTAATGCGGTTAATGCCGCCGTGAGTGTAACGGACAGATTGACCAGTGTCATATGCTCCGTTCCTGCCTTCAACGTCCCAGCGGACTGAAACGCATGTTGGCAGCCAAACGAGGAATCGGGAGCGGGAAGCGACTAGCTTCCAGTTACAGGGGGCAAGAATCTCCATGGGTGCTGCCCGATGCCACCGACACCGCGGTTAGAGACTGCGCCCCCGCGAGCCATGGCTAAGGCTGCTGGATGCCGAACTTCGGCACTTGCTTCGGCAAACGACTGGCAGTCGGCATCTTGAGCAACGAAAGACCGAGAGTTATCCCTGGAAAACGAAGTGCACTCATCATTTCCGTTTGATGGATAGGTCAGATAGACATGTGGGTCGTATGGTGCATAGGAGCATTGGTTGGGGTGTGCCTGCTGTTGTCGATGTTCGACACACCTCAGTTCTGGCGATGAACGTGAGGACAACGGAGGAATTGAAGTGCGGTATTGGAGTTTGATTCTGATGATGAGCGCTGCCCCGGGTGCGGCTGCTTCGGGGCCGCAGAATGCCGATGCCGCGTTGCACTGGGAGATGGAAGGGGGATTCCTCTTCCTCGCGGGTGGGTTCAAGCAGGCGGCGCGCGCTTTTGAAAAAGCTTTGGCGGAGCAGCCCGATAGCGTTGCCCTACGCTACCGGCTCGGCAGGTCGTACACCCGATTGGCCGAAGTATCGAGTCCGCTGTCCGCCCCGAAAAATGCCCGCCAGGCGCGCCGCAGCCTCGAACAGGCGGTCAGGATGGATCCGCAAAACCACGAGTACATGCGGGAGCTGTTCGACTTCTACGTGGAGTCCCCGGAATGGTTCAGCGGAGGGCTAAAGCAAGCCGCGACACTCCTGGAACGGATCAGCCCCGACGAATCCGGCGCGGAATCGCGACGGAAGCAACTTGCCGATTCCCGGAGAGAGCACAGCGGTCCGGGGTGGTGGATGCGGTGGGCAGCCCTGCGGACTTCGGGAGCCATCGGATACCTCGCCCCCCGACTATAGCGATGAGCCATATTTTCGAAAAGGCCGCATTGGTGCTTCTGTCTACAGGATTCTGCCCGGCGCAGAGACTGACACCATCGGAGGCGCTTGACCGGTATCTGCACAGCTCGCGTGAGCGGCAGCCTGGATGTTCCGGCTCGGCCTTCGCCGTACAGATCGAGGCTTCATTGCCGAAGCTCAGAAAGCAGGCAAGCATGAGCGGACTCAAGCTGGTCTCGCAAACGGGGAAGATCGTCTATCGCGGCCTCCGATTCACGGGAGACAACCTTGTCAAGACCGCCGTGATCGCACGTTTTCTGGCCAACGAAGCGGAGCCGCCCGAAGCAGCCGCCGGCGCGGGCGTGACACGTCAGAACTATTCGTTCGTTTATGAGACGACGTCGGATTACAACGGGTTCGCCGCATTCGTGTTCCGCCTGAAGCCGAGGCGGAAACGCGTGGGGCTTTTCAAGGGCGAGTTGTGGCTGAACGCGGCCACCGCCGCGCCCCTGCGATTGTGGGGTGATTTCATCAAATCGCCGTCGATCTTTATTCGGAGCTTTCGTTTTGTGCAGGATTATCAGGATCTGAACCAGTGCATCCAGCCAGTCAGATTGTTGCTGACGGTTCAGACGCGAATCGCAGGCGAAGCAGAAATGGCCGTGTGGCTGCATTCCGTCGATAGCCAGCCGGCGGCAACCGGGACAGGTGCGTGCAGCTCGGACAGCGCGGCCGGCGGGGGGCTCGGACACTGATCGATTCTGGAAGGAGATTAAACACCGCAATGAAAACAGGGATCGTGGATGTTCAGGGACGCGGAGACGACACAACGCACAAGCTGCCGATACGCGGAGCCAAACCCGGGCCGGCGACGGACTGGGATGAGTTGCGGTTGCCCGATCCCGTCGTCCCGAGGTATCCGGAGAAATGGGGGGACGTGGAGCCGGACCCCAAATACCCTCCGCGTGACGGTAACCCGTATCGAACCCGCGTAACCGTCCCGATAGTCGCTCGGGCTCTGCGAGGCTGGCTCTATCCCTACATCGGGTCTCTCTCGTATTGCTACAACGCTTCCCGGGCCATCCGTTGGGTTCTCAAGCAAGCGGCGCACGGATTCCAGGGGACGACGGGCGGCTTTGAGGATTGAGCCATGGCGACGCCAGGCATGTGCCAACGTCAATTGCGGATTTCGACACCCGGCTCCTGTCCGACTGATACCATCGTCGGTATGGGGATTCCCGGTCCGGACATTTACAAGGCGCTCTTCGATCTTTCCCAATCGATCGCCGGGCACACCGATCTGGAGACCCTCTGCAACTCGTTGGCGGGCTCACTGCGCCGCGTCGTTTCGTTCGACTTTCTGGCCCTGGTTCTCCACGATCCCGTTCACGACCAACTCCGTTTGCATGCCGTCAGCGCGAACCGGCCCTATAACGACAAGCAAGTCGTCCTTCCGGCGGACAGCGACCATGTCGGCGCCCGGGTCTGGCGCGAGCAGAAGCCACTAGTGTTATCGCCGCTCGAAGAAGTCGCCGGAACGAGCGACGTAATCCGGCAGGCTCTGGAAGAGGGTATTCACGCTTTGACCCTGGTACCTCTCTCGAACGGCGACCGCCAGCTCGGGATACTTGGGTTCGGATTTGTTGCGCCTTTCCAGCCCGACGACGACGCACTGGCATTTCTGCAGCGGGTCGCGTCGGAAGTCGCGGTTTCGGTGGATGGATATCTCACCAGGCAGGCGCTCCTGCGGGAACGCGACCGGATGCGGGTGTTGTTCGAGATTACCAACGCCCTGGTTTCGAAGCTGCCGATGGATGAGCTCTTTTCAGCTATATCCGAACAGCTCAATCGCGCCGTGGCGCACGATTTCGCAGTGGTGACGCTCCTGGACAACGCCACGGGAGAAATACACCTGAAAGGGCTGCACTCGCCGGGCGGCCTGCAGTACGCGCCAGACGAGACTTCGGGCCGGCCGGAAGGTCTCCCCTCTGGCGAGGCGCTGACCAGCGGGAAACCAGTGGTGGTCGCTGGGCTCGACTTCGAACGTTTTCCCTCTCCGCTCTACCGCAAGTACGCGGATATGGGACTCCACTCGAGCTGTTCCATCCCGCTGGCCGGCGCAAACGGAATACTGGGTGTCCTCGATCTGGCTCGGAAGAGTGGAGAGCCGTTTACCAGCGACGAAGTGGACCTGCTGGTCCAGGTGGCGCGCCAGATTGCCGTTGCCGCCGAAAACGCGCTTGCCTACCGCGAGCTTTCCCAGATCAAGGACAAGCTGGCGATCGAAAAGCTATACCTGGAAGACGAGATCCGCTTCGATCAGAACGCGGGGAGCATGATCGGGGAGAGCCCGGCATTTCAGTCCGTGCTCAGAGGCATTCAGGTGGTGGCTCCGACGGATGCCACCGTACTCATCCAGGGCGAAACGGGAACCGGCAAGGAACTGGTGGCTCGCGCGCTGCACGACCAGAGCGGGCGCAGCAAGCGGTCGTTCATCAAAGTGAACTGCGCCGCCATTCCGGCGACTCTGCTGGAAAGCGAGCTATTCGGCCACGAGAAGGGCTCGTTTACCGGCGCGTTCGCGCAAAAGATCGGCCGCTTCGAGTTGGCGCACCAGGGGACGTTGTTCCTGGACGAGGTGGGCGAGATCCCGATAGAACTGCAATCCAAGCTGCTGCGGGCCATCCAGGAGCAGGAACTGGAGCGTCTCGGAGGCAATCGGACCATTCGCTTCGGCGCTTGCGAAAAGTAGACCGCCTTTGCTCCCCAAAACTGACCCAGCCAGGCTGTAGGGATCATCGGCAAGCCTGACGACCCTATTTCTCCGCGGAATAGGTCCCGGACAAAATGC
>JBEKDV010000035.1:0-33927 GCA_050014175.1 Candidatus Solibacter sp. | reverse complement strand
GCCGCGTTGAGGCTGAAATCGCCCGTCAGCTCGCGCGCCTCGCGATGCCGCAACGCTTCCACCAGCCCGGCGGACCGCACCAGAATCGCGCAATCGCAGCCCACGAGGAAATCGACAATCCTCTCCTCCCCCGGCTTGAGCACGCGCGGACTGGCCACGCGCACCGCAATGCCGGCATCCCGCACGCGCTCGATGGAGGGCTTCAGCCCGTAGAGATCCAGGTAATCCAGCGTGATCGACTCGGGCCGCACGTCGATGGCGGCATCGAGCTGCTCCGCCGTGCGCACCAACAGGTGCAGCGTGGCAGTAGGACAGACCATCGCCTTTCGTGGTCTGTCTTCGGCCGCAGACTGTTGACTGACGACACAAACCGATCGTCTGTCCCACCGGGCGCCTTGCGCCGCCTGCAGCCGCTCCACCGCCTCCCTCCGCAGTTGATTCAGCATCGAGCTCGGCGCAAACGGCGCTCCCGCGATCTCCAGCTCCACTTCCCCCAGTTCGTACGCCGTATTTCCCAACCGCCCCAACTGCGCGCGCAGATACGCTTCGTCGATGGCGCGATTCCGCGCCGCCCCCAACGGCGCCTCGCTTTCCACCGTCACGCTCACCGCGCCCACGCTCCACACCGTGCGCAGCCGTTCGCCCTCGCGCGCCACCACGCGTACCATCACCGCCTGCTTGCGAAGCGGCGTCGTCGCTTCCGTATAAATGCGCGCAGCTCTATCCACATCCGGATCGTGCGTGCGCCACACCAGGTCGCCGCGCCGTATGCGCTCGCCATGAATCGCGCCGTTGCCGAAGCGCAGTTCGCCGTTCTCGATCTCGAAGATGCGCCCGCCTTCTTCCGGCTCTTCGGGCGTCCGCCAGTCGGCCGCATCGAACACCACGCCGTCGCCCGGCTTGAGCGGCGCAATACGCTGCGCCTCGGAGGGCTCGATCAGAACGCCGCCCTCGGTGACCTTCACCACGCGCCCCATCAGCACGCCGCGATGCCGCGGGGCGCGCCCTTCCACCACTTTCTGGTGATTCGTCCCGGTGAGGAAGAATGGGCCGAGGCCACGCGAATACACCTGCTCCAGGCGCAACTCGGCGGCGCGATCCAGCGTCGGTTTCCGCCCTGCCCACGCCTCATCCACCGCCTGGCGATAGGCGGCGGTGGTCAGCGCCACGTAGTCGGCGTCCTTGTACCGGCCCTCGATCTTCAGCGCGGAGATGCCGATCTCGACAATTTCCGGTATCTGCGCCAGCGCGTAGAGATCGCCCGGCGAAAGCAGGTAGCGCGCGTCGCCCAGCGGGCGCAGTTGGCCATCCACCATCATCTCGTACGGCAGCCGGCACGCCTGCGCGCACTGCCCGCGATTGGCGCTGCGCCCGCCCCAAGCCTCGGACGAAAAGCACTGCCCGGAGTACGCCACGCACAGCGCGCCGTGCACGAAAATCTCCAGTTCGCAATCGGTCGCCTCGCGGATGGCGCGCACTTCTCCCAGCGACAACTCGCGCGCCAGCGTCACCCGGCTGACGCCCAAGCTCTGCGCCAACCGCACCCCATCGGCGCTGGTCACGCTCATCTGCGTGCTGCCGTGTATGTCCAGATCGGGCGCGATCCGCTTCGCCATGCGCGCCACGCCCACATCCTGGATAATCAGGGCGTCCGCCCCCGCCTCGGCGATCTCCCCCAGCGCCCGCGCGGCTTCCTCCAGTTCGTGGTTGAAGACCAGCGTGTTGAACGTGAGGTAGCCCTTGACGCCGCGCCGGTGCAGGGTCGCCATCACCTCCGGCAATTCCCCCAGCGAGAACCCCACCTTGGCGCGCGCCGTGAAGTGTTTGAGCCCGAAATACACCGCGTCCGCGCCCGCCTCTATGGCGGCGCGCAGTTGCGGCCAGTATCCGGCCGGACTCATGATTTCAGGCTTGCGGAGGGGCCCCATGGAACTCCTTCCAGCGTAGCGCACACCAGCGTATAGTAGATTCGGAGGTACAACTCTCCCATGGCCGACAAGCAAGCCGACCTTACCGGGCCCGGCATTGGCGACTACACCGAATTGGAAAAGATCCTGCCAACGGACTACTCTTCCCTGCTCTCTATCAGGGACACGCAAAGAGCCATCTTTGCGGGCAAAGCCTTCATCGAGGAACACCTGTCGAAGGCCCTCAACCTCATGATGGTCACCGTACCGCTCATCGTCGACACCGGGAGCGGCGTCAACGATTTATTGGACCGCGACGGCTCCCGTACGCCGATCCAGTTCCACATCTCCAACGATCGCGGCCGGCACCCGCTCGACGCCCAGATCGTGCAGGCCGCCACCAAGTGGAAACGCGTCGCCCTCAAACGCTTCGACATGCAGCCCGGCGAGGGTCTCTGCACCGACATGCGCGCCGTGCGCAAAGACTATTTCCTGGACCACGACCACAGCGTCTACGTCGACCAGTGGGATTGGGAGAAGGTGATCCACTTCTACGAGCACGACCTGGATTTCCTGAAACAGACCGTCAACGCCATCTGGAAAGTGCTCGTCGATGCCGAAACGTTCCTTCAGGAGCGGTTCCCCACCCTGAAGAATCCGCGCTATCCGAACCTGCCCGGGAAACTCACCTTCCTGCACACCGAGGACGTCCTCGACATGTACCCCGACCTGCCCCGCAAACAGCGCGAAACCAAGCTGTTGCAGGAGTGCCCCGCCGTATTCCTCATCGGCATCGGATGGACCCTGAAGGACGGCTATCCGCACGAGATGCGCGCCGCCGATTACGACGATTGGTGCACCGAGACGCGCTCCGTCGACGGCCGTCCCTGCCACGGGCTGAACGGCGACATCCTGGTTTGGAATCACGTCACCCAGCGCCGCCACGAGTTGAGTTCCATGGGAATCCGGGTGAACGCCGAGACCCTGCAAAAGCAACTGCGGATGACCAACCAGACCGATTTCCTCCGCTACCCGTACCATCAGGCGATTGTGCGCCACGACCTGCCCCTCTCCATCGGCGGCGGGATCGGCCAATCGCGCACCTTGATGCTGCTCCTGCGCAAGGCCCACCTGGGTGAAGTCACGGTCAGCGTGTGGCCGCAAATCCTCAAGGCGATCTGCGCCGACAAGAACATCCACGTTCTGGAGTAGCGTAGCCTTTTAGGCTGCCGCCCCCATTCGTGGGGCGTTCGTCGTGGGCATCGGGTTTGCCGCTACACTACGGAGAGTGCCTGACGACGCCAGGGAAACCGCGACCGCATTCCGCGTGCTGGCCGCGATCGGCTTTTGCCATCTGTTGAACGACATGATGCAGTCGGTGATCCCGGCCGTCTATCCCATCCTCAAGGCCTCCTACCGCCTGGACTTCTCCCAGATCGGGCTGATCACGCTGACTTCCCAGCTCACGGCATCGCTCTTGCAGCCGCTGGTGGGGTTGTATACGGATCGCCGCCCAACGCCCTATTCCCTGCCCGTGGGGATGGCGTTCACCATGGTGGGGCTGATCCTCATCTCATCCGCGCCCACCTTCGCCATCGTCCTGGCGGCAGTGGCGCTGGTCGGCATGGGGTCGTCGGTGTTCCATCCGGAATCGTCGCGCGTGGCACGCATGGCCTCCGGCGGCCGCCATGGACTGGCCCAATCGCTCTTCCAGGTGGGCGGCAACGCCGGCTCGGCGATGGGGCCGTTGCTGGCGGCGTTCATCGTGCTCCCCGCCGGACAGCGCAGCATCGCCTGGTTTTCCGGATTGGCGCTCGTCGCCATCATGGTGCTCGTGCGCGTCGGCGCGTGGTATAAGCGCCATCCCAGCATGACCCCGAAATCGCGCGCCACGCGCTCCACCCAAACCCGACTGCCGCGCCGCCAGATCGCCTGGGCGATGGCGATTCTCATCGCCCTGATCTTCTCCAAATATTTCTACCTGGCGAGCCTGAGCAGTTACTACACCTTCTACCTCATCGCCAAATTCCACGTCCCGGTGCAGACCGCGCAGGTGCACCTGTTCGTGTTCCTCGGCGCGGTCGCCGCGGGCACCATCGTGGGTGGCCCGGTGGGCGACCGCATCGGGCGCAAATATGTGATCTGGTGCTCCATCCTCGGCGTGCTCCCGTTCACGCTGGCCTTGCCGCACGCCAACCTGTTCTGGACGGAGATCCTCACCGTCGTCATCGGCCTGGTGCTGGCGTCGGCCTTCTCCGCGATTCTGGTCTACGCGCAGGAACTGGTGCCCGGCAGGGTGGGAACGGTCTCCGGCCTCTTCTTCGGCCTCGCCTTCGGCATGGGCGGCGTCGGCGCCGCCCTGCTCGGCAAACTGGCCGACGCCCGCGGGATTGAGTTCGTCTACCAGCTCTGCGCCTTTCTGCCCGCCATCGGACTGCTCACCGCGTTCCTGCCCACCGTGGAAGCGGGCCGGAAGCGGAGGTGAGGATCGCGCGGGCCGCGATGGTCTCTCGCGGCCGAAGCACCTTAGTGGATACTTAGATATCTTCGCAACCAGAACTGCCGGTCGACGAACGCTTGAGGGTCGTTCAGATCGTGCCCGGAGTCGTACCACTTGAGTTCCTTAGGCTCACCGTCGATTGCAAAGTAGTCGCGTGTATCCGATTCCGAAACTCCCAGGTCGAAGCGTGCGGCACTCGGCCGCCTTTCGGGCTGGCGTAAGAGGAGTCGTGGATGTGCACGCCGTGTGCTGGGCCTCAGCGAAATGCGCGGTCCGGCGCCGGTGGCGCAGGCGCTCTACCGTGAGATGGAGGCGAGCCGCGAATTGCGGCTGAAATTGGCGGCGGAGCGCAAAACGGCGCCGCATTTCGAAAACCTCGTGGACGCGGTGGCCGGGGAACCCGCTGCCGGCGAGCGAGCTTCTCTGGGACCGATGGCTCGGCTATCAACTTACGCCGATCACCGCGTAATCGAGGTAGGAAGTCACAGGCCAGCGCAGAGAACACATTAGAGAGTGAAAGAATGGCTGCTCTTGGGGCGGATTTCAGTTTGATCTTGGTTTTCTCTGCGCTTCCTCTGCGCTCGCTGCGTCTCCGCGGTGAATCGCAACCATCGAACTCCGAGTCAGCGGGGCTGGTAGAATTGGAGGGTTCACCGGTTACGCCATGGCCCTGGAGTCAATTGAAGGATCGTTGAAGGAGCGGGGCGTTCGGCTCACGCGCCAGCGCCAGATACTGCTCGAGCTGATCGATAAGACCGGCGAGCATCTGGATGCCGAGCGGCTATTCCGGATGGCGAAAGAGAAGGACCCGAAGCTGAACCGGGTGACGGTATATCGCACGCTGAAGATGCTGAAGGTGAGCGGTCTGGTGGACGAACTGGACCTGATGCACTACGTCGGCGATCAGCATTACTACGAGACGCGGCTGAAGCAGGAGCACGCGCACGTGATCTGCCTGCGCTGCGGCAAGGTGGAAGAATTCTTTGGTGAGCCGCTGCAGCGGCTGCGCAAGCAGATCGAGAGCCACTTCGGATTTCAGGTATTATTGGCGCGGACGGAAGTGGGCGGCTATTGCGCGCACTGCCAGACCCTGCGGGCGCGCGAAGTGGAAGAGTTGCGAATGCTCACGCTGGGGGCCGCAAAGCCCGTGGTGGCGGCGCGCGCGCCCCGCAAGCGGGCGCGGCGAAGCAGCTAGATGGAACCGGAAGCCGCGGTTGCGCCGGCCGCCGGGCCGGCGTCGGTGGTGGTGGTGGATCCGAGCGGCAATCGCAAGCGGGTGCCGGTGGATCCGATTCCGTTTCTGATCGGGCGGCAGCCGGGGAACCACCTGATTCTGCGCGACAGCCGGGTTTCGCGGGCGCACGCGCGGATCGTGGTGGAAAACGGCGGGTATGTGCTGGAGGACACGGGCAGCCGGCACGGCACGTTTGTCAACGGCAAGCGGGTGAAGCGCAAGGCGCTGGAGAACACGGACCGGGTGGAATTCGGCGCGCAGGATTCCTATCAACTGCTGTTCGCGCTGGACGGCGTGGAACTGAAGCGGCTGATGGAGCAGGTGGGCGCCGGGGAGCAGGCGGCGGCGCCGCTGGGCGTGGGCAGCAATCTGGCCAAGCTGCGGGCCATCCTGGATCTGGCGCGCACGCTGCAGAGCTCGTTCTCGATTGACGAGGTGCTGGCCAGCGTAGTGGACACGGCGCTGACGATTACGGGAGCGGAGCGGGGATTTCTGCTGTTGCGGGGTGGGGGCGCGGGGGCGGCACTGGAGACGCGCGTGGCGCGGAACCGGCGCGGGCAGAACTTGCGGGAGACGGATCTGCGGGTGCCGCGCGAGGTGATCCGGCGGGCGCTGGAGCAGCGCAGGGAACTGCTGTCGATGAATTTCGAGCCGCTGGGGTCGGAGGAGACGACGCGGCCGCAGAACAGCGTCGCCGACCTGGAGCTGCGGAGCGTGATCTGCGTGCCGCTGGTGCGGATCCGCGCCGGGCAGGGCGACGCGACGAGCGTGATGGTGACGGGCAACGAGACGGTGGGCGTGCTGTACATGGACTCGCGGCTGATGGCGGCGGACCTGGCGGGAGGGAACCGGGAACTGCTGCAAACGTTGGCGATCGAGGCGTCCACGGTGCTGGAGAATGCGCGGCTGCTGCAGGAAGAGCAGGCCAAGCACCAGATGGAAGAGGAGTTGCGGCTGGCGCGAACGATCCAACAGAGCCTGCTGCCGGGGCATCTGCCGGGCGAGGGATGGCTGCGGGCGAGCGGCAGCAGCCTGGCTTCGCACGAGGTGGGCGGGGACTATTACGATGTGACGCGGGTGAGTTCGCACTGCTGGAGCGCGGTGGTGGCGGATGTTTCGGGGAAAGGGGTGGGCTCGGCGCTATTGGCCTCGCTGCTACAAGGAGCGCTGATGACGGCGACAGAGCATTCCGATGCGATGGGGCCCCGGATGGAGCGGTTGAATCGCTTCCTATTGGATCGGACGGGGGGCGAAAAGTATGCGACGGTATTCTATTGCCTGCTGCACGACGACGGCAGGATGTACTACGTGAACGCGGCGCAGTGTCCGCCGATGCTGGTGCGGGGGAACGGGGAGCGGCTGGAACTGGAGGCGAGCGGGATGCCGGTGGGGCTGATCGAGACGGCGGAATTCGGCGTGATCGAGCAGCGGTTGGGGGCGGGCGACAAGATCGTAATCTACAGTGACGGCGTGACCGAAGCGCAGAATCTGGAGAAGAGTTTCTTCGGCAAGCGACGGCTGCGGGAGGTGGTGGAAGCGCACGCCGGCGGCTCCTGCGGCGCGATCCACGACGCCATTCAGGAGGCGGTGGCGGCGTTCACCGAAGGGGCCGCGCAATCCGACGACATCACCCTGGTGGTTCTGGAGTTTTGCGGGACGGCCTGAGGCCCGGCGGCGGGGTGTTGGAGGGCAGCGTTTTGGAGCGCGGCGTTATCGGGCGCTCCAGCGAGGTTGGCCAGGGAAGCGGTGGCATCGGCGATCTGCCGCAGCCTGGCGGGCAGCAGGCGGCGCACGATTTCGGCGAAGGCGATGACCAGCACGGGTTGTTCGGCGGCATTCTCGCGCTGCGTGATGTTGACGAAATCCTGGTTGGGCAGGTTGAGGCGCATCTGCCAGAAAGCGAGCTGCGCATTGCGCGGAGCGAAGGTACCGAAGCGCTGGCCGGCAAGGCGGGCGTCGACGCGGCTATAGCCGAGGTCCCGCGCCCCGGATTCCAGAGTCTGCCAGCACTGCGCCAGGCTGGACGCCGACGCCAGCGCGCGTTCGAACGCCTCGAGCTTGACGTGAGCGCTGAGCATGGGGCGCAGTCCGGCGAAGAGGAAGCGGCGCGTGGCGCGGAATTCCACGTAACCCAGATACTGGATGCCGCCGCAGGCGCAGACGGCAAAGAGGAGAACGACGGCCCCGGCCAGGCGGTGGCGGAGAACATTCTGCGCGAGAGAGAGGGCGGCGCCGATACTGCATACGGCGTAGAGCAGGAGGGCGGCGCGGCGCGGGGTGAATCCGCGGTCGAGGAGGCGGTGGTGAATGTGTCCGCGGTCGGCGGTGAAGATGGGTTCATTGCGCAGAAAGCGGCGGAAGACGCTCAGGCCTACTTCGAGCAAGGGCAGGGCGAGCGCCATGGTGGGAGCGGCCATACCCAGCATGGTGGCGGATTTCTGGCCCCAGATGATGCCGTAGGCGCCCAGCAGGAAACCGATCAGCAGGCTGCCGGAATCGCCCAGAAAGATGGAGGCGGGGTGGAAGTTGTAAAGAAGGAAAGCGACCAGGGCGCCGATTAAGGGCGCGGTGGCCAAAGCCAGGGGGATGTTCATCTGGAGGAGCGCGGCGACGAGGGTGGTGAGAGCGGCGACGGCACCGACTCCGGCCGCCAAGCCGTCGATTCCATCGATGAGATTGAACGCGTTACAACAGAGAACCAGCCATGCCACGGTGATGGGGAGGCTGAACCAGGGCGCCAGGGAGTGGTCCGAGACGTTCAGAATGCGGACACCAGCCGCGTAGGCACAAATGGACCCAGCCAACTGGCCGCCCAATTTCTGCCAGGGCTTTAGACCAATCCAATCGTCGGCCAGCCCGGTGAGAAAGACCAACCCCACGGCGGGAAAGACGCGCCAGATGATGCCTTGGTTGGCTAGGATCAGGTGGCCGGAGTCCAGCGGAAGAACCATGAGCACCAGGAACGAGGCAACGTAAGACAACAGAATCGGCACTCCGCCGACGCGCGGCACGGCGGACTGGTGGAGCTTGCGCACAGAATCGGGGTGATCGAGCAGTCCCACGCGGCGCGCCGAGCGGGTGGCTAGCGGCGTGAGGATCAGGCAGAATAAACAAGCCAAGGCACTGAGTACACAGAGCGAGTACATGGAATCTTTCCTTTCGGGCCCTTCGGATTGGACAGGTCTCGAAGCGGCTAACTAGGGATGCAACGCCTCCTCCAGGCCGGCCGTCACGGGAACGCCGGCATCCGTTTCCGGCCGGCCGCACGCCGCGGCGAGCATTTCCAAAGAGCCCTCCGCGCCCGTCAGCCCCAATACTTTCGCGTAAACCTGCAAAGTCCGGATCACCATAAGGTCCAGGTGAAACTCCTGCTGCGCGCGGAGGCCCGCGGCCTTCCCGTAGGCGGAGCGCAACGCATCGTCTTCCAGCAATCGGTTGATGGCGGCCGCCAGGCGAGCCGGATCGGCGGGAGGCACGGTGAATCCAGTCTCCCGATGGCGCGACACAAACGGGACGCCGGAATCGAGAGCCGTGTTGATTACCGGCCTGCCGGCCGCCATCGCTTCGATCTGCACGATGCCGAAGGCTTCGGAGCGCGCCACCGAAGGCAAAACAAAGACGGAGGCGGCGTGGTAGAGCGCCCGCAAGCGTTCCGGAGACAGGTTGCCGGCAAAGACGACCCGGTGGCCGATTCCCAGGCTGGCGACGAGTTTTTCGAGCTCCCTCCGCTGGGGGCCCTCACCGACCAGAACCAGCCGTCCCTCGACCTGGGCCATGGCGCGAACCAGGTGTTGGAAGCCCTTGTAATAGACCAAACGCCCGACGCTCAGGACCAGGCGGGTTCCAAACCGGCGCCGCTCATGGGCGACGGCCGCGGGGTCGAATCGGGCGAACTCCTCGCAACGGATGCCGAAAGGAATCACGTGGCAGCGATCCCGATGGCGCTCCAGCACAGGGGAACTGGCGAGGTAGTTGGGGGAGGCGACGACGATGGCCGCGCAACGGTCGAGCAGCCTGTGCACGCAGGGCGTGTAGAGGGAATTCAGCATACGCTGGCGCACCACATCGCTATGATAGGTAACCACCAGCGGGCCACGGAATCCGGCGGCGAAGCAGGACAGCACGGCCGCCGGGTTGGGCAAATGCAGGTGAACAAGGTCGGGACGGGCGTCGCGAATGGCCGCGGGAAGACCAGGCGTAAAGCACGTGGATGCGGCCTTCAGCCAGGTCCCGAGCCGCCGCACGGGAACGCCATCGACGATCTCCCGGCTCGACCAACGGCTGTCGCTGGCTACCAGAACCTGCAGGTCCAGGCAGCTTCGCAAGGCGCCGCAGAGCGCGGCGAGGTGGGATTCCATCCCTCCCCGATGCGGTGGATAGAACTTACCGACGTGCACAACCCGGAAATTGCGATGGGGGAATGAAGGCGTCATGGCTGGCCCGCTTTCGTCTTGCGCAACACCAAAGAGAATGTTTCCGCTGCCTGGCTGCCGGCGATGGAGCGGTAGAGCAACTGCCCGATGCGCCAGAGGGCGTGCAAGGGAAAACAGAAGCTGAAGTAGTCGCTGTAGTAGGAGAAACTGGCGGATTCGAGCGCCAAACCGCATTGTCCGGCAAGCTCGACAATCTCCGCCGGGGTGCAGCGGTCGTAGTAGGCCGGAAAGCCTTGCACCGGTTGCGACCGCGGATAGATCGTGTAAAGCAGCCGCCGCTTTCCGGCCTCCGGCAAGAGGCGGTTGAGGGCCGCGTAGGCGGCATGGCGCGAGGGAACGAACAATAGCGCCAGCCCTCCGGGCTTGAGGATACCGGCGATGGCGGACAGGGCGGAACCGGTGTCGCGAACGTGCTCCAAAAGCGCCTGGCAGACGACCCGATCGGCGTCGCACTTACCGCGATACCGGGTAATATCGGCGCACACGGTGCGGTCGTAGGCGCCCTCGGGGGCCGAGGCCAACTCGCCGGCATCGATGTCCAGCCCGACCACGGAAAGATCGAGGTCCCGTTTTCGCCGCTGGTCGATATTGGGGCATTTGCCGCCGCCTACGTCGTAGACCAGCATGCCGCGGCACAGGAGGCTCGGGACCAACCGGCCGGCGAAATCCCGGTTACCGTCGAGACGGAACTCAGGCGGAAGCAGGCGGTCAAAGCGGCGGGCCAACCATATCTGGCCGTCGATGAAGCGGCGATGCAATGGGCGGCGGGACGGCCGTGAGGCGGCCCTAACGGCCTCCACTCGCCGCCACCGCGAATCCGCGGGGTTCACCGGGGCTTGGTCCTCCAATAGGGAAACACGTGACTTTTGCGCCATATTCTGTGCATCTATCGGCACAATCGCCACGGAACTGGAGGGTCGAAGAAAGTATTTTTGGGGAGCGCCACCTGGCGATCAGGAGGCGATAGACCGGTGATCGTCAACCCGGTCCAGCCCGGGCACGGGCGTTTCCAGTACCTGCCGGAGGACCTGTAGCGCCTGGCGCGTCTGCGCTTCGTTCACCGGTGTATTGCGCTGGCGGACGAGGAAGCGCTCGGCGTGGACAGCGCTGAATGACCGATAGACCTGCGCTTTCAGCATGGAGGCGAGGCAGAGCGCCCAGGTGCGGAGTGTCCCGGCAAGCTCAGGCCCATACTGGCGGAAGATCGCCCGGTCTTCGCGGCAACTGCGCTGGTACTTATCGAGCCGCAGGGAAAACTCTTCGCGGCAAAAATAGAGGGGGTCGGATAACTGCACGAACTTGAGGCGGGGAAAAGTGCGGACGTAGAGTTCGCGGTCCTCCGACCGGTGGCAATCCTCGTTGTAGGGATTGCGCAGAAACCATTCGGTCCGCGCCGTGATGGTGGGGTGGACCAGTGGGGCGTGCCGCAGAACGCCCAACGGGCTCACGTCCGGGGGGGTATGGCCGCGAATGCCGCGGGGACGATCGCCGTGGTCGAGCGAATACATGGCGCTGCCGACGAGTTCCACCTCGGGCTGCGCATCGAGGACGGCGATCTGCCGGGCGAGGCGTTGGGGATGCATGAGATCGTCGGCATCCATGCGGGCGAGGTACAGGCCGCGCGCCAGGTGTGCGATCTGATTCAGCCGGGCCGAAAGACCGCGGTTACAATCGCCCCGGACGAGCCTTACCCTGGGATCCTGGACGCGCCGCGCGACTTCGAAAGAGCGGTCGGCGGAGCCGTCGTCGACCAGAATCAGTTCCCAGTCGTGGGAGGTTTGCGCATAGACCGACCGGATGGCGTCGGCCAGCGTCGCCTCATTGTTGAAGAAAGGCAACCCAACGGTTACTTTCATTTCCGTATCTCCAAATCGCCGCTTACAGTACGCCGCCGCGGATTACATGCTTGCCGTGTTACCCGGTCCGAATGCGCAGCCGCGGTCCGGCATCCGGGCAGGTACGCGAACCGCCAGAATGACGCCGGGAGATCTTGGGCAGTCGCGAGTCAAGCCAAACGAAACCAGAAACGCGAGGTTGATGGACCCCGCCACCAACCCGAACATCCCCTCTCCCACCGAGAGGGTCCAAAAACACACCTGGAACAGGAGCGGAGTGAGGGCATGCTCCGTCCAGATCCTTTGGGTCCGGTAATAACGCCAGGCGCTGGCCATCCCTCCCACGCCGAATACCACCAGGAACACCGCCGGCACGATTCCATACTGGCCGCAGACGGAGATGATGCTGTTGTGCCCGCCAAAAGTGAATCTGTCGACAAAATAGTCGGCGCCGTGCCCCAAGAGCGTGGCATCGGAGAGCGTCTGAGACCAAATCTCGCTGCGCTGCGGCTGGAATGTACCCCGCACCTGATCGCTCTTGTTGAGGATTTCGTAGACGATGGAAGCCGACCCTTCGGGGGTAGTCAACTGCAGGCAGCAAAGGGCAAGAAGAAGGATCACCGTAACCAGGGCGGACTTCCGCGCCCAACTGATCGCGCTGGCTAACAGGTCGGCGAAAAACAGAGCGGTGGTGGCAAGTAAGGCGATGGCGCTGGTTCTGGAGCCGGACAGCAGCACCAGGAAGAAACATCCCAGCCAGCCGATCAGCAAGCGAAGGGCGGTCCGCCTGGACTTCGCCGCACTGGCCAACGCCAGGAAAGCGCAACCCATGGTGGCCGCCAATACCCCGAGGGAGTTCGGGTTTCCCGTGACTCCCATATAGGGGTATTGCAGCGGGTACTGGAACAGCGAGGCGGCGATGTATGGCAGATCGCCCAAAATGATGGTGATGGGCAGAATACTCAAACCATACCGCCGTATAATTCGGGGAATGGCCGCGAAACAGACCACGGGGACTCCCGCCAGGCACCACAAGCCGCCAAAGGCCTCGGAGGCGGATGAGTTCACGATGGCAGAGGCGAACATCAGAAAGCCGAACAGGAACCAGACGACGGTCAGGGGAGTGAGGTGCCGCTCCACCCAAAGCCGGTGAACGCCCGAGAGGATCGCGAGCATGCACATACCGAAGGCGACAGCGGAGTACCTCGCCAGATTGAGCGAGGACTGGTCCCAATCCGCCGTACTCAGGCGGAGCATATCCGCGGCTCCAAAAATCAGGGCGAGAAAGAATGCGGCGCAGAAGACCCGGAACCTGGATGGCGGCGCCGGGCGCGGGAAGAGGCGAAGGCGGCCCGCCGCCGGGAGAACGATTTGGGGGTAACTTTGTGTGCCCACGGTTTTCAAATCCTCACCGCAGTGGCTGCGCCGGAATAGACCAGGGACAACGCCCTTGCCAGTGAATCGATGTCGTAGCCCCCGGCGCGTAAGGCCTTTAAGCGATCCGGCCACTGGGGAGGCGACGCCCCAATCAGCCCCGCGGAGGCTTCGGCCCATGCTGCCGGTCCATCCTCCAGGCTTCGAAACACGGTGAGGCCGAGGCCGATATCGGCTTCCCGGGGCACCCGGTCCGACACCAGACAGGGGATGCCGGCGGCTTGCGCTTCCACCAGTGCCAGGCCGAGGCCTTCCCAACGGGAGGGGAACAGAAACAGATCGAGGGCAGCCAGGAGCCGGGGGATATGCGGAACAACTCCCAGGAAGTCGATCCGGTCCTGGAGTCCGGTGGCGGACGCCTGCTGCATCACCCGAGTGCGCAAGGGTCCATCGCCGGCGAGGACCAGGCGAACGTCCGGCAACCGGTGAGACAGCGCGACGAAACTGCGGATCAGAAAGTCGTGGTTCTTGACCTCTTCGAACCGCCCCACGTGCCCGGCCAGGACCCCGCCGCCGTCCAGGCCGAGTTGCCATCTCAGTAGGAACTTGTCTTCGGGGAGCCAACGGAACCGGTCCGGGTCCACTGCGTTATGAACCACCTGAGGCAGCCCGCGAGCCGTAGCCTCGGCGTCGAACAGGTCGTTGCAAGCCTCTTGGGATGCCCCCAGCAGGTGGGTGGCGTGCACGCGGACCAGGCGCATCATGAGCCAGCGGTAGCACCGTCTGGATAAGGACCGGCTGTGGTCGCGGTTGGTGTGGCTGTGAGCGATGCGAATCGGGACTGCGGCGTGCGCCGCGGCGCGCATGACGATGCCGCTAAAGTAATGGGCGTGAGCGTGGACGGCAAGGAAAGGACCTTCCGAACGGATCGTGTTCTTCAGTGCGGAGTAATATGCGGCCGGGCCCAAGACACGCGGGTCCGGGAGCCGGAAGATCCGGCCGCCCAATTTCCGGATCTCGGCGTCATAGTACGCCGGCTCGCGGTTCACCACCGCGAAATCGAATTGTGTTCCGCGGGAGTATAGCGCCCGGTAAGCGTTCATGATGACCGTTTCGGCGCCTCCGCAGTTCATTTCCCGAAGCACGTGGATCACTCTGCCGGACGCATAGGGGATCTCACAACGTGGCGGGAGGCAGACGGCCGGAACCTTGGTGGTGGCGGAGATCTCCTGGACGCTCATGCGGCCTCCATTCGTTGGCCGATCGCCCTGGCGCGATCGAGCGCGGGCGCAAATCCCCTCCTCCGTAATACCCACGCATACAAAATGGCGGAGGAGCACCACGCCATGAGGTAAGAGAAGGCGAGGCCGCACGTGCCGTGGCGCACGATCGTGAGATTCGAGGCGAAGACCAGAACGATCGTCCAGACGGCGGAAATGGCCAGTTGCATCCACAGGCTATTTCCGGTGAAGACGACCTGGTACAGGCTGGAGGAAATTACCTCGCCGACCGCCGCGGCCGACATGAGGAGGATGAGCGCCGCCGGTCCGACGAATTCCTTGCCGAAGAGCCGGAACACATGCCGCCCCTCCAGGACCAGGACTCCGGCAATCAGAAGGGCGATCAGGGCGTTGGCGGCGACCGCCATCCAGAAGGTTCGCTTATAACCCGCCCGATCGCCCTGGGCGGACATGTGGTTGAGCAGTGGGGACGCTACGCGGGCAGCCAGACTCGGGATCAAGACAATCATCAGCCGCATGTTATTGGCGGCGTAAAACAAAGCCAGTTCGGCGTAGCCGTGGCTTTTCACCAGAAGGACGCTGCACCACCACATGGCGCACGCAACGACGATGCCGGAAGCCGTGGCCGGAATCGAGAAGCGGGCGAGCGCAGAACGCTGCTGCCAGGCCCCGCGATACCGAACGGCGACGTTTCTCACCCTTCCCTCTTGAGTCAGTGCCGCGTGGCATAGGGCACAAAGCAGAAATGCGGTCATGCCCTGTGCCAGAACGGCGCCGCGAAGCCCCAGCCATAGGCTCAACAACCAAACGACGGGTAGCGTTGCCAGCCCGCAAGCGGCCGTGATCGCGGCGATTCTCCGAAAAGCCTCCAAGCCGACCAGGGCGCCCACCTGGTATCCGTTCAGGGTGACAAAGAACAGGTAGATTCCGCCGATGCGAACGGCGGCTGGTTCCAGGTGGGAATTTCCGCTCGTAATGGCCAACGAGGGGGCGAACACGATCAGAGCGGCACAGAAGCAAACGGCCGCAAGCAACGCGACCATCGAAGAGAGTCCGAGAATCCGGCCGGCCCTTTGCGGATCGGTGGTGCGGTATTCGGACACGTACTTGGTGGCGCTGACTCCCAACCCGAGGCAGGCGAGGCTGGAAAGCGCCCCCACCGTGCCTTGCACCAATGCCAACTGGCCGTAGGATTCCTTACCGAGAACTCGGGCCGCTACCACTGATCCCAGGAAGGAACATCCCTGTCCAACGATGCTGCCGGCGATCGCCCAACTCGCGCCCCGCAACAGACGGCGCGGTGCAGAAACGGCGCTTGTGGGCGGAGCTATTTCCGGCGCGATAATTGCCGCGGGCGCCTCCGCCACCGCCGGTCCCGGCATGGAGGCTGGCGCCATCATGAGTTCACTTCTCCACTGGCAACGTCGTTGTAATGTTTGTAGTACTTGGAGTTGTAGTGATAGTAATAGTAGTTATCGCTGCTATCGGCGCGGACTTCGTTGAGGACGACCCCGACGACGTTAGCGCGGAGGCGTTTGAGGGTGGCGATGGCGCTGCCGAGCGCCTTGCGGTGGGTGCGTCCGGCAACGGCCACCATCAAGACACCGTCGACCGCGACGGCCATCTGCAACGGCTCCGGAAAGCCGAGGAGCGGAGGCGTGTCGAGGACCACGAGGTCGTATTCGGTGCAGGCATCCTCCAGGAGCGCCGACAGTTGCGGCCCGACGAGATCGGCGGCTCGCCGCGAGGGCGGACCCACGGGCAGAATGTCCAGGGTGGGAAACTCCGCGGACTTTGCCAGGGCACTGCGCCAGGGAAGCCCGGAAATTAGGACGTTGGAGAGCCCGACCACGCTGGGCACGTCAAAACGGCGGTGAATACTGGGGCGCCGCAAGTCGCCGTCGATCAGCAGCGTGCGCCGGCCCTGTTGGGCGTGGGCAATCGCCAGATGCGCGGCGGTGGTCGACTTGCCCTCGGCGGGCGCCGAACTGGTGATCATGAGCGAGCGGATCCTGCGGTCAAAATCCGTCAGGAGGATGGAGTTCCGCAACGTACGGATGGCTTCGTCGAAGCTGTTCATCCCGCCGCCCTCTTTTCGTCCGGAAGGGACCAGAGCGGTGCCGGGCTCAGGCGCCGGGAGCGCCCTGCCGCGCCACTCTTTGACGGCGGGAAGAGTGCCGATGACTTCGGTGGACAGCGAGCGTTCGATATGCTCCGGATCGCGCACGGTGTTGTTCAGAATGTCCGTGACCACGGTGCATCCGACCGCCAGCAGGGTGGAGAAGAGGAAGGCCAGCAAAATGTTCAGTTGAAGGTTCGGGAAGACCGCCTTGACCGCGGGCCGGGCCAGATCGGCGATGCGGATGGCGCTGTTCTGGAAGCCGGAATTGATGCTGGCTTCGCGGATTTTGCGCACCAGCTCCTCATAAAGAGTCTTGTCCGCTTCGGCCTCGCGTTTGAGCGACTGGTATTCAAAGGAACGGGCGTTGAGGCTGTCGAATTCGGCCTTGGTTTCGGCTACGGCCTTGCGCAACATCAGCTCCCGGTTGAGCGCCTCGCGAAACTCCACGTCCACCCGCTGGCCGATGTTCTCTTTGGTGCGTTGCAGTTGGCGCTGCAATTCGGCCAGTTGGGCGGAGGCTTTGCGGTATTCGGGGTGGTTGGGGCCGAAGTGGGATTTGATTTCGGCGAATCTCTGCTGCTCTTCGTCCAATCGTTCCGACAGGTGGTTGAGAGCTTCTCCCTGGGTGGAAACCTGGGCTGAAGCGAGCGAGCCGCCGCTGACCGATTTGAACGCCGACTCCTTGCGCACGCGATCCCCCTGGGCGTTGGTGTATTCGGTGTTCAATTGCAGCAGACGCGCCGAGAGGATACTGGTTTTCTGCTCCGGGTTGATGACGTTGAGTTCCCGTTCAAACTGGGCCAAGGCGGCGCTGGAGCGTTCCATTTTGGCCTTGAGTTCCTCCAACTGCTTTTCCATGAAAGCCGAGAGGCTGGCGGAGGACCTGAAGCGGATATTGTAGGTGTGCTCCAAATACGAGCGGGCGGTGGCGTTGGCTACGTCCGCCGCGAGGCGTGGATCGGGCGACCGGTAACTGATCAGCAGGAGGTAGGTGTTGGCCGGGCGCGTGACCTTCAGTTTCTTGAGCAACACGGGAGCATCCTCCGCACCGGGCAGTCTCGGGTTCTGTGCGTCCTGGGTTTCGGTCTCCGGGTCGAGTTTGAACTGCTGGGCCACGGGCCGGAGGACCGAATCCGACTGGATGAGCTTGGCCTGGGTGGCCAGGAATTGATCGGAATCGTTGGAGAAGGAGCGCGTCGCCTCCTGGCCGATGATGCCGCTCGGTATCTGGCGATCGATATCGATGGTGACGGTGGATTCGAACACAGGGGTGAGGCGCAGGGAAATCACCGTTGTGGCCGCCACCGAACAGGCGACGAACAGGAGGATCTTCCACCAGTTCCGGCGGAAGATCCACAGATAGTGGGAGAGCGGCACGGAGGCCGCGGCCGGTTCCGTCTCGGGCATCATGCCGGCGGCGCGGAAGACCTCGAAGGGGATCTGGAGATTCCTCTGGGGCGCGCCTTCGGCGGGCGCCGGCAGGGTGGTAAAGAGATTGCTGTCAGCCATGGGATTTACCGGCCATAAACCAGGGCAGTCGCCCCCGCCGTGCCGCCGAAGAGCAGCACCTTTTCGAGGATCGCGAGTCCCAAACGGCGGTTGCGACTGTCGGGAACGTAGAGGACGTCGCCGGCCAGGAGGGGAGCGTCCGGCGCTTTACGGTCCATGATCCTGGAGAGTTCAATGGGTATCTCGTTCTTGCTTCCGGAAGCATCGCGGCGGTAGATATACGCCTGCTTGCCGGCGAAGGGCGCGAGGCCTTCGGCCATGGCGAGCATCTTGAGAACGCTGGTTTCGGAACCATCCCCCACGGTAAACTCGCCGGGTTTCTTGACATTGCCCACGACAAACACCTTGCCGGCTTCGGGAACGCGAACTTCCTCCCCGCCGGTGAGGCGCACGTTGGCATCCGGATCCGTGCCGTCGATCAGCGCCTTGACGGAGACGCGCTGCACAAGCGAGGCGGGTTCGCCGCCGGGCGGGGTCTGCGTCTTGCCGACCAGGATCTCCGAACCGGCGGCGGGGGTCAGCCCGCCGGCGCGCGTAATGGCTTCCAACAGCGTCACCGGAGCACTGGCCTGGAAGGTGAGGGGCTCTTTCACGGCGCCGGCGACGCTGATCGGCCGGCTGCTGTATTCCGCCACGGTAATGGTCACCAGCGGATCGACGATGAGACCCTCCTCATCCAGCGCCTGGGCGACCAGGGTTTCGAGATCGTTGGGCATCATGCCCTCGGCCTTGAGGCGCTGCTTGAGCATGGGCAGGCGGATCATGCCGTCGGCGCCCACGCGCAGGCTGCGGGACAGTTCCGGGGACCCGTACACCTGGACCATAATCAGGTCGCGCGGCCCGATTTTCTGCGCCGGAAGGTTCGCGGCAGCCTCCGGGTTGGGAGTTACATGGCCCTGGGCTTGGACCAAGGGAGCGCACAGCGTGAGAAGAAGGATGAGTTTCATAGCCGTTTCTTGAGATGCCGATCCGTTGACAACCTGTCAGCCTCGCCTCAGACGTACTATCGGCGCGCCGCGGGTTTTCCTGTAGAGCCAGACTTGATGGAATGCGAGGAGTGCCGATCTTCCCGGTACGTGGGGAGGAAGAAGAGTCCGAGCTTCGCCCGGATTGACAGGCTGAAGCCTGCCCCACCGACAGGCTGAAGCCTGCCCCACCGACAGGCTGAAGCCTGCCCCACCGACAGGCTAAAGCCTGCCCCACCGACAGGCTGAAGCCTGCCCCACCGACAGGCTGAAGCCTGCCCCACCGACAGGCGGGAAGCCTGCCCCACCTTATCGTATGATGGGCGCAGTGGCCAGACAGCAACTGTTTCTCATTGACACGTTCGGATTTATCTTTCGCGCTTACCACGCGCGCGCGCGGTCCGGCGCGCCGCCGATGCGGACCAGCACGGGGTTCTCCACCGAAGCGGTCTACATTTTCAACAACATGCTGCGCAAGTTGTCGAAACAGTACGGCCCGGCGTACATGGCGGCGGTTTTCGAGAGCGCCGAGCCCACCCTCCGCGTGCAGGAGTTCCCGGAGTACAAAGCCAACCGCGCGGAAACGCCGCCCGACCTGCTGGACCAGATCCCCTACGTGCGGCGCATTCTGGAAGCCCTGCGGATTCCGATTCTGGAATATCCGGGGTTCGAGGCCGACGATGTGATCGGGACCATGGCGCGGAGGGCGGAGGCGGCCGGCATGGATGTGGTGATCGTCTCCAGCGATAAGGACATGCTGCAACTGGTGGACGAGCACGTCACGATGCTCAATCCGGCCAAGGACGATGAGTGGTACGACGCCGAGAAGGTGAAGGTGTTCATGGGTGTGCGGCCGGACCAGGTGGCGGACCTGCTGGCGCTGAAGGGCGACGCGGTGGACAATATTCCGGGCGCGCCGGGGATCGGCGACAAGGGCGCGAAGGAGCTGATCGAGCGCTTCGGGTCGCTCGACGCGGCGCTAGGGCGCGCGGGGGAAGTGGAAAAGAAGGCGTATCGGGAAAGCCTGCAAAATAACGTCGAGCGCATACGGATGAGCCAGCGCCTGGCCACCATTTCGACCGATGTGCCGGTGGAGTTCACTGCCGAAGCGGTGCGGGCGCAGGCTCCCGACCCGGAATTGCTGAAAGCCATATATAAGGAGATGGAATTCCACAGCCTGCTCAAGGAGCTTGGCCCAAGCGAAGATACGCGGGAACGGCAATACGGCGTGGTGGCGAGCGGGGAGGAACTGCGCGCCTGGTTGCGAGAGGCGGAGGGCGCGCCGGTGGCCGTGGCGATATCGAAATCGGCGGAAGGGGAGTTCGCGCTGGACACCATCGGTCTGGCGTGGCGGGCGGGCGAAGCGCGCGCCGTGCACGCGGAGCATTTCGCGGAGCTCAGGCCCTGGCTGGAAGACGCGGGCGCGGTGAAGGTGGCCTGCGACGCGAAGGCGGCCCTGCTCGAACTGGCGCGCCTGGGAATCGCAGCGCGCGGCTTGGCTCACGACGTGATGCTGTACGCCTTCCTGCTGGATGCCGACCCCTCGGGGTGCGCTTTGGCAGAGCAGGCGCGGCGGCGCATGGATCTGAAGCTGGGTCCGGCGCCGGAGCAGCATGCCGACATCACGCTGGAACTCTTTTACCGGCTAATGCCGGCGGTGGACGATCGCGGTCTGCGCAAGTTATACGAGGAAATCGAACTGCCGCTGGTGGGCGTGCTGGCGCGCATGGAGCGGACCGGGATACGGATCGACGGCGGCGAGTTGAAACGGCTCTCCGGGCTGATGGAGACGGAGATTGCGCGGCTCACGGCGGAGATCCACCAGCTAGCGGGCAAGCCGTTCAACATCAGCTCGCCGCAGCAGTTGGGACGGGTGCTGTTCGAGGAATTGAAGCTACCGGCGCCGAAGCAGAGCAAGGGGAAGGCTATCTCGACCGCGGCCGACGTGCTCGAGGACTTGGCCGCCGATCACGAGATCGTGCGCAAGGTGCTGGAATACCGGCAACTCAGCAAGCTGAAGGGCACTTACGTGGACGCGCTGCCGGCTCTAATCGACCCGGCGACCGGGCGCTTGCACACCAGCTTCAACCAGGCGGGCGCGGCCACGGGGCGGCTCTCGTCGTCGAATCCGAATTTGCAGAATATTCCGATCCGCACGGCGCTGGGACGGGAGATCCGGGCCGCCTTCGTGCCGCGCCCGGGATGGAAGCTGCTGACGGCCGACTATTCGCAAATCGAGCTGCGCCTGCTGGCGCACATGTCGGGCGACGAGGTGCTGGTGCGGGCGTTCCGCGAGGGCGAGGACATCCACACGCGCACGGCGGCGGAGGTGATGGGCGTGCCGCCGCTGATGGTGACGGCGGAAGCGCGGCGCGACGCCAAGGCGGTGAATTTCGGCATCGTGTACGGCATCAGCGGCTTTGGCCTGGCGGCGCAGTTGGGCATTTCGCGCGGCGAGGCGGAGAAGTACATCAAGAACTATTTCGCGCGCTACGCGGGGGTGAAGCGGTTCATCGACGAGGCCATCGCGGAGGTGCGGCGGACGGGGGTGACGCGGACGCTGTTCGGGAGAGAACGGCCGATTCCGGAGATCAACGGCCGCAATCCGAGCGCGCGCGGCTTTGCGGAGCGCACGGCGGTGAATTCGCCGCTCCAGGGCACGGCGGCGGACCTGATCAAGCTGGCGATGGTGCGCATCGACGCGGCGCTGGGGGCGGGCGGGTACGAGAGCGCGATGCTGCTCCAGGTGCACGACGAATTGGTGTTCGAGTGTCCGCCGGAGGAGTTGGACGCGGTGGCGGGGATGGTGAAGCGCGAGATGGAGGGCGTGTACCAGTTGACGGTGCCGCTGGTGGTGGACATCGGCAGCGGCGACAACTGGAGGGATGCGAAGTAGGGGCAGGGGGCACCATTACGGGCCTCGCGCGCTGTCTCAAAACCTACCCTTTATGGGATATTCTGGCCGGCTTCATTCCTCCGCGTAACCGAGTGTTTTTCTTCGGCGCAGCCGTGGAACGCGACCGGCGCGGCGGCTGACCTTCCATGGCCACCCGCAGAATACGATTGATGCGCGTCTGGTAGCCTCTGCCGTGGGCCTTCAACCACCTCAGCACGTCCGCGTCGAGGCGGATGGTGAGTTGTTGCTTGGCCGGCGGCCATGCTTCCGTCGCCTTGGTGAAGAAAGACTTGTCGAGCGGCGGAATGTCCGAATAGTCGATCCCGGCATCGTTCATGCGGTCAATTCTCGCCAAGTCGCTTTTGATAGATTCTTTGCTCACGTCGATTGGCCTTTCTCATGGAGATAATCCGCGTCATGTTGCCGCCGCGTGGCGCGTGGGCGATAACAACCGCTCGTCCGGCGAGCAGTCCCAAGGTGATAAGCCGCACTTCTCCATAATCGAAGCGGCTATCTACGAAAGTGACGCAAGGCCCGGTCAACACCCGCTCGGCGTCCGCGAAATCCAGGCCATGCTTGGCGAAGTTGCGGCGATTCTTGGCTTCGCCCCACTCATATATCATCGCATACTGTAACGTCTTTTGTAGTTACATGCAAGCGGAAAATCGCCACACCTGGCAGATGAGCGGGAAAGAGGCCGCAGCGCGGAAGGGCCTTGAATCATGGCACTCAGTGCTATAGATTGAAAAGTGAATGAGCAAGAAGTATCGAAGCGATGCGATGTCGGCCATCCATGAAACCATGGAGGCCTTGCACGATGTTGGGCCATCGACAAGCGGACGATGCGGCGTTTCGACGATACCTGCCTGACGCCAAGCCTCACTCGCAGGGGATGTCCACTTCATTAAAGCTGCCGGGGATCGCCGCGTTCACAGCTTCAATCACGCGCTGAATGTACGGCCGAAGTCGCGGCCATTGCTGCTGGCCGAAAACGACAACCGCGATTTTACGGCCCGCAAGATTCTGCTGGTAGCGCATATTCTTGTCGGTTGTCAACACGGTACAGGTGTTGCTTGATCGAAAATGATGAACATCTACGGCGCGTAGGCGGGCGCTTTGTCGAGACTGCGGACGGCGAACTCGATAACCGCCTTGACCTGTTCGCGGTCAAGGCCATCGAACCATTCCATAATGTCGTCGATATTGGCTCCGGCTTCGATATTTTCGAAGATTGCAGCGACGGGCATACGGGTTCCCCGCAGCACCCACGCGCCGCTCACCTTGCCGGGGATGCTCTCCACGGCGGGGCATTGTGACCAATCGAGGCTCGCCATCGTCGGCTCCCTGAGTCTCAGAATACCGCCAGCGTGTTCCGAGCGCAAGAAAACGCCGGGGAGAACCCTTTCTCGCCTCTGTTGGCGGCCAATTCGAGGATGCGCGCGCGATGTTCAGGTTTCATCTCAATGGTGGTTCGCACGATTCTATTATCAACCGCATGCACATGCACATCGCGGGAACGGCGCGGTCCGGCCGGCTATTCCGGTTTTCGAAAGGCGAGGATCAGTTCGCCGCGGAGGATGTAGCGAACAGCTTCCACGCGGAAACCGAGATTCTCGAAGTGCTGGATGAGTCCGCGCCGCGTGTAGTGGGCGATGTGCTCGTCGGCATATGCGCCAGGGGCAAACCAGCCATACAGCTTTTCGGTGACCACCCATTCCCAGCGGCTGTAGTCCGGCGTGCCCAGCACGAGGCGGCCTCCGGGCGCCAGCACGCGGCACAATTCCTGGAGAACGGGAGATTCCTTGGGGACATGCTCGATCATTTGCGAGCACAGCACGCAGGGGAACGCCCCATCGCCAAACGGCAGATGAAATCCGGAACCCTGCACGAGGTGCCGGCCGAAGCGGCGCGCATAGCGCAGTTTGCGCAGCAGGATATCGAGGGCCGCGCTGCCGGGCGGCAGGGCGCCGACGATGCGGCTGGAGCCGCAGCCGACATCGAGCACCGGACCGCGGTCCCGGATCAGGGAGGTGACGTGGTGAAAACGCCGGCGCTGCCAGTAGCGCTGCAGAGGGACGCGGCTATCGTGCGCGCGGTCGTCGTAATCGGCGCAGAGGATGGAGTTGCGCAGCTTCCACAGCGTGGTGAAGGTGCGCAGGTAGGCGAGCCCGAAGCGGAACACGCGCGCGTTGGAACTGCCGTTCCGCCGGGGAAGATACTCGAATGGAATTTCACGCGTTCGCCAACCCTCGGCGTAGCCGCGGACCAGGATCTCCTGGAGAATGTCGAAATCGCGGGCGTGCAGCGGTTGCCCTCGAACCACGTCGGCCCGGTACAGGCGAAAGCCGCTGGAAAGGTCGCGGATGGGCAGGCTGAGACCGAGGCTGAAAAACATGTTGAGTACCCGGCTCAACAGGTAGCGCCAACCCGGCATGACCGCCCTGCCGCCTGCCACGTAACGGGACGCGATCAGGATCTCCGCGGCCTCGCGGTGTTTCCAGAGGTCGCCGATGAACCCAGGATGATGCGAAAGATCGGCGTCCATGGTCAGTATGTAGCTGCCGCGGGCCAGGGCGAAAGCGGTCAGCAGCGCGCCGCCGTAGCCGCGCTCCTTCTGTTCGAGCAGCAGAGCGCCGGCAGCTTCGGCAGCCTCACGCGTTTGCGGGTCGGGGTGGCGGGTGACGATCAGGATTTCCCAGCCCATGTTCAAAGCTCCGAGGACGGACCGGATCTGGGGCAGCAGGAGCGCCAGATTGGGGCCTTCGTTCAGGGCGGGAATGACCAAGGTCAGATCCAGCGGCGCCCCGCCGGCGGAATCGGAGCGCACTACCGCGGGCTGTTGACTGCATACCTTGTCAGCCATAAGGCGGGTCTGACTGTTTCAGTGGCGTGTTTTCAGTGTACCGGCAATATTCACAGACAGCAGGCCGCATGCAGGCTTGCCAAAAGCTCACCGTCTGTTATGCTGGCTTTTCGGCGTTCTAGAGAAATCCGGAACCGTGGGGAAAGCTGTCGCGTTGTCCCCCGGGAATGTCCTGACGAACAGGGCAGCTAGAGGTAAAAACACTGAAATCGGCTTGAAACAACGAATGCGTATTATGAGGAGAAAGACGATGCGTAAATTCAACCTGTTTCACAAGTTCGCAGTTCTAAGCATCGCCGTGCCGGCGGTACTCATGGTACTGGCCGCGCCGGCGTTTGCCCAACTCGCCGGATCCGCGACCATCACGGGCGCTCTGCGGGACCCGTCCGGGGCGTTCGTGCCGGGGGCGACGGTGACCATCCGTAACACCAACACCGGCATCGAGCGCAGAATCGAAAGCAACGACGCGGGAATTTACGTCGCTCCGTTCCTGCCGCCGGGGCAATACGAAGTGCACGCCAGCAAGACCGGATTCGCCGCGGTTGTGCGCAAGGACCTGGTTCTGCAGGTCGGCCAGACGCTGGCCATCGACTTTTCGATGACCGTGCAGGCGGCGCAGGTGGAGGTGACGGTGACGGGCGAGGCGCCGGTGGTGGATAACGAAAAGACGGAAATGTCGCAGGTGATCAGCCAAAGCTCGGTGGGCAACCTGCCGATCGCCGGACGGCGCTGGGACGCCTTCGTGATGCTGACGCCCAACGTCACTCCGGACGGCGGCAGCGGCCTGGTCTCGTTCCGCGGCATCTCGGGAATGTACAATTCCAACACCGTGGATGGCGCCAACAACAACCAGGCGTTGTTCTCGGAAGCCCGCGGACGCGCCATCACGGGCGTTTACGTCTACAGCATGGACTCCATCCGGGAATACCAGGTCAGTTCCAGCAACTACAGCGCGGAACTGGGGCAGGCGGCGGGCGGCGTGGTGAACGCGGTCACCAAATCGGGCACCAACGATTTCCACGGCGACGTATTCTACTATCTGCGATATCCCAGCTTCAACGCGCTCGACCCGTTCCCCAAGTCGCAGGGCATCTATAGCCAGGCGATTCACCAGTGGCAGCAGTTCGGGGCCAGCGTGGGCGGCCCGTTGATCAAGGACAAGCTGTTCTTTTTCGTGACGTATGACGGTTCCCGCAAAGTGAACCCCATCACGTACACCAGCAGCAGCTACAGCGCCAGCGTGCGAGCCCTGCCCTGCCCCTCGCAAGTGACCGCCACGCAGTGCGCCAATGCCAATACCTTCCTGGCAAACCAGCTTGGGTCCTATCAGCGCGCTACCAACCAGGATGTCGGCTTCTTCAAGCTCGATTACCAGGCCAATTCCCGCAACCACATCAGCAGCTCGCTCGACCTGATGGACGGCAAGGCGCCGAATGCGTACCGGACCAACCCTACGTATAACAACGAGGGGCTAACGGCCAATGGAAGCTACGTCTACCACGAGCGCATTTTCGTGGCGAACTGGGATTCGTCCATCACCAGCAACGCCATCAACAACTTCCGCTTCCAGTGGGGGCGCGACCTGGAGGTGGCCGGTTCCAACGGCCCGGCGCCCTACATCAGCATAGCCAGCGTCATGGCGTACGGCGAGAATTATGCGCTGCCGCGCATCGCCGAGCCGGACGAACACCGCATCCAGCTCTCGGATACCCTCTCGATCGCCCATGGCCGCCATACGTTCAAGACGGGCGTGGATTTCAACCGCATCCACGAAGTGATGATCAACCTGTACAACGGCACGGGCCAGTATAACTACAGCGGCGCGGCGGCGACGGCTTTCGGAAACTGGGTGCTCGACACCTACGGAATCAATACCGGCGATGGTTTGACCGGCAGGCACTACAGCACCTTTACTCAGGTCACCGACCCGATCACGGGCGCGGGCAAGGACGATTTCTGGGCCACGGACTTCGCCGGATTCTTCGAGGATAGCTGGAAGGCCAATTCCAAGCTGACGCTCAACCTGGGGGTGCGCTACGACATTTCCCTGATTCCGCAACCGCCCAGGCCCAACACGCTGACTCCGCTGACGACCCTCTACACGTCGACCATCAATATCGACAAGAACAACTTCGCTCCGCGGCTGGGCGCGGCCTGGCAGGCGGGTAAGGGGACCGTGTTGCGGGCCGGCTACGGCATATTCTATGCGAAAACCTCCGGCAGCACGTACTATGCCGACCGGGTGGAGAACGGCGTTTTCCAGCAGTCGTTCAACTGCACGCCCACGACTTGCCCGACGCTGGCGTTCCCGAACATTATCTTCGCGGCGCCGGGACCGGCGTTGGCCGCTCCCTTCCCCGGGGCGCTGACGCCGCAGGTGACCACCTTCACGCCTCCGTCGGCCACGCAACTGGCTCGCGGCATGTCCCCCGACTTTGTCAGCCCCATGGTGCACGAAGGCGAAGTGACCTTCGAGCGGCAATTGCCGGGAAGTTTGAGCGCGTCGGTTGCCTATGTTTTCAGCCGCGGCATGCATCTGCCCATGTTCGTGGATTCCAACCTGAAACCTTCTACCGGGACCAAGAGCTACGATGTCCTCAATTCCAGCGGCGCCACCACGCAGACCATCACCGAACCGTTCTATACGCAGCGCGTGGATCCGACGGGCGTAATCCTGACCGGATACAGCGACGTCAACTCGTGGTACAACTCCATGGTCATCACGGTGCGCAAGCCCATGCGGCACGGTTTGGAGTTCACCGCCAACTACACGCTGGGCAAATCGACCGATGGCGGCCAGGTGTTGGGAACCAACGGCACGTTCAACGGCACGGACTACGCCATCGATCCCATGAACCGGAAGCTGGAATATGGACGCTCGGACTTCGACCAGCGCCATCGTTTCGTGGGCAACCTGGTTTGGATGCCGACCTTCGAGGGCCTTCCCAATGCCGCCTCCAAGCTGATCCTCAATGGGTGGGCCTTTTCCACCATCGTGACCGAGTCGTCGGGACAGCCTGTCACACCGATGATCAGCGGCAACGCTCCCGGCGGGTTGGATGGAGGCTTGACCGGGGCTGTAGTCAGCAACGGTGGAGTGGCCACCGGCGGGCGTGCCCCGTGGCTGCCGCGCGCCGTCGACTCGACGCCTGGATATCACAACGTGGATTTCCGCATCGGCCGGCAATTTGCGTTTGGCGAGCGGGTGAAGCTTCAGTTGCTGGGGGAGGCTTTCAACCTTTTCAACCAGACCAACATTTTCGGTTCCTACAACGTAAACACCACCGCCTTCAACTTCACCGCCGCCGGCAGCGGCGCTTGCGCCGGCCATACCAACGGCTGCCTGGTTCCCAATGCAGCCTACCTGGCGCCAACCGGCACCAGCACGCTTACGTACGGCGCGCGGCAGTTGCAGCTTTCCGGCAGAATCACGTTCTGATCGAGTTGCCTGCCCAATCGGCGGCGTCCCCGAGCCATGAGGGCGCCGCCGGCGGCGATCAAGCACCCGCCGACCCCTCTAGCGAGGAGTTTCCGCTGCGACGATACCCGGCCGTGCGGCCACGGGTCGTTACCAGCCTGAGTACGTCAGAGCACAGTGCCGCCAGTGTTTGGCTGGTTGGGGCGCTGCAATATTCCGTCCAAAGGCGTTCGGCCCTTGTCATGCTCTGAATATGCTCAGACCGTGCTGCACTTTTCCTTGCCGCGAGCCGGCGCTGGAAATGCACGGTAAGGTAGGCGCCAACGCGATGCGGCTTGGTGCATAACTTGCACTTTTCGGAACTGGGTATGAAGATCTTGGGCGATCTGCGCTTGCTCCTGATGTGTCTGGCGTCTACGACTGCCCTTTTCGGCCAGGTGGATGCGCGCGGGATCATGCGCCAGGCCGTGGCCGCCGACGCACGCAACTGGAGGATCGCCCGAAACTACACGTTCCTGCAGCGCGTGGAATTCCGGCGGCTGGATTTCCAGGGTGGGGTGAAATTATCCGAAGTGGAAACCTACGACGTCACGTTGCCGGAAGGCACGCCCTACCGGCAACTAGTGCAGAGAGACGACCGCCCGTTGGCCGCCACGGAAGCGAAGAAGGAGCAAGAGAGCCTCGCCAAGAACATCGCCGAGCGACGGCAAGAGGGCGCGGCGGAGCGAGCCAAGCGCCTGTCCGTATACGAGAGCCGCCCGGATTGGCAGCGTGAGGCCTGGAACGAGTTGCCGGAAGCTTTCGACTTTCGTCTGGCCGGAGAAATGCGGCTGTATGGCCACAGCATCTTCATCATCGAGGCAATGCCGCGCCCGGGGTACCAGGCGCGATCCGGCACCGCCAAGTTGTTTCGATCTCTGAAAGGCAGATTCTGGGTGGACCAACAAGACCGCCAGATCGTAAGAGTGGAAGCGGAAGTGATCGACACGATGTCGCTGGGGCTATTCCTGGTCCGCGTGGCGAAGGGATCGCACGCCACTCTGGAGTTGACGTCCGTGAAGGATGGAGTCTGGCTGCCCGATCGCCTGCAAGTATTCGCCTCGGCGCGGTTGGGGCTGGTAAAGGCCCTGCGCATCGAGCAGACCGTCCATTACAGCCGGTATAGCACCGTGGCGCCCGCCAGGCCATACGGCGAACTCCAACTGCCCGGCGAAGCCCGCCTGAACATCGGCGCGGAGTGGTTCAGATCTACCGGTATTGCCGTTCCGCTGCCAGCCGCTCGAATCCTGACGCAGCATTGATCTGACTTCGAATGGAGGGCTGGTATGGAAACGCGGCACTATGAAATCGGCATGATCGGCCTGGGCGTGATGGGGCGCAACATGTTACTCAACATGGCCGACCACGGCTTCCCCGTGGCGGGCTATGACCAGGACGCCGCCAAGGTGGAAGCGCTGCGGAAGGAATCCGCGGGGAGCGCGATCCATGGCGTGGCCGGCATCAAGGAGTTCATCGGGCTGCTCCGCCGGCCGCGCGCGGTGATGATGCTGGTGCCCGCCGGCCCGCCCGTGGATTCGGTGATCGGCGATCTGTTACCGCTCCTCGAAAAGGGCGATCTCCTCATCGACGCCGGCAACTCCTATTTCAAAGATACGAACCTGCGTGCCCGTAACCTGACGGCGAAGGGCATTCGATTCCTGGGCGTGGGAGTATCCGGCGGCGAGGAGGGCGCGCGCCATGGCCCGAGCATCATGCCCGGAGGACCGAAGGAGGCGTACGAGCGGGTCCGCCCGCTGCTTGAGGCCGTTGCCGCCAAAGTCAACGGAGACGCGTGCGTCGCTTACCTAGGCCCCGGATCGGCGGGCCATTTCGTCAAGATCGTCCACAACGGCATCGAGTACGCGCTGATGCAACTGCTGGCCGAGACATACGACCTGATGAAGCGCGGCCTGGGCTTGAACGACGACGAATTGCGCGACGTGTACGACTCGTGGAATCAAGGGGAGCTCAACGGCTACCTGATGGAGATCACCAGCCGGGTATTCGGCAAGGTGGATGAAAAGACGGGCAAGCGGTTGATCGATGAGATCGTGGATGTTGCCAAACAGAATGGCACCGGCATGTGGACCTCGCAAAGCGCGATGGAACTG
Source organism: Candidatus Solibacter sp. (assembly GCA_050014175.1). GTDB lineage: Bacteria > Acidobacteriota > Terriglobia > Bryobacterales > Bryobacteraceae > Solibacter. Next base: position 3,480 of record JBEKDV010000035.1, on the reverse strand, counting down.
CAAGTACCCACGCCCACGATCGACCTGGCGGTGGCGATGCGGGATTTGTCGGTGCTGGAAAAGCAGCGCGAGACCGCCGGCGGGATCTTCCCGCGGCCCATTCCGCCGTTTGGCGGCGACCGCAAAACCTTTCTCGAACAGTTGGGCCACGCGCTCTATGCCGCGACGATCATCGCCTACGCGCAGGGCATGGCGCTACTGGCGGCAGCGTCGGACAAGTATGAGTATCGCCTGGACCTGGAAACCGTGGCGCGCATCTGGCGGGGCGGCTGCATCATCCGCGCGGCGCTGCTGGAGGACATCCGGATGGCCTATCGCACGCAGCCCGGCCTGGCGAATCCGCTGCTGGCCCCCGAACTATCGAAAAAGGTAATGGCCCGCCAGGAGGATTTGCGCCACGTCGTCCGCGCGGCAATCGAGATGGGCTTGCCCATACCCTGTTTCATGACGGCGCTGAGCTACTTTGACGGCTACCGTAGCGCCTGGCTGCCGGCCAACCTGATCCAGGCGCAGCGCGACTACTTCGGCGCGCACAGTTACGAGCGCATCGACGTCAAAGGCACCTTTCACACGGACTGGACGAAGGGCTGAGAGCCATGAAAACCAGCGATCCGCTCGAACCGAACATATTCGTCATCTTCGGCGGCGCCGGCGACCTGACCTGGCGGAAGCTGATGCCGGCCCTGTTCGACCTCTCCGGGAGCGATGGGATTGCGGAACATTTTGCGATTATCGCGGTGGACCGCGTGGCTCTCAGCGAGGGCTCGCTGCGCAAGCGTCTGCATGAGGGAGTAAGGAAGTTCGCCCGCGGCGGGAATGCCCCAGTCAAGGAGTGGAACGAGTTCTCCCGGCATATCGGCTACTTGCAGGGCGATTTCAAGAGCAACGCGACCTATAAGGAACTCGGCGAGCGGTGCGCCAGCCTGGAAAAGGAGTGGGGCGCCAAAGCGCAACGCATTTTCTACATGGCCACGCCACCCTCATTGTTTGGCGAAATCCCCACCTTCCTCAACTATGCGGGCCTGGCAGCCGACGCGGAACGGTCGCGGATCGTCATCGAGAAACCGATTGGTTACGACCTGGAATCGGCGCTGGCGTTGAACCGCACACTGGCCGCCGGGTTTCAAGAATCGCAAATCTTCCGCATCGACCACTACCTGGGCAAAGAGACGGTGCAGAACATCCTGGCGTTCCGATTCGCCAATCCGCTGTTCGAGCCGATCTGGAACCGGCGTTATGTGGACTACGTGACCATCACGGTGGCCGAAGAGGTGGGCGTGGAGCATCGCGGCGGCTATTACGACGGGGCCGGCGCACTGCGCGACATGGTGCAGAATCACATGCTGCAACTACTGTGCCTGGTGGCGATGGAGCCGATGGTCTCCTTCGTTGCCGACGAGATTCGCAATAAGAAAGTGGATGTGCTGCACGCGGTCCGGCCGATTCCGGCGGATGCCGTGCACCACTCCACCGTTCGCGGGCAGTACGGCGAGGGGTGGATCGGCGGCAAGAAAGTGCGCGCTTATCGCCAGGAAGAGGGTGTGCCGCCCGATTCACGGACGGAGACGTTCGCGGCGTTGCGGCTGTTCGTGGACAACTGGCGGTGGCAGGACGTGCCGTTTTATCTTCGCACCGGCAAACGCCTTCCCCGCCAGGTGTCGGAGGTCGCCATCCAGTTTCGCGCGGTTCCGCATCAATCGTTTCCCAGCGAGGCGACCATCGATTGGCAACCGTCGCGCCTGGTCATGTCGATTCAACCCGACGAAGGCATCGTGCTGCGCTTTCAGGCCAAGCACCCCGGGCCTAAAATGGTGTTACAGCCAGTGGACATGCGGTTCAGCTATCGTGAAAGCTTCGCCACGCCATCGCCGGAAGCCTATGTGACGTTGCTCTCGGATGTGATTCACAACGATGCCACGTTATTCATGCGCGCCGACCAGGTGGAGGCAGCGTGGCGGATCCTGATGCCGGTGCTCGAAGGGTGGAACGCCAGCCCGCCCAACGATTTTCCGAACTACGCCGGCGGCACCTGGGGACCGGACGCCACCCAAAGTCTGCTGGTTCAGCAGGGACACTGCTGGCCGGCGCCCGTGGATTTAGCCGGACTCCGCAAAGGAGGAGACTGATAGAGGCATTATGGCGACATTGAGTGAGAGCGCGGACATGGGCGCATCGAGCGAACCCACACCGCCATCGGGCCGCCTGCGCTGGTTATTCCTCTCGGTTTCCGTGTTTCTGCTGTCGCTGTTGCTGGTGTCGGGCGTTCTGGTTGTCCGCTTTCTCTCGGAAATGCGCACGCAGGAACTGGCGGCTACGCGCGCGCTGGCGGAGCGCACGCGGGCGCTATCGGGACTTTGGCTCTCCATACAGAGCTACGACCAGGCGGTGCAGCAATTCGTGGCTCAGACCGCCGCCGACCAGGATGCCGAGGCTCGCCGGCTGGATCAACTCAACCTGGAAATCGACGGCGATTTCGACCGCTACCCCAGCGTCCGGGACTCCGAGGAAGATGCGTTGCTGAACGGTATGCGGCGGGTCTTTTCACAACAGCGGACCCTGTACATCACGATTCTGGCGGCGAGGCCGGCGCAACGCAGGCGCCAGGCGGAAAGCATGCTGGCCGAGCACCTGGTGCCCGTGCAGAAGCAGATTCTGGACTGGTCGGGGAAACTCCAGGCGTGGAATGGAGAGCGATTCCAGCAAGCCGATCGCGGGCGCGCGACCCAGTTTGCCAACTTGCAGGGAAGCCTGTCCCGGGTGCTCGCCATCGGATTCGGCAGCGGGCTGCTGCTGGTGCTGGGCAGCATGGCGTACATCGTGCGGCTCGACCGGCAGACCCGCGCCCGCTACGTCGAACTGGCGCGCAGCCGGCACGCGCTCGAGCAACTCTCGGCGCGCCTGGTGGACGCACAGGAGACCGAACGGCGCGCCATCTCCCGCGAACTGCATGACGAAGTCGGACAAGCGTTGGGAGCGCTGCTGGTGGATATCGGCCGGCTCTCGACCACGCTCTCCGGCGACCACCCCGAAGTGAAGGCGCAACTGGACAACCTGAAGGCGGTGGCCGAGCGAACCTTCCAATCGGTCAGAAATATCGCGCTCCTGCTCCGGCCCTCCATGCTGGACGACCTTGGGTTGGCGGCGGCGCTGGAATGGCAAGGCAGGGAAGTATCGCGTCGCAGCGAGATCGAAGTCTCCGTGGAAGCGGAGAGCGTCCCCGAGGACCTGCCCGACGAACACAAGATTTACATCTACCGGCTGGTGCAGGAAGCGCTGAACAACGCGGTGCGCCACTCCGGCGCCAGGAACGCGAAGGTGGTGGTGGAGCGGCTGGCAAAATCCATCGTGGTGCGGGTTACCGATGATGGGCGCGGCTTCGATCCGGGACGTTCGCGCGGCATGGGAATATTGGGAATGGAGGAACGCGTGAAACGGCTGGGCGGAACGTTGCGGGTGGAATCCCGGCCGGGAAAGGGCGCC
>JBEKDV010000034.1:0-34652 GCA_050014175.1 Candidatus Solibacter sp. | reverse complement strand
TCCTGCTGCTCGACGAGCCCCTGGCCGCGCTCGATCCCAAACTGCGCAAACAGATGCGCGGCGAGCTCAAAGCCATGCAGCGCCGCGCCGGCGTCACCTTCCTGCTGGTCACCCACGACCAGGAGGAAGCGCTCTCCATGTCCGACCATCTGGCCGTGATGAACGAAGGCCGCATCGAGCAGGTGGGCTCGCCCGAGGACGTTTACCTGCGCCCACAGTCGCGCTTCGTCGCCGGTTTCCTGGGCGCGGTCAACTGGATCTGGGGCGCCGGCATTCGCCCCGAAGCCGTCCGCCTGCTGCCCGCTGGGGAATTCACGCCCGATCGCCGCGCCCCCGGCGTGGTCACCGGCAGCGTCTTCCTGGGCAATTGCGTGCAGGTGCAGGTGCGCCTCGATAGCGGCGAAGACACCGTGGCGCAACTGCCGCGCGGCGCCGCCCTTTTTCAACCCGGCGACGCCGTTCAGCTCACCTGGAGCGCCGCCGACGAGATGACCTTCTTATGAAGCTGCGCACCTGGTTCCTGCTGCCCGCGTGGCTCACCATGGCCGTACTGTTCGCCGCGCCCTTTGCCATCGTGCTGGCCTACAGCTTTCTGACGCGCGGCGTTTATGGCGGCATCGAGCTGCCGTGGACCGCGGAGAGCTACCGGCGCCTGTTCGATCCCCTCTATCTCGCCATTCTCTGGCGCTCCTTCGCCATGGCCCTGGCCGCTACCGCTTTGTGCCTGCTGCTGGCGTTTCCCGCCGCGCTCTTCATCGCGCGCGCCGCCCGCCACAAGAATCTCTACCTGCAACTCGTCATGCTGCCCTTCTGGACCAGCTTCCTGGTGCGCACCTACGCCTGGATCTTCCTGCTGCGCGACACCGGCCTGTTCAACACCGCGTTGCAGGCGCTGGGCATCGTCCACAGCCCGCTGCCGCTGCTCTATAACGATGGCGCGGTGCTGCTGGGCCTGGTCTACGGCTATCTCCCCTTCATGGTGCTGCCCATTTACGCCACCCTGGAACGCCTCGACCCGGCGCTGGTGGAAGCCGCCGCCGACCTGGGCGCGCGGCCGCTGGCGACCGTCCTGCGCATCGTCGTGCCGCTCTCCCGCCCTGGCATCGTCGCCGGCTCGGTCCTGGTCTTCATCCCTTGCCTGGGTGCTTACCTGACGCCCGACCTGCTGGGCGGAGGCCGCACCGTGATGGTGGGCAACCTGGTGCAGAATCAGTTCACCACGGCGCGCGATTGGCCCTTCGGCGCAGCCGTCTCCATCGCCCTGATGACGCTGGTGACCCTCCTCCTGGTACTCTTCCTGCGGCGCGAAAGCGAGCCCCTGGCATGAAACGCTGGCTTGGCTTCTACGCTGTCGCGTTCTTCGCCTTTCTCCATCTGCCCCTACTGACCCTGGCCGTCTTCAGCTTCAACTCCTCGCGTTTCACCAAGTGGGAGCACTTCTCGCTCGCCTGGTACCGCGCCATCTTCCGCGATCCGCAGATTCTGGAAGGCACGTGGAACAGCGTCGTCATCGCGCTGTGGGCCACCGTGCTTTCCACCATCATCGGCACGCTCTGCGCTTACGGATTGTGGAAACGCAATTCGCGCACGCTCACCGGCGCGCTCTACCTCTCGCTGGTCACGCCCGAGATTGTCAGCGGCATCGCCCTGCTGGCGCTTTTCCAGTGGGCCTTCCGCTGGCTGCACTGGCAGCTCGGCCTGTACACCGTGGTGCTGGCCCACATCGCGTTTTGCATCGCCTACGTGGTGATCGTGGTCTCGGCGCGATTGCGCACGCTGAGTCCGGCGCTGGAAGAGGCCGCCATGGATCTCGGCGCCAACCCGTGGCAGGCGTTCTGGTATGTGACGCTGCCCGCGCTCGCCCCCGGCATCCTCGCCGCCGCCCTGCTGGCGCTCACCGTCTCTTTCGACGATTACGTCATCACCAGCATGGTGGCGGGCGTCGATTCCGAGACTCTCCCGATGGTCATTTACGCCATGGCGCGCCGCGGCGCGAGCCCCGTCATCAACGCCATCTCGGCGCTCATCACCCTGGTTTTCGGCGTCCTGATTCTCATCTCCGAAAGGGTGCGCGCCACATGAAGCGCCGCCACTTCATCGCCGGGCTGGCCTCGCTCGCCGCCTGTGAGCGCGATCCGCGTCCGCGGCTCAACGTTTACAACTGGTCGGCCTACGTCGCCCCGGAAACCATTCCCAACTTCGAGGCCGAATTCGGCGTGCGCGTGCGCTACGCCACCTACGAAAGCAATGAGGAGATGCTGGCCAAAGTCATCACCGGGAATTCCGGCTGGGACGTCGTCTTCCCCACCCACAATCGCCTCGAACCCATGCGCGCCAACGGATTGCTGGCGCCCTTGCGCCACGAGTGGCTCGCCGGCCTGACGCATCTCGACGCGCGATTCCGCGCGCCGGCCTGGGATTCCGCGCTCCAGTGGGGCGTGCCCTACATGTGGAACGGCACCGGCATCGTTTATAACCGCAGCCTCCAACCGCCCCCCACGCGCTGGGCCGACCTGTGGAACGCCAGCCTGAAAGGCCGCCTCACCATGCTGGACGATCCCGAGGACATGCTGGGCGCGTGCCTCAAGAAACTCGGCCTGCCGTTCAGCGCCACCGCGCCCGCCGAGTTGGCCCGCGCCGAGCGGGAGGCCATCGCGCAAAAGCCGCTGCTGCGCGCCTACCTCAACGCCGAAGTGCGCGACCAACTGGTAGCCGGCGACGTGCTGGCCGCGCAACTGTGGTCCACCACCGCGCAGCAGGCCATCGACGCCGCGCCGCACCTGGCGTTCGCCTATCCGGAGGAGGGCTTTCCGTTCTACTGCGATTGCGCCGTGATCCTGCGCGAAAGCCGCCGCGTCCGCCTGGCGCATCGATTCCTGGATTACCTGCTGCGCCCCGCCGTTTCCGCCCAAATCGTGGAATCCACGCGCACCGCCACAGCCAACGCGTCCGCCCTCGACCTTCTCCCCGAGAGCGTCCGCCGCACGCCGAGTCTCTATCCTCCGCGCGAGGTTTTCGACCGCGGCGAATGGCCGCGCACCCTCGACCCCGCCACGCAGCGCCTCCGCGACCGCATCTGGACGGAAATCAAATCGGCGTAGAGGGGGCGCGAGGTGAGGGGTGTGTCGGGAGAGGGATCGCGCCGGGGATGGTCGGCCCCAGCTTCCCAGATGAAGACTGCGGGGGCGTTTCGGTAGCCACTTCAACGGTACGGGGCGCGATACACCCAAGTGGGTCACCTCCGGATGGCAGTAGATCGGGGCGTGCCGTCCAGACGGTCGGGCACATCGCCGAAGCGTCAACGCGTGTGCGCCGATCCGAACGGTAGTTTATCCTTACCTTAGAACAGCATGCATCGGTCCGAAATCCTCAGTTTCTTGAGAACGCAAATCGAGTCGCCAAAGATATGCGATGGTGCGATAAAGTTGGCCTAAATGGGGGAACCCATTAAACTCATAAATGGCGATGAAGTTGGGTTCTGTTTCACCATTGAGCCCGAACTGGAAGAGGATCAGGTGTGGTGCGCAACCGTGTTGCCACTGCTGGAAGGGCTTCCCGCGAACAGTATTGACATCTGGCAGTACTGCGTTACCGAGATGGTCAATAACGTAATCGACCATTCCGAGGGTTCCAGGTTGACCGTGGTGGTACAAAGGCGACCTTTGAACACCCGCGTTCGGGTGCTCGATGACGGCATCGGAATATTTACAAAGATCACGGCGGCATTCAACCTAGAGGACGAGACTCAAGCGATTCTGGAACTATCGAAGGGAAAGCTGACGACGGATCCCGTTCGGCACAGCGGGCAGGGCATTTTCTTCACGTCTCGTATGCTGGATGGATTCTCGATTTTATCGCGCGGAGCGTACTTCTCACACGAGGCTACACGACCAGTTGATTGGATTCTGCACGACGATAACCCTGGCTCCAGTACAATGGTAACTATGGCCCTGGACAACAACACGGATCGAACGCTTAAGGACGTGTTCGACCAGTACTCGTCCGGCGATAATTACGACTTCTCCAAAACGGTCGTTCCTCTAAGGTTAGCGAGGTTCGGGGAGGAGAAACTGATCTCACGCTCGCAGGCCAAGAGGGCGCTCGCGAGGGTGGAACGGTTCAAAGCCGTCGTATTCGACTTCGCGGGTATTGAGATGATCGGTCAAGCTTTCGCGGACGAGATTTTCAGAGTTTGGGCCAGGGCGCACGAGGACGTTGAGTGCATGGTGATCGATGCGAGCCCGGACGTGCGGAAGATGATCGCTGCCGTTGGCCCAGCAGCGAACGTGAACTACTGATCATCCTGCGCGAAAGCCGCCGCGCCCCGCCGTTTCCGCCCAAATCGTGGAATCCACGCGCACCGCCACCGCCAACGGGTCGGCCCTCGATCTTCTCCCCGAGAGTGTCCGCCGCACGCCGAGCCTCTATCCTCCGCGCGAGGTTTTCAACCGCGGTGAATGGCCGCGCACCCTCGATCCCGCCACGCAGCGCCTGCGCGACCGCATCCGGACGGAAATCAAATCGGCGTAGAGGGGCGTGACGCGAGAGTTTCACGACATCGCGCGGGTCTCCCCGGACCCGATCATCTGCCGAAGCGCGAAGTTGCTTGCGTCACCGGGGCGTCAGGCCGGTGCGGGCGCCGGCCGAGGTCGGGGGGCCCGCGTCTCAATACATGCGGAAAGCGCCCGGCTGGCCGCTACTTCGAGAATGCCGACGACGTCCAGTAACCGACGTTCACCGCTCCCGAGACTGTGGCGCAGCCGGCGAACGCGGCGATGGGGAACGCCGGGTTGTAGTTGCATCCCCACCAGTTGCCGTCGCCATTTACCACGCCGCCGCGGCCCAGGTTGGCGATTCCGATGCCGCCCGTGAACGTGTTGCGCTGCACGCGGGCGTCTCCGGGAGCGAAGATCGCGACATCCACCGCCTGCTGAGAAATCGTGTTCCCGGAAATGATTGTGCCCGTGATCGGATCGATACCGGAAACGACGATTCCGGTGGGTCCGGGCGTCGCCGCGTCGTCCGTATCGGGGCCGTTGCCGCTGATCTGGTTGCCGATAATCACGTTGTTATTGAGGTTCTGATTGGGGGTGTGCCCGTGAATCGCCACACCGGGCAGGTCGTTTCCGGTCAACTGATTGTTCATGACGACATTGGCGTAGTTTGCGGCACTGGGAGCGGAGGCAAAAATGCCCACCCCGGCGCCCTCGCCCTTCAATCCGTTCTGCGAGGACTGGTTGCCGATAATCGCGTTATGGAAAACGCCCAGCGCATTAGTGGCATTCGTGAAAGCAGCCGGGGGGTGGGAGGCCAGGGTAATGCCGCAATCCGAAGGATTGTTGGTGACTACGTTGCCGAAAATCACATTGTCGTGCGTGGCTCCCGTGTCGTCGCTGAGCAGAATGCCCCCGGCGTTGTTCTGCACCGTGTTGCCGTTAACCGTGGAGTGATCGACGCCGCTCAGGTGGATCGCCTCGCCACAATCGAAGTCTTCACCCGTCTCAAACGCCGGAATCCCGGGGCATGCCGGGCCGGCCGCCCCAATCGTCAACGCCTTGTCATTCCCCGAGAGCACATTGTTGGAAACGGTAACGCTGGAAGCGTTGGTGATCAGGATGCCTTCGAACTGCGCGTTCTGAACGGTGAATCCGGAAACGAACACATTCGCCAGGCCCGGATGGTCAATGCCATCCACGTAGATACCGACACCCAGATTGGAGGCGTCGATGATGGTCTTGTTTGCATCGGCGCCAATCAGCGACAGCGGCTTGCCGATGGCGACGCTCTCGGCGTACGTCCCCGGGGAAACCAGGACCGTATCGTTCGCCGCCGCCGCGGAAATCGCGGCGCCGATCGTCGCCTTGCAACCCGACGAGGCAGCCGTATTCACACACCACGTCGCGCCTGTCGCAGGAAGGATCGATACTCCAGTTAAAATCAGCAGCCAGCCGCCATTGGCGAGGCGCATCATGTTTTTTTTCGTCTGAATCACTGTTCCAGCTCCTTTTTCCGACACCGGACAACGCCGGGCCGGTTCTTGACAGTATATACTCCCGCCTGAACCCCCAGACACTCTTAAATACAAAAAGCGGCGGCGGGAGTTTGACCTCCCGCCGCCGCGGTTGACTTCAGGTTATTGGGTTAGCCGGGCCCTACTCCGCAGCACTCACGGTTATGGTAAAGGTGAAGGTGCCCATAAGCCCGGTCACCGTATCGGTTACGGTCACCGTGACCGAGGTTGCGGTGCCCGTTGGCGTCGTACTGGCAATGGTGATGGCACCGGTCATGGCGCTACCGGAGGTAACAGCCATGTCGGTGGGCGGCGCCGAGGACGTAATCGCGAAGGTGTAGGGTCCCGTGCCGCCGGCAGGTGTGATGGAAGTGACCGGCGCTGTGCCGCTGGCGGGCACGGTGACGGTGTAGTTGGGCGAGCCATTGGCGGGCGCCGGGTTAGCCGTGAACGTCAGCGGTGCGCCGACGGTGAGGGTGAAGGTCACCGAGCCCGTGATGGGCGGGGTGGAGCCATCGGTCACCGTGACCGTGACCGGATACGTCCCGATCGTGCCTAGGGCCGGAGTCCCGTAGATGGCGCCGCTCGAGGTATTGAGCGCCAGGCCGGAGGGCAGCACGCCGGAGCTGAGCGCGTAGGCATAGGAACTTTGGCCCTCGGTTACCGTCACGTTGGCGCTCGATCCGGTTGGCCAGGTTACGCCGGCGCTTCCGATAAGAGTCGTCGGCGCCGAAACAACCAGCTTTGGCGCCACCCAGATGGTCACACCGAGCTGGCTGGCGTTGCCGTCGCTGGTGACGACGCACAAGGGCAATGCCGTCGCTTGCGTGACGCTTGCCCCGCTGCCGGTGAAGGCCTTGCAGTCGGCGGTCGCAGTCTTAAAGCTCCCACTGGTGGCGGGAAGGACCGCGTTCACCTGATAGAGGCCGGCGATGGAATCCCCGACCCATCCGGCGTATTTGACCGTGGCCCCCACGCCGCCGATGGTGACCGTGGGCAGTTGACTGCTGCTGTCCAGGCACGGAACGAAGCGGCCGGAGTTGAGTAGCGAGCTCTGCAGGATCAACCCGTCTACGGTGGCGGGAGTGACCCCCGTCACGGCGCCGAGGGTCGTGTTGTAGCCGGTGGGGCTGCTGGCGCCGGTGGCGGCGATGCAGTCGGCGGACCAAACGTAGCCGTTGCCGCTGTTGTCACTGGCGGCGGCCGCATTGTCGGCGGCGCTGGCGGGCACGCCCAGGCCGGTCATGTAGATCTGGACCTGGTCGGAAGCCGCGCTGGAGTGCATGACGGCCGGGTTGTTCTGGCCGACCACGGCGTAGTTCTTGTCGAGAATCGCGCCGCTGCCCTGGCCATCGGCGGCCACCGTGAAGATTCCGGGGTCGGAATTCACCGCGGTCACGGTATACGGGAGGCTGGTGTACGTGGTGCCGCCGGCCGTGGCGAAGGTCACCACCACATCGACCGAGCCGTTACCGGCAATGACGGTGCTGACCGCCGAAGGCACCAGCAGGTTGATCTGGCTGTTGGTGGCGAAAAGCAGGGGTGCGTATACTGGCGAGTTGGCCAGCGTGGTGCCGGCCGGGGCTGCCGTGTGCGTTTGGAATCCCACCTTCAGGGTATGCGTGCCCGCGTTATCCGTATTGCTCAGAGATGCCGGATAAGCCAGGTTGGGAGCCTGCGGCGTTCCATACATGACCGCGTTAGGACCCACGCAGGTCGGGCAGAGGTTGGTTCCGAAGATGCTGATCATGTCGTACGGCGCCACGTTCGGGGTCGCATACTGCACGAAGGTCGAAGCGCTGGTGACCGTCTGGATGATAGGTTTGGCGCCGATGGTCAACACCACGGTGCCCGTCGGCGTGCTGCAAGTCGACCCGGCCGGGTTGCATACGCCGATGGTGACCTGGAAGGTCGTGGCGGTGGCGAAGTTCAGCAGCGGGTCCCCGCTGGCCACCGTGATGGTCAGCAGGATGTTCGACGGGTTGAGCACGTTGGCGCTGAAGTTGGTGTCGGTGGAGAACCCGTTGCCAACGCCATTCACGCCGACGATTCCCACCGTGGTTGCCTGCGTGGGATCGGTGCTCTTGACGAATCCGCTTCCCGTCAGGACCACCTGCACCGTCTGTCCGGGCGACAAAGTCGGCACGATGGTGGGGCTGACTCCGCTGAGGATGGCCCCGGGAGCCTGCGCGGTGATGTTGAAGGTGACGGCGTAGGTGGTCGCCGGGGTGCCCGAAGTGATGTTGACCGTTCCCGACAGCATGGTGCCCGGCGGCACGCCCGAAAAGACAGACTGGTTGAAAGTCACCGGGATCGTGGTGCCGAAACTGTAGGCCAGGCCGCCGAGTTCCGCCGCCGCGACGATCGGCGCCAGCGGGCCGCCGGTGGTGATGCTGTACGGGACGGGAGCGTCGCTGGATTTCAGGGTGATGTAGAGGGTCGGCAGCGGCTGCCCAATGGTCCACGTGCAGTTCTGCGTGGAGGGGGCGGGCGAGCTGCATGTCGAAGGCAGGGTTCCCGCGCCTACCGTAAGGGTGGACGGCGGGTTGCTCACCTGCAACGGTATGGTCACCACCAGGTCCCCATAGTTCTGCGATTGCACGCGGACGCTTTGGCTGTAAGAGCCAGGGGCCATCGTGTCGGCCATGCTCGTGGTGCTGAATCGGATGCTTCTCGGTGTGGTGCCGGACGTGGAATCCACCGTCAGCCAGCTCCCCAGCGAGGTCGTATCCACCGTGAAGTAGTAGGGGACGTTGCCCGATATATCGGCAATGGCGGCATCCAGATAGCCCGGGGTTCCGGAACCCTTGACATAGGTCAGCGATGTGGGGCTCAGCGTCGATTTCAGTACGGTAGCGTGCACGATGTTGAGGGTGACATTGATCACCTTGTCGAGGTTCAGCCCGTTGCTCAGGTGAATCGTCCCGGCGTGCGCGCCGTACGTGTTAAACGCGCCGCATCCGGACGACGCCGCCACGGTGAAGTTATAGGGCGAGGCCCCGGCGGTTTGCGTGCCGATATTGGACGCGGTCGGGTTCAACGTTGCCCATACCAGGGCCGTGCTCGTGGCCGTGCTGGTGACTACGCTGAATTGCGTGGGGGTCGCCGTTGGGCCGGTCACGGAGATGAGTTGCGCCTGCCCCGGGGAGTAGTGGGAAGACGTGGTAGCTTGCCCGTCCCAGGTGCAGTTGATGCTGACCGCGCTCGGTGAAACCGTGAGCGGGGATGGGCCCGAACTGACCGTGAGGTTCACCGTCATCGCCTGGGGCGTTAGGGTTACGCCCGTCATGCCTCCCGATGCCGCTCCCGTGAAACTGAAGGTCGGCGAGCTCGATCCCAGGCTGGCGGCATTGGCGCAGAAGCCCTGTGCATTGACGGTGACGTTAATGCCTGTGTTGTAGTTGGACGAGGTAAGTGTGGTGGCGGGCACAGTCACGACCAGTGGGCTCGCCGCCGCCAGGACGGAGCCACCGCCATTCACCGTGTACGATCCGGCCGAAATGGTTACGGCGGTGCCGGACGGGGGGGCGGCATTCAGTTGCACGTTGACCGTCTGGGCGGCAGCCAGCAGGCCGGCGCTGCCGGTACCGTTGCCGGTGTTGCATGCCAGGGTGACCGGTGAGGTGGCGGTCACAGCCAGGGTGGCGGTGACATTGAGGGTTACATACACCGTCGCCGTCAGGCCGCCCGTTCCCGTGAGAGTGAAGGTCAGGTTGTTTGCGCCCGAGGCGGCGGCGCTGGCGCAGTACTGCTGCGCGTTAATGGTGTAGCCGACGCCCGTGGACCAGATGGTGGACACACCGGCGGCGCTCGCCGCGGCGAGAGTGTTGCCGGCGGCTCCAGCCACGCTCTGCGCCGCGGTTAGTGCGGCCGGCACGGAGCTCGTCCCGATGACGACGGCGGACGCGGGGCTCGCCGAGAGTTTGACGGTAACCGTCTGCGCGGCGTTGGTCAGGACGGAGCCGGTGGAGGTGGCGATGTTACAACTGATGACAACTGGTGTAGACAGCGAGTTCGCTGTAGCCGTATTGCCATTGGTAACGGCGATTGCACCGAACATAGTGCTCGTGGAGGCAGCCAGCGCGAGCAACGGGAAAACTAGCTTCAGATCCGAGAGTTTCATTAGGTTCTTCCTTTTTGTTGTGTCGACGGCTTCCTGCCGCGCGCGACCGTTTCAGGGGTCGCTGAGTAACGTATCGGCGCCGGAATCGCAAGTCGTGAGAAAAATTCGTCCGTATTACTCCTAAGGGTGTTGGTGGTAAGGCGGCGGGCGCGCGGAGGCGCGACTCGGGCAAGCGGGCAACAAGATGAGTGGCGTGGTTCGTCCGCCTCTGGCGGTGTATGCGCCTTTTCATTCGACGGTGAGGGTGAAAGTCACGCTGCCGGAGAGCGGGCTGGCCGCCGAATCGGTGGCCGTCACGGTGAGGACGTAGGAGCCTTTGGCCGCCGCCGGAATCCCCGAGATGGCTCCGCTGGTGGCGCCCAGCGTCAATCCGGCGGGCAACGATCCGCCGGTAACCGCGAATTGGTATCCGGGGGTGCCTTGGCTCGCCGTCACCAGGTTGCCGGAGGCCGGCCAGGACACGCCGGAGGCGCCCTGCAAGGCGGACGGGCCGGTCACCTTCAGGCGCGGCGTCACCCAGATGGTGACGCCCGGCTGGCTGGCCACGCCGCGCGCGGCCACCACCACCGGCAATTGCACCGCGGCCGCGAGAGGGGGCGCGATGGCGGCGCCCGAAGCGGAGGTGAAGGCGCCCGCGGCGCTGCCCGGAAGCCGCACGTTCACCTGGTACTCGCCGGCCACCGAATTGGCCACCCATCCGGCGTAGGCGACCGTGGCCGGTTGACCGCCTATGGTGACGGTGGGAACCGCCGCGGCGGAACTCAGGCACGGAGGCAGCCGGCCGCCGTTCAGCAGGGAGCCTTCGATCAGGGCGCCATCCGCCGACAGGGAACCGCCCGTCTGGAAGTTGAGTGCGGCCAGGTAACTGCCGGTGCCGACGCAGTCGGCCGGCCACTGCCCTGCGCCGGTGGCGGTATTATTTGCCGTACTGTCCGGCGCGCCCAGACCCGTCATGTAGATCTGGACCATGTCCGAATCGGCGGGGTTGGCGCGCATGCCGGCTTCGTTGCCGGTGGCGACGACGCTCCAGTCCGCATTCAGAATCGCGCCTTGGCCCTGGCCATCGGCTTCGATGGTAAACACCCCGGGGTCGGCCGCCACCACATTCACCGGGAATGGCGCGCTGCTCAACATCCCGGCCGCCGGAGGGTGACCGAAGTTCACCATCAAATCGACGCTCTTGCCCACGTAGGCGGAGAGCGCGGCGGGAACCAGCAGATTGATCTGGCCGTTGGTGGCAAACAGCAACGGGGCGTTGGCGATGGCTGCCGGGGGCGTGGCGTGAGTCTGGAACCCGACTGTCAGCAGGCGTTGCGCGGAGCCGGAGGCGTCCGGGCTCAGAGAAACCGGGTAGCGCAGAGTGACCGCGTCCGGCGATCCGTAGAGCACTTGCCCGCCCGTGCAGCCGGTGCCGCCGGAGACGCAGAAACTGGCTCCGAAAAGGCTGATCATGCCATACGGGGATACGGCCGGCAGCGCCGGCGGCGTCACTTGCAGGAACGCGGCTGCGTTGGTCACCGCCTGGATGGTCGGGTTGGCCGTGATAAGCAGCGCCGCCGTTCCCGTGGGGACGGTGCACGCCGCTCCCAGTGGATTGCAAACGCCCAGCGTCACCGTGCCGCCCACCCCGGCGGCGGCGAAGGGCAGCAGCGGGTCGGCGGCGGCGGGTACGGTGATGGTGAGGATGATGTTCGACGGGTTGATCACCGCCGCGGCGATATTGGCATCGGCCAGCAGCGATCCGCCCGAGACGATTCCCACCATGGTCGCCTGCGCCGCGTCCGCACTAGCGATGAATCCCGTACCCGTGAGGGCCACGGTGAAGGTTTGCCCGGGCACGGCGGTCGGCAGGCTGGGCGGGGTCACGCTCAGCAGCGTGGCTCCGGCCGGCTGGACGGTAACCTTGATGGTAATCACCGTCGTCGCCGCCGGGTTCCCCCACGTAATGCTCACCGTGCCGGTGAGAACACTTCCCGGTTGCGCCGCCGCGAAGACGCCCGGGTCGAAGGTCACCGGTATCGGCGTGTCATAACTGTAGGCGAAGCCTTTCAGGAAAGCGCTGCCGACGATAGGAGCCAATGGCCCGCCCGTGACGATGGCGTAAGGAATCGGCGAATCGCTGGAGGTCAGGGTAATGTAGGGGATGGGCAGAGGCTGCCCCACGGTCCAGGTAATATTCCGCGTGGTTCCTTCCGCCACCGTCAGCGTCGGAGGCGGATTGCTCACCGTCAAGCGGAACGGCACGGCCAGATCCCCAAAGCCGGAATCCTGCAGGTGAACGGTGGCGCCGTAGGTGCCTTGGGCAATCGCGTCGGCCACGCTGGTGGTGGTGAAGTGGAGGGTCTTGGGCACGGAGCCGCTCAGCGCATCCACGGTGAGCCAGGTGGGCAGGCTGTTGGGATCCACCGCGAAGGCCGCCCCGGACCCCGCCGAACTCACCGCGACATCTACAAAAGCCGGCGCGCCGGAACCCTTGGTGTAGGCGAGCGAAGGCGCGCCCGGCGTGGCCGTCAACGGGGACGGACTCAGGATCTTTAAGGTGACCGGTATCAGGCCATCGGGCGCCGGCGGATTGCGCAGATGAACCGACGCCGAGTAGCTGCTTCCCACCAGGTAGTTGCCGCACGGGGAAACGGCCGACAGGGTGAAGCGGACACCCGTTGCTCCCGCACTGGTGGCGGTGGTGGGAGGCAGTGCGAGCCAGGCCGGCACGGTGGAAAAATCCACCACGAAGGGAGTGCCCCCCGGCGCCGCCGAGATGAGCAAAGCCGTGGCGGACGGTCCGGGCGTGTAGCTTACCGCCGGAGCCGTGTTGCGGACGCAGGTGATGGTGACCGGCGAGGCCACCAGTGCCGACGCCACAGCCGTCACGCTCGTGCTGGCGGTTACCGCCACGTCCGCCACACCGCCGGCATAGAACCGGATGGTGGTTGTGCCGTTCGCCGCCGCGGCGCAACCGGCAGCCAGGCTGACGGTGTAAGTGATTCCTTGGGACTGGTTTTGGGACGTCAGGACGGCCGGCGCCAGAGGCGTCACTACCAGTTCCGCGCTCAAGCCGCCGAGCGTCACGGCGATGGCGTTGGTGGTGAGCGCCGCCGCGGGTTTTACGACGATCGTCGCCGCCGGGCCGGGACCGTTGAGCGTATTGCAGGTGAGCGCAATGGTACCCGGAGCCGCTGTCAACAGGTTGGCGGCCTGCAGTCCGCCGCAGCAGAGAACTCCCGCCAGGGCAGCGCCCAGCACTGCCGCAGCACTGGTTGGGATGGTCGAGAGCTTCATAGCCACGGTTCGCTCTAGACACCTATCGGCAAAGAAAAGAATTCCTTTAGACAGGCGAGGAGATTCGCTTGCGATGTGAGACGGCGTACGGTACCGGCGCCCTGCCCGGTGCTACCCTCAAGGGATGCCCCGGTATGAAATTTCTTCCGGCCGCCGTTCGCCCGCGACCCGCATTACACTGCTCATCCTCTTGCTGTTCCTCTTGTTCGGCGTGCGTTCGTTTTCCGGTTACGCCATCGAGATCGAATGGTGGAAGGAACTGGGCCAGTTCCACACCTGGCTCAGCATGCTGTATTACAGCATCGCTCCTGTCGCCGCCGCGACGCTGGTGGCGTTTGGCGCGCTGTGGATCTCGCACGCGCGCGCGCTCAAATTCGCCGGCACCCGTCTCGGCGAGCACCGCCTCTACGCCAGGATTTCCGCCCTCGCACTGCTGGCTGTCGGCTGGTTCATCGCCGCCGGCGCCATCGACACGTGGACCGTGGTTCGCTTCGCCGGCTCGCGCGGTCTGCCCGCCACCACCACCGCCTGGCACGACGCCATCTTCAACCAGCCCCTCTCCTTCTATCTCTTCGACCTGCCGTTCTACTCCCTGCTGCGCGGCTACTTGCTGGCGGTGATCATCCTCTGCATTCTGGTTTACTGGGTGGCTGCCCGCGGCTGGCAACTGCGCCACAAAATGCCGGAACTGCGCGACGCCCGCGAACTGGACCCGCGCATCCTGCACCTCGAAGGCGGTCTGGAATCGCGCTTCCTGCGCGGCGCCGGCGTGGTCCTGCTGCTCGCCTTCGCGCTCAAGTTCTACCTGGGCCGCTATGAAATGGTCTACAACGAGCACGGCACCTTCCTGGTCGGCATCGATTACGTCGATCAGAACATCGGGCTCCCGCTGCAATGGCTGGTCATCTTCGCCTGCCTCGCCGCCGCCGGGTTTGTCTGGATGGGCCGCTGGTTCCTGGCTGGTCTCATGGCGCTATCCCTGGTGGTGGATTTCGCCGCCCCCCGCATTGTCAGCGCCCTCTATGTGCGGCCCAACGAGATCTCCCTGCAGCGCCCCTACATCCAGACTCACATTCACGCCACGCGTTCCGCCTTCGGCATCGAACAGGAGTTTAAGGAGGTCGAGTTCAAAGCCCACCCCGAGGCGCCCATCGATGCGGCTGCCCACAAGCCGATTCTCGATAACGTCCGCCTCTGGGACACGCGCGCTTTCCACGACACGGTCACGCAGATCCAGGCCCTGCGCCCCTACTACGTTTTTAACGACACCGACGTCGACCGCTACACCATCGACGGCCAGTACCGGCAGGTGCTGCTGACGCCGCGCGAGCTCGATCTGCGCCAGCTCCCGGCGGCGCGCGCCAACTGGATCAACCCGGCCTTCATCTATACGCACGGCTACGGCCTGGTGCTGGCGCCGGTCAGCCAGATCACGCCCGACGGTCTACCCGTGCTGCTGATCGAAAACGCGCCGCCGGAGGTGAAGACCAAATCGCTCAAGCTGACGCGTCCCGAGATTTATTACGGCGAAGTCACCCACGAGCCGGTGTTCGTGCACACGTCGCGCGAAGAGTTCAACTACCCCAGCGGGGAGAGCAATGTGACCTCGCGCTACGAAGGCAAGGGCGGGTTTCCCGTCTCCAGCTTCGGCATGCGCCTGGCCGCGGCCATCAACGAAGGCGAGCCGAACATCCTGCTGACCAGCTATCTCACCGACAACAGCCGGATGATGATCCACCGCAAGGTGACCGACCGCCTTAACGAGCTGGCCGGGTTCCTCTCCTGGGATCCCGACCCGTACATGGTGATCACCGACGATGGCCGCCTGGTCTGGATGATCGACGGCTACACGACTTCCGAAGCCCACCCCTACGCGCACAGCGTGGACGTCCCCGACATGGGCCGGATGAACTACATACGCAACGCCGTCAAGGCCACCATCGACGCTTATGACGGCGAAACCCACATGTACATCTTCGCGCCCGACGACCCGATCATCGCCGCCTACCAGCGCCTGTTCCCCGACCTCTTCCGCAGTGCCGATAAGATGCCCGCCGACCTGCGGCGTCACGCGCGGTATCCCGAGACCCTGTTCCGCGTGCAGGCCGAGATTTACCGCACCTACCACATGCTCGACCCGCAGTCGTTCTACAACAAGGAAGATCTCTGGGACCTGGCGCGTCACACCACCGCGCAGGCCGGCGGCGCCGAGCCGGTGACTCCTACCTACGTAGTGACGACGCTGCCCGGCGAAGACAAGCCGGAGTTTCTGCTGCTGCTTTCCTTCACGCCGCGCAGCAAGGACAACCTGATCGGCGTGATGGCGGCCCGTTGCGACGGCGCTCACCTGGGCGAAATGGTGGTGCTGCTGCTCTCCAAGCAGGAGCTGATTTTCGGTCCCATGCAGATCGGCGCGCGCATCAATCAGGACCAGACCATCTCCAAGGACTTGACGCTGTGGAACCAGCAAGGCTCGCAAGTGCTGCGCGGCCAGATCCTGGTGCTGCCGGTGGGCAACACGTTCCTCTATGTGGACCCCATTTACATCCAGGCCACGGAGGCGCGCATGCCGCAGTTAAAGAAGGTGGTGCTCGCGGTGGGCAACCGGTTGGTCTACGCCGACACTTACGAGCAGGCATTGGCGCAACTCACCGGGGGCGCGCAGCAGTTGATCGGCGAGGCCACCGCGCCGGGTGCGAAGGCGGCACCGGGCGCTCCGCCCCCCACCGGGGATGCGCGCCTGCAACAGGTGCGCGAGCATCTACGGCGCTATCGCGAGCTCGCCGCGCAAGGCAAATGGAGCGACGCGGGCAGGGAACTGGAGGCCATCGAAGCGGCGGTGAAGCAGTAGAGGCCCATCCGCAGACCAGGATTGCCTGGAATTCTGCATAGCGGGACAAATTTGTCCCGCTATCCGATTTCGTTTTGTTGATAATCAATGAGTTAGCTCGCCAAAAGCAGAAAAAGCGGGCCAAATTTGTCCCGCTTGCGATTCTATTCCTCAACCGGGGTGGAGCGTGCGTGCCCCTCAAATTCCATGTTATGGCACGGCAGAGCGAGATTGAGGTGCGGGAGCGGGACCAAATTCGGCTAAGGTCCGCCTGGAGAATGACTTCCGGGGGCAAAAATATACTTTATGTTGGCGTCACAGATAAACCGCGAGACCGCCAATTACGCGGTATGCGAGTCCGGCGGCGGCAAACGCCGCCTCTACCCGTCCTGCCAGGTCAAAGAGTTGTTCCACCCGCTTCTCGAAGAACGTATTGACGTAAAGCGCCACGGCGCACCTTCTGGAATTATCGCATCCGTGGCCGCGCTCGACCAGCGATACTCACTGGCTTCCCTGACCATGCCCGCCCGGACCGGGTCCTCCTCGATGTAGTTCCAGATCTCCCCGAACTCCCCCTGATACCGCACCGGGCGGCAATAGCTTTCTTCCTGCCAAAAGGGGCTTCCCGTCGCGGCCAACATGGAGTGCGCACGCGCGGCCGTGACGCTTTGCAACGATCTCGTGAGCTCGGGCAACGGCACGGCTGGAGTAGCCAGCAGGTGAACGTGGTTCGGCATTACCACGAAGGCGTGCAAGCGATAGTGCCCGAGGATGTCGGCGTTGTACCGGATGGCATCGACGATCATATCCGCGACGGCGGGTTGGCGAAGGTAGACCGGACCCACGCGGGCCTCGTCCAGCAATCGATCGGTGGCGGCGAATGCCTGTGCGGAGTTGCGCGCGTCCGGCGGAAACCCCCGGTGAGACGGCAGACTGCCGTGAAGACGCCACGTGAGGAAAACGGGCTGTTCCGCGTCACAGACGTACGAAAGTCGCAGCCGGCACATCGCCATACTGGAATAGTTCCCCGCGCATGGCGTATTTCTCACCAAAGAATGGCGCGCACTCACGCGGTGCTTACCAGATGCCAGGCGATCACAGCTTACAGGGCGTCCACCGGCTCATGAACCGGCCCCCGGTTGAGATCGATGCCGGCGATCACGGGGAGCGCGTGGGCCAGTTTCATGCCGAGGAGCACCCAATCTTCCAAAGTGGAGCGTAGGTCCTCGGCACATCCGGCTAGGGACGGAGCGAACGCGACAACGCCCGGACAGGGCGGAATCTGTCCGCCGTAGGTGCCGTCATCGAGCTTGGCATATAGCGCATGGGCCATCGCCCGGTCGAGGTATTCGGTCAGAATATACATGGCAAAGCCACTTTCACTTCGAGTGCATCCCTGCGGACGGAGTTCTCACGCAGCGCCCTTAAGCGCCCGTTCCACCGTCTCGGGAAACAGATCGATCACCGTGAGGTAGGCGCGAATAGCACCCGGCGGTTCCGTCCTGCCGAGTTCCCACTCCTGCAAAGTCCGCACGTTGAAGCCGTATCGCTTGGCGAATTCCGACTGCGACAATCCGGACTTGGCGCGGATCGCCTTCACGTTCACGGGGCCGGGAACATCGTAGTAGCGAACGGGGAGAGAGATTTCGCCTCGGGCGTGAGCAACAGCCTGTTTCAGGCCGGCGATCACGCCGCGGGAAACGCGATTCATTGTCGGTTTACGGGCGGCCTTAGCCGCGTCGGTTTTCTTTGCCATGTTTCAGCGCCTCCACAAATTTCCGGGCCTCTTGGCGGCCGGCAGCATCCATATCCGCCTGCTCATTCTTCGCATACACGTAGAGCATGTACACCTCGTTATCCGACACCCAGTAGTAGTAGATCACCCGAACTCCGCCGCGTTTGCCCCGTCCCTGGCGACTCCAACGCGCCTTGCGCACACCGCCAGTGCCGGGAACGACCGGGTAAGCTTCGGGATCGGCCGCAATCGAAGCTTCCATGGTTTCGATTTCCATGTCGGTGAGCAGCCGCTTCGCTTCACGTTCATAGCGCTTCGTCGCGAATACGGCGGCTTTCATCCGTTACCCACTATACGGATATTTCGTATAGTTGTCAACGGAAGCGCTGGTCCCTTCGGTCCCTTCGTGCACCCACATAGCAGCCAGCCTTCCCCGGAGCCAGGCAGTCGATGGGAAACGAAGATCCGCCAGGTCGCCTCAATCTCAGGCGCGATCAGGCCGGCCACCAGCGGCCCAGCGGCCTACGGAAACTGCAAAACTTGTCGCTTCGCGTTAAGATTATCCCGAATGCGATTGTTAGACCTGAAGGCAGCAGCGGTTGAAATCCATCAAGCCATAAAGCTAAGGTAAGAGGCAAAACCTCCCTTCTCCGTTCTTCTTCATGGTAGGTGCAGGAATTTCACACCCGCCTTTACCCCTCGCTGCCGAAATTCAGGCTAGCTGTAAAGAGGAAGCACATGCATATGGGAAGGACAGACCTCCCGACTCGGATGCACTCATCGATTCCTATTCTTACTGGTTCGAACAGGCCTATCCTCAACCTGAGAACCGCCAGTTGCATCTGCGAGGGCTCATGGAGAACGCCTTCATTTCCCGTGCAAACTTCCGACTCGCGCACCTTCTGCTGGAGAACACTATTACCAACTTGGTCGTGACCACGAACTTCGACGACTTCCTGTCGCGTGCGCTCTCTCTCTTCGGCCGTCGCCACATCGTTTGCGACCATCCCAGAACACTTGAGCGGATCGATCTCCGCTCGCAGGATGTTCAGATCATCCACATTCACGGCTCCTACTGGTTTTACGACTGCTGTAACTTGAGGGGAGAAATCTCCGACCGAGCCAAGGGTTCTTCGGCCACGTCATTTACGATGCTGTCTACGTTGGATGACATCCTTAGGGCGCACTCACCACTGGTAGTCGGCTACAGCGGATGGGAGGGCGACATTTTCATGGACGCTCTTCGACGTCGGCTATCTGCGGCGTTGCGTACGAATCTTTACTGGTTCTGTTACAGGCGGCGCGATGCGGAGACTTTGCCGGACTGGCTCAAAGCCAGCCCGAATGTTTGCGTGGTGGCGCCGGACGGCCCAGGGCCGGCGCCAGGTGCCGATTCGGACCTCGCAGCAGCCGCCGGATCGGCGAAGGTCAGGGGGAAAATCGTCCAGGCTGGGGAGAAGGGAACGGGCGCGTATTCGAGCTCTACGACTGAGCGAGATGAACCTGTCATGCAAGCGAGACTGTTTTCGACGAATTAATCCTGCGCTTCGGTCTGGATGCTCCGCCCCTGACTAGGGATCCGCTCGGTTTCTTCGTAAGTAACTTGACGACGTCCCTATTGGGAGACAAGCCGGATGAACTTGAGAATGACGTCTACGCCATACGGTCCGTTATCGAACAGCTCAGCAGGTTGAGGCACCAGGAGAAGGAACTTCCGCCACCGTCGCAAGCGGAGGTGACGCTTGAGTTGTTTCGGAATGCGATCCGGCGCTCTGACCACCGCCAGGCGATTCGCCTGGCGGGTGATATTCCCCTTCCGGACCTTACGGGTGAGCAGCTCCGGGAACTGATTTCGGCTCTTGAGGGCGCAGCATCGGCGCTCAATGACAACTCCGGGGAGCAATTAACATGGGGGGCATTGCAAAAGCCTTTGACTCCGTGCTCGACTCGATGCTCACGAAACACAAGGGGTTTACCGCCTCAATCACCCAATCCTTCAGGAGTATGGCCGACTCGATGATAATGAACATCGCCCGGGCCACCACGCAGTTGATCGCGCAGGCGGCCACTGAGAAGGTGATCGGACAGGGCGTGATCCGCAGTCAGGCAGCCCAGGCGGCGGCCAAGGTGTGGAACTCGTTCGCCTGGACGCCGGCCGGTGTGATCGCTGGCGGCGCGCTGGCAGCGGCGACCTTTGCCGCCATCACCGCCTTTGGCAGTTACATCGGTGGTGTGGTTCCCAGGACCGGCATGAAGATCTTGCATGAAGGTGAGCGGGTGCTCACACCACGTGACAATGCCAGTTTCGAGCGCGCCATGGGCGGCGCTGGCGGAGGACATACGTACAACTACAACGCAGCACCCGGGGAGAGCCCGGACTCAATCACGCGTAACACGGAAGCGCTGCGGCGGGCCTGGCGCGATGGCCATCCGGTGTTCGCATGAGGCGCGACTAGATCGACTTCAGTCCCCAGAAGATAGCGAAGAGGATCAGGAGAAACAGAGGGATCTTCACCAACACAACCACCACCACGCTGCGAATGGCCCCCACATCCTTCTGGATCTGGCGCAAGGTCTCCACTTCCAGTGTCGGCTCCCGTGGCGGCAGGAGGGTGTACGTCTCAGACGGTGTACTCATGGCCCACAGGATAACGTGCTCAAAAGCAGAATGCAATGCTGATCCAAATACGCGGAGCTATGACTTAATCCTTGCGATAGCCATGAGGCTGGAAGCGTTGCGTCAACCCGATCTTTTCACAAGAAGCCAGGTGGCGAAGGCCCTGGTCAGCAAGGGCGTCACGCTGGGCGCTTTGAATCGAAGTGAGGAGGCGGTCGGCGTTTACGACGAAGTGGTGCGCCGGTTTGGCGACGCCACCGAGCCGCAGTTGCGCGAGCAGGTCGCCAAGGCCATGCTCAAACGAGGCTTCAGCCTCGGCGCTTTGAATCGCCGGGAGGCGGCGGTCGGCGCCTACGACGAAGTGGTGCGGCGATTTGCCGACGCCACCGAGTTGGTGTTGCGCGAACAGGTCGCCAAGGCGCTGTACAACAAAGGGGTCGAACTGGGCGTTTTGAAGCGCTCCGAGGACGCGATCGGCGTCTGCGACGAAGTGGTGCGCCGGTTTGGCGACGCCACCGATCCGGTATTGCGCGAAATGGTCGCCAGGGCGCTGTTCAACAAAGGACTCCGGCTAGGCGCTTTGAAGCGGAGTGAGGACGCTATCGGCGTCTACGACGAGATAGGGCGCCGGTTTGGTGACGCCACCGAGCCGGTATTGCGCGAAATGGTCGCCAAGGCCCTGGTCAACAAAGGGGTCGGACTGGGTGCTTTGAAGCGCAGCGAGGAGAAGATCGGCATCTGCGACGAAGTGGTGCGCCGGTTTGGCGACGCCACCGAGCCGGTATTGCGCGAACAGGTCGCCAAGGCGCTGTACAACGAAGGGGTCGAACTGGGTGTTTTGAAGCGCCCCGAGGACGCTATCGGCATCTGGGACGAAGTGGTGCGCCGGTTTGGCGACGCCACCGATCCGGTATTGTGCGAAATGCTTGCCAAGGCGCTGTACAACAAAGGACTCCGGCTAGGCGCTTTGAAGCGGAGTGAGGACGAAGTCGGCGTATACGACGAGGTGGTGCGCCGGTTTGGTGACGCCACGGAGCCGGTGTTGCGCGAGCAGGTCGCCAACGCGCTGTACAACAAAGGCGTCGATCTGGGCGCTCTGAAACGCAGTGAGGACGCTATCAGCGCCTACGACGAAGTGGTGCGCCGATGTGGCGACGCCACCGAGCCTGCGTTGCGCGAGTTGGCCGCCAAGGCCCTGGTCAACAAGGGCGTCGTTCTGGGCGCTCTGAAGCGCATTGAGGACGCCACCGGCGTCTACAACGAAGTGGTGCGCCGGTTTGGCGACGCCACCGAGCCGGCGCTGCGCGAGCAGGTCGCCATGGCGAGGGCCGCGATAAAAGTCTAGGCTTTTGTTTTCGCCGGTTGAGGTATCGCGCTCTGTTCCAACCCCGGCACTCTGTGTTGATACTCATGGTGCTAGTGATTGGCCGCCACCTCTCACGCGAACTCAAACCGCAGCGTCTGGTCGAACGGCGTGTACCCCGTGAGATACACGCTCTGGCCCGGCAGTTTCGGCTCCGCGCCGCGCAACTGCGTGAGTAAGTGCCCCGCCGCGCCGGGGCCGAATCGCAGGGTATCGCCGCCCACGCGATAGGTGGCGAAATCCCGCTCCAAAATCCACCCATCGGCGACGTGCGGCGCGGGGCGGCAGCCTTCGAGTTTGCCGCCTTCCCGCAGGCTGATTTCGACCGCCAGCGGCACGCCCGGCGTCCCGCCCGATTGCAGGCGCAGCTCGAATCCGCGCGGCTGCTCCGTCACCGTCGCCATTTGCTCCAGCTTGCACACCTGGGTCTGGCGCCGCTGGGCGCGCAGCGCGCCCCAATTCCTGTAGTCCACCTTACGCGGCGGCACCAGCGGCTGGTAGTACGGCGCGCTGAGCGACTGGCGGAAGACGTACTTCGCCCCGTCCTTCACGCAGGAGTCCGGCACGAATTGCCCCTTGCCGAAGAACGAGGTGGCAAAGCGCACCGCCTGGATCACCGTGCCGCCATGGCGCGCGCTGAAGAAGCGGCTGCTCTCCTGCAGGACCATGGTTGCGTCCCAACGTCCGCGCCGTATGCGCGCCAGACCGACCGCGGGGAACCACTTTTCGTAATCCTCGGGCAGCGCCTCCGCCGCCGGCAAGGGACCGGAGAGCTCCGGATACTCCAGCAGCGTCGAGAGCCGCGCGTTGTCCGGCGCCAGGCCGCGCGCCATGCCAGCGAACTGGCCATCGCCATCGTGCACCGCCAGATAATGGATCGGGAACCAGTACCCGGCCATGGTGCCGCGCACGAACTGGTCCTGCCGCCTGGAAACCTCCGTCACCACCTCGCCATCGGGATGCAGCAGGTACATCATGGCGCGCAGATTGCGCCGCACCGGGTCGAGCAGTTCGGGCCGCTTCAGCTTGGCCGCCAGCACGGTGAACGCGCGGTCGGTTACGGTGTTGTAGGTGACCGTGCTGCGCTCGATGAACTGGCCGTCCTCGTCGATATCGATTCCCTCCGCCAGCCACTGCGCGATGCGCCGCGTGTAGGCCGCATCCGGAAACACGTCGTTGACCTGCGCCAGCGCGGAGCTCACCACCCATCGATGATTGGGCGTGTGGACGCCGCCCGCCGTCATCCCGCCTGCCGCTTTCACCAGGAACGGACGGAGCGCGCGCAATATTTCGTCGGCGGCATACATCTTGGCGATGGCCGCCGCCGTGCCCACGTTGTGGACCACGAATCCGGTATCCGGCGGTGAATTGAAATTGGTGGTGAGCAGATCGATATTGCCTTCGGCAGTCTGCGCGCGCTCCAGGAACCGAGCCGCGAGGCGGACCCGCTCCAACACCTCCGGCTCGCCGCGATGCTTCGATTGCGGCGCGATCCACGACGCCGTCGCCGTCTCGATCAGGCCGCCCGCCGACCCCGCGTGGTACATCCCGTACTCGTCCGGCACACCGCCCAGCCGCGCGTTCGCCGTATCGGCGATCTGCGCGCGCAGCAGATTTTCCAGCGCCGCATCGTTGCGCGCCACTACGCGCGCGTCCACCTCGGGAGGCGCGGCCGGCGCGCCCGCGGCCAGGGCCGCGCCGCCCAGAGTCCACAAAATCTGCCGCCGCGTGGCGCCACCGGTAACCGAGTTATCCATCAGATCGCCTCTCCAAGGGTGCTTTGAGAAAAAACGGTTGGCAGGCGGAAGCGCCTGCCCCACTTCCAAAGGTGCATTGAGAAAAAACGGTTGGCAGGCGGACCCAGAGGGTACCCCGCCTGCCCCACTTCCAAAGGTGCATTGAGAAAAAACGGTTGGCAGGCGGACCCAGAGGGTACCCCGCCTGCCCCACCAACATTAGAGCACCCGGAACCGGCTAAGATAAACATTCGCCATATGTCCCAACCAACGCAAACGGCGCCCGCCGATGCCTCGCGCTACCTTCCCCTGCTGCTCGTCCTGTTCGCCGGCAGCGGATGCTCCGCGCTGATCTACGAGACCGTCTGGTATCAGCTTCTGCAACTGGCCATCGGTTCGACCGCCGTGTCGCTGGGCTTCCTGCTGGCCACCTTCATGGGCGGCCTCTGCATCGGAAGCGTGTGGTTCCCGCGCTTGCGTCTGGCCGGGCAGCATCCGCTGCGCATCTATGCGTACCTGGAACTGGGCATCGCCGCCACCGCCCTGCTGGTGCACCTGCTGCTGCCGCTGGTGAATATGGCCTATATCGCCGGCGCCGAGCACGGCATGCCGGGCTTTCTGCTGCGCGGATGCCTCTCCGCCATCTGCCTGCTGCCTTCGACCATTTTGATGGGCGCATCGCTGCCCGCCATCGTCCGCTGGCTGCGCTCGACGCCCAACGGCGTCTCCTGGTACGGCCTGCTCTACGGCGGCAACACGGCGGGCGCCGTCTTCGGATGCCTGCTCGCCGGATTCTATCTGCTGCGCCTCTACAACATGTCCGTGGCCACCTACGCCGCCGCGGCCATCAACGTGGCCGTGGCGCTGGCCAGCCTGGCGCTCGCCGCCCACACGCCCGCCGAAGCCAGCGTTCCGGAAACGGAGAAGGAAGCGGTGGACGCAGTCGTTGCCGCCGATTCCCCAGGCGACGGCATCCCGCGCTGGACCATCTATGTCGCTATCGGCCTCTCCGGCGCCACCGCGCTCGGCGCCGAGGTGGTGTGGACCCGCCTTCTCGGCATGCTGCTCGGCCTGACGGTCTACATCTTCTCCATCATTCTGGCGGTGTTCCTGATCGGCCTGGCGTTGGGCAGCGGGCTGGGCTCCATGCTACTGCGCTCGGTGCGCCCGCGCCTGGCGCTGGCCTGGTCGCAAGTGCTGTTGACGCTCGGCATCGCGTGGACCGCGTGGATCATCTCCAGCTCGCTTCCCTATTGGCCCATCAACCCGCTGCTCACGCTGAGCCCCTGGCACACCTTCCAGCTCGATATGGTGCGCTGCCTGTGGGCCATCCTGCCGCCCACCATCCTCTGGGGCGCGAGCTTTCCGCTGGCCGTCGCCGCGCTCGCCCGCCCCGGCGAGGACCCGGGGCGGACCGTGGGCAGCGTCTATGCCGCCAATACCCTGGGCGCGATTTGCGGAGCCCTCATCGTCTCTCTCGCCCTCATCCCCTGGATCGGCACGCAGGATTCCGAGCGCGTGCTCATCTGGGCGGCCCTGGCCGGCGGCGTGCTGATCCTGGTCCCGTTCGTGCGCGCGCAGCGCTCCACGGGCGTGTCCGCCGCGCTGGCCGCCGCCGTGGTCCTCGCCGCCTGGCTCTCCAGCAACCTGGCGCCCGTTCCCGGCGAACTGATCGCTTATGGCCGCCGCATGGCGTTGAATGCGGGCAAGAGCGAAGTGCTGTACACCATCGAAGGCCGCAATTCCTCGGTGGCCATCACGCGCTGGAACGACGGCGCCACCGAGATCGACGTCAACGGCCACGTGGAAGCCACCACGGAGCCCTACGACATGAAGCTGCAGCGCATGGTGGGCCATCTGCCCGGCGTTCTGCACCCCAACGCGAAATCCGTCCTCGGCATCGGTTTCGGCGCCGGAGTCAGCGCCGGCACCTTCACCAGGTATCCCGGCATCGAGCACATCACCATCTGCGAAATCGAGCCCGTGATCCCGCCAACGTCCACGCGCTTCTTCGGCAAGCAGAATTACGAGGTCTACCACAATCCCAAGACTCGCGTGGTGTTCGACGACGCGCGCCACTACCTGCTGACCACCACCGAAAAGTTCGATATCATCGCCAGCGATCCGCTCGACGTCTTCGCCAAGGGCACCGCCGCCATCTACTCCCTGGAGTACTTCGAGAGCGTCAAGAGCCACCTCAATCCGGGCGGCCTCTTCACGCTCTACGTGCCGCTTTACGAAAGCGACGTGCGCACGGTGAAGAGCGAGCTGGCCACTTTTTTCGCGGCTTTCCCGCACTCCACCATATGGGCCAACACGGTCAACGGCGCGGGCTACGACATGGTGTTCATGGGCCACCTGGAAGCGCCCAGCATCAACCTCGACGAGATTCAGGAGCGGCTCAACCGCCCCGATTACGCGCCGGTGGCGCAGTCCCTGTACGATATCGGCGTCACTTCGATTGTCGACCTGCTCTCCAATTACGCCGGCCAGAACGCGGATCTGGGTGCGTGGAGCGCCGGCGCCGATATCAATCGCGATATCGACCTGCGCCTGCAGTACCTGGGCGGCTGGGGCATCAATTCCACCATGGAAGACGCCATTTACCGGCAGTTGCTGAAGTTTCGCCAGGTGCCGCACACCCTGTTCCTCGGCTCTCCGGAACGGGTGGGAGCGCTGCTCCAGGCCATCGCCGCGACGGGGAACTGAGGCCTACGCCGCCGGCGGATACACCGCGTCTTCAACCTCTATGGAGAGCCGCTTCCCGAGGACGGCAAAAGCCGCTTCCATCTGGTCGAGGCGTGAATGGTTATCGAGATCGAAGAGCCGGTCCACTGTAGTCTTCGGAATGCCGAGGCGGCGCGCCAGTTCGGTTTTTCGCAGGCCCGCGGACTGGAAAGCCATATAGAGCTCAGCCTTTGCGGCGTCCAGTGCGGCGAGGCGAATCATGCGATGCTTCCGGCCGCGCGGTTTGCTGGGGCGCGGCACCGCCTTGCCCTGCCGGATCAGCTCTCTAATCATGGTGCGAATGGCATCCGCGGCCATCTCTTCGGCTTCGTGCCGGGTGTCTCCCTGGGTGACTCCCCAATCGAAGTCGGGGAATTTGACGAGGAAGCCGCCCTCTTCGGCGGGCTCGAAAATCGCGGGGTATTCCATGCTACAGCTCCTTGATTGCTAGCGCCTTCAGGATGCTTTGAACCATGATTGATCGAAGTTGGGGGAACAGACGCTCCCTAACGGTCGCGGCTCTGTGGCGTGTACCAACACGCGGCGAGATCTTCGCTCGTTCGCTCGCCGTCACCTCCGCATAGTAAGCAAATGTGCTTACTATGTCAAGGTCTCCCTCCTCACCGCTGCGGCTCGCAATTTGACTTTGCGTTCATTTTTCTGTACTTTAACAACAGTAGTGGCTATTAATATGGACAGTAAATATAGTAGATCCTTCGCAGCGATCCCGGTACCCGTAGCACGCGCGCTCCGAAAGCTCGGGCACGACATTCGTGATGCGCGGCGGAGGCGGCGTATTCCCGTAACCATCCTGGCGGAACGAGCATCCATCAGCCGGACGACCCTGCACAAGGCGGAGAAGGGTGACCCCGGCGTCTCGCTCGGTACCTACGCCACAGTTCTGTTCGCCCTGGGAATGGTCGATCGGCTCGCCGACGTGGCCGACCCCAGGCACGATGCGCTTGGACTTGCGCTGGAAGAGGAGAACCTGCCTGAACGCATTCGTCTCCCTCGCCTGCGGAAGGCAGGTAAGCCAAACACCAAGGGTACAGAGTAATGGAGAAGGAAGTTCTCGTATACGTGGACCTCGAAAGCGCGCCCCACCTGGTGGGACGTCTGTGGGCTCGCACGCGCAAGGACCGGGAAAGCGCCACTTTTGAATACGACAAGAACTGGCTCGCTCACCCCGAACGATTTTCTCTCGAACCAGCTCTTAAGTTAGGGCCGGGGCCATTTCACGCGGCTTCCGCCAAACCGCTCTTCGGCGCCATCGGCGACTCCGCCCCCGATCGATGGGGACGAATATTGATGCGACGCGCCGAGCGCCGGCGCGCCAGCCACGAGGGACGAACGCCACGTACCCTCATGGAAATTGACTATCTGCTCACAGTGGACGATGAAGCACGCCAGGGTGCACTCCGTTTTGCCGAGTGGGAAGGCGGACCGTTTCTTGCTGTGCCAGGCCCGATGAAGATCCCGCCGTTCATCGAGCTGCCCCGGCTGCTCTCAGCCACCGAGCGTGTTCTGAACGACACCGACACCGACGAGGATTTGCGTCTGCGCTCGCGCCTGGCTCATCGCTCGGCGGAGCTCGTCCCAAGGCTTCGGTCCGGGACCGCGGCGGCCATCTCGCAATTGCCAAGTTTCCGAACCAAGGGGACGAAGTGAACACAGTCCGTTGGGAAGCGGTGGCCCTGACCCTGGCAGCCAAGGCCGGTATTACGGTGCCCGCCTGGCGGCTCGAAACGATCACCGGCAAACCCGTGCTCTTGCTGCGCCGTTTCGATCGGGAACGCGGAGTGCGGCTCCCATTCCTATCGGCGATGAGCATGCTCGACGCCAAAGACAACGAGGCGCGGAGTTACCTGGAATTTGCCGATGTCCTTCGCCAGCACGGTGCGGCTCCGAAGGTAGACATGCACGCGCTGTGGCGGCGGATTGTGTTCAGCATCCTGATTTCGAATACGGACGACCATTTGCGCAATCACGGTTTTCTCTGGCCGGGTCCATCCGGGTGGCGCCTGTCTCCGGCCTACGACCTCAATCCGATTCCCGCCGATCTCAAGCCGAGGGTCCTCTCCACAACCATCGATCTTGACGATGGCACGGCCTCTCTGAAGTTGGCGCTTCAAGTCGCCGATTATTTCGAATTGCGCGAAGGCGAAGCCCATAAGATCGCGGGGCAGGTTGGGAAGGCAGTGGCGACGTGGCGAAAGCAGGCGGCGAAGCTTGGCCTCACTCCGTCTGAGATCGACCGCATGGCGTCCGCGTTCGAGCATGAAGATCTCCAGGCTGCGCTGACCCTTGGTTCACCTCGGAAAAGGACGATTCGTCCGCGCCCGGCGGCGCGCTGAAGTCCGGCCCATACTGAAACCATGCCCACAATCACGAGGACCAGGTGCGCGGCGAGCCGTCACACGGACAACGAGCACACTTCGCAGATACGAACACCATTTGTCGCTTCCATTGTTGTTTCAGTGCTGAGGAGGGCAAGCCCGCGTGACCCGATAGTAGCTCCCCATGCTCAAGGGGCGCACGGGACAGAAGGGACAGTGGGCGCCCTGCTGCAAGCCATCGCCGCCACGGGGAATTGAGCCCTTCTCACTCCTCCCGCAGCGCCGCCACCGGATCGATCCGCGTGGCCCGCCGCGCCGGCAGGTAGCACGCCGCCAGCGCCAGAGCGGCCAAGAGCAGCGGGGCTCCGGCAAGCAGCGAGTAGTCGAGAGGTGGTTGGGCGAAACCCTTCGCCAACGACTCGCTTAAAGCGGAGAAGGCGCGCCGCAGGGCCATCGCGCCGCCCAAGCCGCAGATCGATCCCACCACTACCAGCGCCGTCCCTTCCCTCATCACCAACCCCTGTACTTGCCGGCCGCGGGCGCCGAGCGCCATGCGGATGCCGATCTCCTTCCGCCTTTGCGCTACCGCGTAAGCCGTGACGCCGCCCAGGCCGATCGAGGCCAGCAGCAGCGAGAACAGACCCAGGACGAAATAGACCGCCGTACTCCACTCCGCGAATGCGTTGATCCGGTCGAGATTCTCGCGCATGGTTTGCACGTTGAAGATGGTGAGATCGGGATGGAGCGACGCCATGGCGTCGCGCACGGCGGCCAGCGGCGCGGTACCGCCCGCCACGCGCACCAACACCGTGGCGGTCGGCGTCCGGCTGCGCGCCAGCCCGCCCGCCGTGAGCGGCAGAAACACCGTGGGAACCGGTATGGCCGGCAGCCACCCGGATCGCACATCGTGGGTCACGCCGATCACCGTGTAGCTGGCCGCATCTTCGTGAATGAGCCGGCCAATCGGGTTCTCGCCGCCAAACAGCGCGCGGGCGGCCGATTGGTTGATTACGGCGGGTGTGGCGGTTCCCGGCGGAGCGTCGCTTTGCTGGTCGCGGATATCGAACTCGTGCCCGCTCACCAGGGGCACACCCAGGGTGGCGAAGTAGTTGGCCCCGATTCGTTCGCTGTAGCCCTGGCACCAAACCGGGCGGCCGTCGCCATCCCGGGGCAAGGCCGAGAGACGGCCATGTTGGGTGTGGACCAACAGGCTGCCGAACGGCGCGCTGCCCGCCAGTGCCAGCGCGCGCACGCCGCTCACTCGCGACAGTTGCTCCGGCAGCTTGGCGAAGAGCGTTTCGGCTTCCCGCGCCGAATAGCCGTCGCGTACCGGGTCGAGGGAGAACATGTCCAGATTATTGGTGTCGAAGCCGGGATCGATCCGGCTGACGTTCCCGTAGCCGGTGACGATGAAACCAGTGACCAGCAACAGCATGAGGGACGCGGCCACCTGGGCTACCACGAAGAGGTTGCGCAGGCTGAACCGCCGGTAGCCGTGCGACCCGGCCAGGCCGCCTTCCTTCAACGCGAGCCCGATATCGGCGCGCACGCTGGCCAGCGCCGGCGCGAGGCCGCAGCCAATGCCGGCCGCGAGCGATGCCGCCAAAGTGAGCGCGAAAATGCGGAGATCGGGGCGAAAGTCGGCGCTCAACGGCCCCGACGAGGGGAGCGGCAGAGCGGTCATCATGTGGGCCACCCAGAATGCCGCCACGATGCCCGCCACGCCTCCGGCCAGCGACAGCAGGACGCTCTCCGTCAGGAACTGCCGTACCAGGCGCGCCCGGCTGGCGCCCACCGAAAGGCGGAGCGCGATCTCGCGCCGCCGCTGGCTGCCGCGCGCCAGCAGGAGATTCGCCAGGTTGGCGCACACCAGCGACAGGATCAGCACCCACATGACGAAATTGAAGCTGTAGACGAACGCGCGCTGCTCGGGTGTGGTGAGCCCGAAGGTGCCGGCCGGCATGAGGCGCAGTTGCCGGCTCTTCGGGTCGCGATCGCGGTCCGCATCGGGCGCCTGCCGGTCGAGGGCGAGCGTCATCGCGTCGAGCGCGGCTTCGGCCGCCGGTATGCCCACGCCATGCGGCAGCCGCACCACCATGCGAAACATCTCGAGATCGCGAGCGTGCAGCGGGTCGCCGGCGAGTTCCGGCGCCAGGGCGGAGCCGCACGTCACCGGCACGAACAGGTCTGCGGGATTGAACGGCCACATCCCCAGAAAATCCGGCGGCGCAATGCCCACGATGGTGGCCAACTGGCCGTTCAGCCGCACCACGCGCCCCACCGCCCGCGGGTCCGAGTTCAAATAGCTGCGCCAGAACCGGTCCGTAACCACCACGACCGGAACCATGCCGGGCCGCTCGGTCTCGCGTGCGAAGAAACGTCCCGCCGCCGGCGTCACTCCCAGCGTCGCGAAATACTCGGGCGACACGATGTGCCCATAGAAGCGCTCCGCGCGAGCATTCCGGCCGCCGCCGGGAGCCACGGCGAATGGTACCGAGACGAGGAAGACCGTGGCCGCGCCCGCCACCTGCGGGTGATCGCGATAGTGCTCGAAATACGGATAGGAGACGCCTTTTCGCGCGGCCACCAGCGCGCCCGGATCGCGCGCGCCGGGCATCGGGCGCAGCACGGAGCTCGACCCGAAGAGGATCGCGCTGCACATGGCGATCCCCAATGCCAGGGAAAGGATGGCGACGGCCGCGAACCCCGGCGACCGCGCCAGCACGCGCAAGGCGTAAACCACGTCTTGCCGGATCTCGCCGAGATATTCGCCGGGCAGGCGTATGGCGATATCCGCCAGGAGCCGCACCAGGCCCAACAGACCGTATCGCCGCCAGGCCTCCGGAACCGCGTCTTCAGCCAGACGGTCCAGATCTTGCCCATAGACGATGCGGAATTCGTGAGGATAGGCGTTCGCCAGGTATTTATAAAGGGATAAGCAGAGGTTCAATCGAAGATTCATACGTCATCACTCTTCGCGCAGCGCAGACACCGGGTCGATGCGCGTGGCCCGCCGCGCCGGGATATAGCACGCCAGCAGCGCCAACCCGGCCAGCAGCAGGGGAGCGCCCACCACCAGGCGCGGATCGCTGGCGGGCGTCTGAAAGATGCTTGCCAACTTGGCGGTGACGCTGGCGGCGCCGCGGGCAATCGCCGCCGCGCCAACAATCCCCAGCAAAGTGCCCACGCCGATGAGCGCGATTCCCTCGCGCAGCACCAGCCTTCTCACCTGGCCGCCCGGCGCCCCCAGCGCCATGCGAATGCCGATCTCCTTCCGCCGTTGCGCTACCGCGTACGCCGTGACGCCACCCAGGCCGATACACGCCAGCAGCAGCGAAAACAGGCCCAGGACGACATAGATCGACGAGCTCCACTCCACGAACGCGTTCAATTTGTCGAGGTTCTCCCGCATGGATTGGATATTGAAGATGGTGAGGTTGGGATAGAGAGACGCCATTTCCTCGCGCACCGCGGCCAAAGTTGCCGCGCCGGGCGTGCCGCGCAGCAACACGGTGGCGCGCGGCGCCCGGCTGCGCACAAACCACTCGGCCGTGAGCGGCAGGAACACCGTTGCCACCGGCGTGGGCGGCAGGTACCCGGATCGCGCATCGCGGGTCACGCCCACCACCGTATAGCTGGCCTGATCTTCCTGAATGTGGCGGCCAATCGGGTTCCCGGCGCCGAAGAGAGCGCGCGCGGCCGATTGATTGATTACGGCGGGGGTCGCCGTGCCCGGCGGAGCGTCGCTTTGCTGGTCGCGGATGTCGAATTCGTGTCCGCTCACCAGGGGCACGCCCAGGGTCGCAAAGTAATTCGCCCCGATTCGCTCGCGGAAGACCTCGCCGCGAACCTGGCGGCCGTCGGCTTCGCCGGTTGCCGCCGAGACGTGGGTATTGGGACTGTCGGCCGACAGGCTGGTAAAGGGCACGCCGCCCGCCAGCGCCACGGCGCGAACGCCGTTCACCCGCGACAATTGTTGCGGCAGCCGGGCGAAGAGCAACTCCGCTTCCCGCGCCGAATAGCCGTCGCGCGCCGGGTCGATGGAGAAGAGGTCGAGATTGGCGGCGCTGAAGCCAGGGTCGAGCCGCGTCGTGTTCCGATAACCGGTGACCATGAAGCCGGTGACCAGCAGCAGCATGAGGGATGCGGCCACCTGGGCTACCACGAAAAGATTGCGCAGGCTGAACCGCCGGTAGCCGCGCGACCCAGGGGGTACACCACCCTGTTTCAGCGCGAAACCGAGGTCGGAGCCCACGGTGGCCAGCGCCGGCGCCAATCCGCAGGCCACGCCGGTCACAAACGAAACGGCCAGAGTGAACCCCAGCACCCGGAAATCGGGACGCAGGTCCGTCCGCACCGGCGTCTGCGAGGACATCTGCAGCGAGGACATCACGTCGGTGATCCAGTAGGCCAGCACCATGCCGCCGAGACCGCCGGCCAGCGACAAGAGAATACTCTCCGTCAGGAACTGCCGCACCAGCCGCGCCCGGCTCGCCCCCACCGAGAGGCGAATGGCGATCTCGCGCCGCCTCTGGCTGCCGCGCGCCAGCAGCAGATTCGCCAGGTTGGCGCACAATAGCGACAGAACCATCGCCCACAACACGAAATTGAAGCTGTAGACGAACGCCCGCGCCTCGGGCGTGGCTTGCATGATGGTGCCGGCCGGAATCAGCCGCAACTGCCGGCCCTTGCGGTCGCGATCGCGCTCCGGGTCGGGCGTCTGCCGGTCCAGCGCGCGGGTCACCGCGTCCAGAGCCGCTTCGGTCGCCGCTACGCTCACCCCGGGCGGCGGACGCAAGACCATACGGAACATTTCGAGGTCGCCACGGTGCACGGGATCGTCGCTCAGTTCCGGCGCTAGCGCGGAACCGCACGTCACCGGCACAAAGAGGTCTGCCGGATTCCACGGCCACATGCCCAGAAAATCCTTCGGCCCAATGCCCACGATGGTTGCCAACTGGCCATTCAGCCGCACCCGGCGTCCTACGGCCCGCGGGTCCGAGTTCAAATAGGAGCGCCAGAACCGGCCGCTCACCACCACCACCGGAGCCATGCCGGCTTTTTCGGTCTCCCGTGAAAAGAAACGCCCCGCGGCCGGCGTCACTCCCAGGGCGGAGAAGTACTCGGGTGAAACCACGTGCCCGTAGAAGCGCTCCGCTCTGGCATTCCGGTCGCCGCCGGGGGCCACGGCGAACGGGACGGAGGTGAGGAAGGCCGCCGCCGCCAACGGAACCTGTTGCTGGTCGCGATAGTGCTCGAAATACGGGTAGGAGATCGCTCTTCGCGGCGTGACCAGCGCGTCCGGATCGCGCGCGCCGGGCAGCGGTCCCAGCATGGCATTCGAGCCGCTGAGGATCACGCCGCACACGCCAATCCCGATGGCCATCGAAAGCACGCTGACGGCGGCAAACCCCGGCGACCGGGCCAGCACTCGCATGGTGTACACCAGGTCTTGCCGGATCTCGCCGAGATATTCCACCGGCAGCCGGACGGCAATATCGGCCACGAGGCGCACCAGGCCCCACACACCGTACCGCCGCCAGGCCTCCGGGACCGCGTCCTCACCCAAGCGGTCCAGATCTTCTCCGTAGACCATCCGGAATTCGTGAGGATAGGCGTTCGCCAGATACCGGTAGAGGGATAAGCAGAGGTTCAATCGAGGATTCATCAGTAAGCCTCCTGCCTGCGCTTTTCGTGCGCCATGCGCACCATCCCCTCCAGCCGCCGGCATTCCAGTTCGAGCACGCGTTTTCCCAGCCGCGTCAGTTTGTAATACCGTCGGCGCGCGTCATCCAGCTCCGGCGCCGGCCGCTCCTCGCTCTCCTCGATCAACCCGCCGGCGATCAGCCGCTTCAGCGAGCCGTAAAGAGTCGCCGGCCACAGTCGCACCGCTCCG
>JBEKDV010000033.1:0-63726 GCA_050014175.1 Candidatus Solibacter sp. | reverse complement strand
AAATCTTGCTCATTACAAATATTCTATTGCCTCGCCGCCCCGCCGAATACATTTCCCCTCGATTTTGTTTTGTACCGACACCAACCAGGGGCTCTGGATCCGGAATTTTGCAAGTCCCTAGGCAACGGCTGCCCTTTTCTATTGGGGAGGAGCCGTTGGTGACGACTGGTGAACCCGCTGAGCCCGGGGCGGTCCTTGAGTCGAATGGCGCGTGCGGCCATTTGCCGGCGCCGGGACTTTCCGGGAAGCGGAGTTGGATCCGTAAGGCTGCCTGGAGCGTGGTGATTCTGGCTGGCGTGCTGTTTCGGGCGCACATCATCCATCAACTGCCGCGCGAGGTGGAGTTTTGCGCGGCGGACTTTTCGGCGTTCTATTCGGGGGGTGCCCTGGTGGGATCGGCACAACTGTACTCGCCCGCGGCGGCCTTTGCGGTGCAGGAAAGGGCGATCGGGTGCCACCACGAGAATCTCGTCTTCATCAAGCCGCCGTTCTACGCGCTACTGATGTGGCCGTTCGCGCAACTGCCTTTTGTTCCGGCGTTCTACCTGTTCCGCGCGCTGGTGCTGGCGGGCGTGGGGCTGTTCCTGTGGTTGTGGCCGGGGGACCGGTGGGTGGCGGCGGCGGCGTGCGCCTGGTCGGTACCGCTGGCGGCGACGTTTACCGTGGGGCAGGACGTGATCTTCGTGCTGGCCGCGGCGATGGGGGCGTACCGGATGTTGCGCAGAGGGCGCGAGTTCACGGCGGGTGTGCTGCTGGGACTGTGCGCCATCAAGTTCCACCTCTTTTTGCTGTTGCCGGTGCTGCTGTTACGCCGGCGGATGTGGAAGACGGTGGGTGGTGGCGCGGCGGCGGGCGCGATGTGGTACGCCATGTGCTTTCTGGCTGCCGGACCGCACTGGATCGCCATGTATCGCGCGGCGCTGGCCGATCCGCGGTTGGACCCTTACGCCTACAACATGGCCAACCTGCGGGGGCTGTTCGACTACAATTCGCCGTGGATCTTGCCGGTCGCGGCGGTAGTGGCGGCGTTGTGCGCCTACCTGATCTGGTCTGGGCCGCTGGAAGTGGCGCTATCGGCGGTGGTGGCGGGAGGGGTGCTGATCACGCCGCACACCACGGTGTGCGATGCCACGCTGTTCCTGCCGGGGCTATTACTGGCGCGCCGGATCGAGTGGCCGGCGGCGCGGGCGGTGGCGGCGTTCGCGCTGACCCCGCTGTATGTTTTTCTGCCCAGAGGGGCGATGCAGGCGGCGGTGCTGGCGCTCATCGCGGCGGCGGCGTGGATGGTGTTCCGGCAGGCGCGTCCGGCAGTTTCCGGCGAAGCGCGATAATGGAAGTGTGCCAGCGTTAACGTTTGGGGAGGCTCGCGAAACCGTTCTGCGGACGGTGGGCCACGGATGCACACATCCCGCCATCGAGGAAATTCCCCTGGCGGAGACCGCCGGGCGCGTGCTGGCGGCCGATGCGGCCGCGGACCGCGATTCGCCGGCGGTGGCACGCAGTGCGCGCGACGGATACGTGGTACGCGCCATCGATCTGCCCGGACAACTGGAAATCGTCGGGGAGGTGCGGGCGGGCGAGTGCTTCGCCGGCGAAGTCGGAGCGGGGCAGGCCGTGGAGATTATGACCGGCGCGCCCATCCCGTCCGGGGCGGACGCGGTAGTGATGATCGAACACACGCGGCGCGAAGGCGTGCGGGTGGCGATCGACAGCGAGGCCGAAGCCGGGCAGTTCATCAATCCCCGAGGGTGCGAGGCCGCGGCGCACGAGATAGTGTTGCACGCCGGAAAACGCCTGGATTATGCCGATATCGCGCTGCTGGCGTCGATCGGGCGCGCACGGGTGAAAGTCTACCGGCGACCGGTGGTGGCGATTATTCCCACGGGCGACGAAATCGTGGAAATTCACGAAATCCCGGAGGAATTTCAAATTCGCAACTCCAACGCTTGGTCGCTGGCGGCACAGGTGGCCCGGGCCGGCGGCACACCCCAAGTGCTCCCGGTGGCGCGCGACACGGTGAAGCATACGCGGGAAATGATCGCGCGGGGCCTGGCCGCCGACCTGCTGCTGCTCTCCGGTGGGGTTTCGGCGGGCAAATACGACGTTGTGGAAGAGGTGCTGGCGGAATTCGGCGCGGAATTCTATTTCGACCGGGTATTGATTCAGCCTGGGCAGCCGCTGGTTTTCGGTCGCGCCGGCGGAAAGTATTTTTTCGGGCTGCCCGGGAATCCCTCCTCGACCATGGTGACGTTCGAGGTTTTCGCCCGCGCCGCGTTGGAACTGCTGGCCGGGCAGGAGGAGACGGCGCTGCATCTACCGCTGGCGCGCCTGACCTGCCGGTTCCGGCATCGTGTAGGGCTGACTCGATTCCTGCCCGCGCGGTTGAGCCTGGACGCGAGCGAGGTGACGCCGGTGAACTGGCACGGGTCGGGCGATGTTCCCGCGCTGAGCCGCGCCAATGCGTACCTGGTGGCCGATCCCGACCGCGCCGAATATGCGGCCGGCGAACTCATACGGATACTGGCGAAATGAAAAAACTCTCGCACTACGATTCCGCGGGCAGCCCGCGCATGGTCGATGTTTCCTCCAAGCCGCGGACGCCCCGCACGGCGCGCGCCCACGCCTTCGTGCGCATCGCGCCCGCCGTGCTGCGCCAACTGCCGCGGAATCCCAAGGGCAATCCGCTGGAGATCGCGCGCATCGCCGGCATCGCGGCGGCCAAACGCACCAGCGAACTGATCCCGCTCTGCCATCCGCTGATGTTGACCCATGCCGACGTGGAGGTGACGGTGGAGAAGGGCGGCGTGCGCATCGTGGCCAGCGCCGCCACCACCGGTCAGACCGGGGTGGAAATGGAAGCGTTGACGGCGGCCGCGGCGGCCGCCCTGACGGTGTACGACATGACCAAGGCGCTCGATAAGGCGATCGAGATTCAGGATCTGTACCTGCTGGAAAAGACCGGTGGAACGAGCGGAGATTTCCGCCGCAAGGGGAAGCATGATTAACGCCGCGGTTCTGACCATCAGCGATTCGGTAAGCGCGGGCACGCGGGTGGACCGGTCCGGTCCGGCGGTGCGTGAACGATTGGAACAACTGGGCTGGAGCGTCGCAGTCATGGAAGCCATCCCGGACGTGATCTCGGAGATCGGTGAGCGCCTGGCAACGCTGGCCGACGGCGGGCAGGTGGCGGCGATTTTCACCACCGGCGGTACCGGAGTGGCGCCGCGAGACGTGACACCGGAGGCGGCGCGCAATATCTTGGATCGTGAAATCCCCGGGTTTGGCGAGTTGATGCGCCAGCGGGGGCGGGCGGCGACCCCGCTGGCAGTGCTTTCGCGTTCGCTGGCGGGAACCCGCGGGAAGGTGTTGATTGTAACGCTACCAGGGTCGCCCAAGGGGGCGGTGGAATCGCTGGATGCTATCGTGGAATTGGTACCACACGTGCTCGAACTTCTCCGAGGGCATACCGAGCACGTATAACAGGAGTTGCATGTTTCGACCTATACTTCTCACCTTTCTGTGCGGCTGGGTTATGGCCCAGACGCCGCAGCCTCAGCAGCAGCAACCCCCGCAACAACCGGAGCAGGAAACGGCCCAACCGTCCACCATATTCCGCGGCGGCGTCGAGGTGGTGCAGGCGCCGGTGCTGGTCTTCGACCACGACGGGAACTACGTGGACGGGCTGCAAGCCTACCAGTTCCACCTGTTCGATAACGGGAAGGAGCAGAACATCAGCGTCGATGTGACCTACCAGCCAATCTCGCTGGTGATCTGCCTGCAGGCCAACGCCCACGTGGACGCCATTTTGCCGCAGGTCAAAAAGATCGGCGGCATGATCGCGCCGCTATTGATCGGCGACCAGGGTGAGGCGGCGATAATCGCCTTCGATTCGCGCATCCGCACCATGCAGGAATTCACTTCCGACAGCGACAAGATCACCAAGGCGGTGAAGGGGCTGACCGCGGGCAGCCAGGCTAACCGCATGATCGACGCGGTGGCGGCGGCCACGCGCATGCTGCGAACGCGGCCTCTCAACCGGCGGCGCATCATCCTTTACGTCGGCGAGACGCGCGATAACTCCAGTGAAACGCGGCTGCGCGAAGCCCTGATGGACCTGCAATACGCCAATGTGCTGTTCTATCCGGTGGACATGTCGCGCCTGCTTACGACGCTAAGCGCGAAGCCCGATCCGGGGCGCCAGGACCACCGGGAGCCGGCCATGGTTCCCCTGCCTTCGGCGGTGCCCGCCACGCCGACCTCCGTGGCGCAGATATATGGCACCGGGGGCGGCGGTCGCGCCGAGTTCATCCCCATGATGGTGGAGATATTCAAGGACGTGAAGGCTATCTTCAAGGACAATCCCGTAGAGGCGTTCACCAAGGGGACCGGCGGGACGGAATACACCTTTTACAAGTTGCACGGCCTGGAAGAATCGATCCAGAAGATCGGCGCCGAACTGCACTCGCAGTACTTCGTCAGCTACACGCCGAACAACAAGGATGAGGGCGGGTTCCACACACTCGAAGTGACGGTGGGCGCGTACAAGACGCATACCCGCCCCGGATACTGGCTGGGAACCAAGCAGTAAGACAGGCCTCCTGGCCTGTCGGCGCCCTCCGGCGCCATTCCATTCCTAAATTTTGATGTCCACCAGGACCTCTTGCGCGCTTCCGTTCAACACGGACGCAGCGTCATCGGCGGTGAACGTTTCCACTTTGGAGGAGATGTTCATGGAACAGAATTTCGGCCCGCACATGGAGCAGAAATGCGCGTCCTTGAAACCGTCCTCGGGCAGGGTTTCATCGTGCATGGTGCGGGCTGTTTCGGGGTCGAGCGAGAGCGCGAACTGCTCCTTCCAGTCGAAGCGGTAGCGGGCGCGGGAGAGGGCGTCGTCGCGATCGCGCACGCCGGGGCGGTGGCGCGCGATATCGGCGGCGTGAGCGGCGATCTTATAGGCGATGATGCCCGCCTTGACGTCGTCGCGGTTGGGTAGTCCGAGGTGCTCCTTGGGGGTCACGTAGCAGAGCATGGACGCGCCATACCAGCCGATCATGGCGGCGCCGATGGCGCTGGTGATGTGATCGTAGCCGGGGGCGATATCGGTGACCAGCGGGCCGAGGGTATAGAAAGGCGCTTCGTAGCACATTTCCTTTTCCTTGGTGACCTGCATCTCGATCTGGTCCATGGGAATGTGCCCCGGGCCTTCGATCATGGTTTGGACGTCGAAGTTCCAGGCAATGCGGGTGAGTTCGCCCAGCGTCTTGAGTTCCGCGAACTGCGCCTCGTCGCTGGCGTCGGCGATGCTGCCGGGGCGCAGGCCGTCTCCCAGGGAGAAGCTGACGTCGTGCTTTTGCAGGATCTTGCAGATATCCTCGAAGCACTCGTATAGAAAATTCTGTTTGT
The DNA here is from genome assembly GCA_050014175.1 of Candidatus Solibacter sp. Taxonomy (GTDB): domain Bacteria; phylum Acidobacteriota; class Terriglobia; order Bryobacterales; family Bryobacteraceae; genus Solibacter. The sequence continues at coordinate 58,323 of JBEKDV010000033.1, read as the reverse complement.
GGTTCTTGACCATCCATTCGGCCAGGATGGACCCGCCGCGGCTGACGATTCCGGTGACCCGCCGGGTGGTCAGCGGAATATGCTGCACCAGGACGCCGGCGTGGATGGTCATATAATCCACACCCTGCTCGGCCTGCTCTTCGATGACGTCGAGCATGACCCGGGCCGAGAGATCTTCCACGCGGCGCACGCGCGAGAGGGCTTCATAGATGGGCACGGTGCCGATGGGGATGGGCGAAGCCCCGATGATGGCCTTGCGGATACCCGGGATATCGCCGCCCGTGGAGAGATCCATCACCGTATCGGCGCCGTACTTGACGGAGTACTCGAGCTTTTCGAGTTCGCCAGAGATATCGCTGGTGACCGAGGAGTTGCCGATATTGGAATTGATCTTGCATTTGGAAGCAACACCAATGCACATGGGCTCCAGGTTGGTGTGATGGATGTTGGCGGGGATGATCATCCGGCCCCGCGCCACTTCGGAGCGCACCAACTCGGGCGCGAGGCTCTCGCGTTTGGCAATGTAGTGCATCTCCTCGGTGATAACGCCCTCGCGGGCATAGTGCATCTGCGTGCGGATGGTATCGTTCTGACGTTTCGCTACCCAGTCTGTGCGCATGAAGGTTCCCCCTGATTGATTCCCGATCCTCGCGGACGTGCGCGCCGGCAAAGGCGCGCGCGTCCGCGGGTACAACGTGGCTCCCGGTTACTTCTTTTTCTTCGGCTTCTTGACTTCCTTTTTGGGGCTTCTGTCCTTGGCCATGTGTGATCCTCCCTTACAAATGGATTATAACCGCTCTGCGTGGGAATCCGCAGGCACGAACCACAGGGACCACAGGGAGCAGGCGGGCAACCGCGGCCACGCGGGCTAGCCACTCGTACTATGACCGCGTAATATTATGCCCGTGGAGAAAACCACCCCTGAAGATCGTGGCTCTGATCGGAGCCGCGACCGGGGTACCCATTTGGGTCGGGAGCGTTCTTCCAATGGCACCGAATCTGGCGGTCGCGGACCTAGTGGGCTGGCGCCTTGGGCGGTTCGCTGGGAGCTTTGCCCGCTTCAGCCGGCGCTTTGCCCGCTTCGCTTGGCGGCCTGGGCGGCGCCGGCGGCGGAGCCAGATATTGCACAATTACCGAGATTCTGCGATTGGAAGGGTGGATAGGATCTTCCGGATGACGCAATTGGCGATCGGCAAAGCCGCGCACCTGGGCCACCTGTTCGTGACGGATTCCATGTTCCTCCATCAGGCGGCGAGCCGAGTTGGCGCGGTCGGTGGAGAGTTCCCAATTGGAATAGTAGCCGTCTTTGGTAGTGAATGGCTTGGAATCGGTGTGTCCCTCGATCAACAGGTTGTTGGGCAGTTTGCCGAGTTCCTGGGCCAGGCGCGCCAACAGTTCCGTGCCAGTTGCCGTGGGCAGCGACCGGCCGGATTCAAAGAACATTCCGGCCTCGGTTTCGAGCAGTTCGATGCGCAGGCCATCCACTGTGATGGTCATCTCCACGTGGTCTTTCATATCGCTGAACTTCGGCATCGTTCTTAGCGCCTGCTCCATCTTTTCCTTCAGTTTGAACATATCGTCCTTCGCCAGTTGGATCGCATTGCCGGCGCCGGCGGCGGCGGTGCCGGCCTGGGTGCCGGGGCCGGTAGGATTGTTGAAGAAGGCGCTGATGGCTTCTTTGACTTTTTCGTCGGCGCTCATCAGCCACAGCACGATGAACAGCGCCATCATGGCGGTGACGAAATCGGCGTAAGCCACCTTCCAGGCGCCACCGTGGTGGCCCGCATGGCCGGCCTGTTTCTTCTTGATGACAAAAATGGGACGCGGCGGCGGAGGCGGAGGGGGACCAGGTTCGGCTTGAGGCGCCATAGGTTATGCCGCCTTGGAGGCCACCGCGCCACCACCGCGGCAGGCGCCTTCCATTTCCTGAAAGGTGGGACGCACCTCTTGGGGAATGGCGCGCCGCGCCAGTTCCACCGCCATAATCGGGCTGAGGTCCTTGATAAAACCCAGGGCCGCCATGCGCAGAAAACTCAGGTATTCGGACTCGGCTTCGCTGTTTTTTCCCATGGCGTTGGCCAATGGCCCGAAAATCCCGTAACACATCAGAATGCCCAGGAACGTGCCCACCAGGGCAGCAGCCACTTTCTCCCCGATGGCCTCCTTGGGCCCGCCCAGCGCGCCCATGGTCAGTACCACGCCCAGAACGGCGGCCACGATGCCCAATCCGGGCAGGGCGTCCGCCATGGTGCTCAACGCCGCAATAGGCTTGCCGGCTTCGCGGTGGTGTACTTCGAGATCGGTCTCCATCATTGTGTCGATTTCCATGGGGTCCACCCCGCCCGACACCGCCATGCGCAGCGTATCGCACAGGAAATGCAAGGCATGATGGTTCTTCACGAACTTCGGATACTTGTTGAACACCTGCCCCTTGGACGGGTTATCGACTTCTTCCTCCAGCTTTGCCGTACCCGCTTTGCGCGAAAGCGCGAAGAGTTCATAGACCATTTTGAGGGATTCCAGATACAGCGCTTTAGTGTATTGGCTGCCGCCAAAAACACCGGCCAGCCCCTTTCCGATCTCGATCAAAGTCGGAAGCGGATTCGCGACGACCAAGGTGCCCACTGCCGCGCCGAAAATAATCACCAGTTCCGCCGGCTGCATCAACACCTTGAAGTTTCCATGCTCCATCGTGTAGCCGGCGGCAATGGCCCCGAGGACGATTACGATTCCTATGATTGAGATCATCTTAAGCTCAGTACCATCCGTCTTATCGGATGGATCGCGGCCGTACTTTAGGATCAGCCCCTGGAAACGCGCCGCGCCCGCGATTTTGTGCTTGCCAGAAGCCCGCGGACCCTGGAACAATAGGGCTTAAAACCTTATGCGGATTCGCGTGTTGGGCATCGTCCTCGCCGGCGGCAAGGGAACGCGGCTGGCTCCGCTTACCAACGAACGGGCCAAACCGGCCGTCCCGTTTGGAGGCAAGTACCGGATTATCGACTTCGTGTTGAGCAACTTTATCAACTCGGGGATCTACTCGATCTATGTGCTGACGCAGTTCCGCAGCCAGTCGCTCTTGCAGCACTTGAGCGAGGGCTGGCAATTCGGCAGCCTGCTGAAGACTCAGTTCGTCATCCCGGTTCCGGCCCAGATGCGCTCCGAGGACGAGACCTGGTATCAGGGCACGGCCGACGCTATTTATCAGAACATCAACCTGGTGGAGCAGGCCGATCCCCACGTGGTGGCCATCTTCGGCGGAGATCACATCTACCGCATGAACATCGCCAGCATGATCGAGTACCACGTGGAAAAACGCGCCGAAGTCACCGTCGCCGCCATCCCCACGCCCAAGAAGCACGCCGTGGAATTCGGCGTCATCGAGGCCGACGACGACAACCGCATCCTGGCGTTCCACGAGAAAAATCCCCATGCGCCCGCCATGCCCGGCGACGCCGAGCAGGTCTTCGCGTCCATGGGCAACTACATTTTCTCCACCCGTCCGCTGCTGGACCTGCTGCGCCAGGATGCCAAGAATTCCGACAGCCACCACGATTTCGGCAAGGACATCCTGCCCAAACTGGCTGGCAACGGGCGCATGTTCGCGTATAATTTCCAGACCAACCGCATCCCCGGCGAGCCGGCCGATTCCGTGCCTTACTGGCGCGACGTGGGGACCATCGACGCCTATTACGAGGCCAACATGGACCTGCGCTACGTCAGCCCCGCGCTCAACCTTTACAACAGGGAGTGGCCCCTGCGCAGCACCAGCTATCCCGATCCGCCGGCGAAGTTCACCTTCGACGACGCCAACCGCCGCGGCCAGGCCATCGACAGCATCGTCTCCGGCGGCTGCATCCTCTCCGGCGGCGTGGTGCGCAATTCCGTGCTGGGCCGCAGCGTGCGCGTCCATGCGGGCGCCCTCGTGGAAGACTGCGTCATCATGGACAACTGCGACATCGGCCGCCGCGCCAAGATTCGAGGCGCCATCCTGGACAAAAACGTCAAGGTGCCGGAAGACGCCCTGATCGGCTACGACCTGGATGCCGACCGCGCGCGTGGGTATCACATCACCGATAGCGGCCTGGTGGTGATCGCCGGCGAGCGTAGCCACGTCGATGTCACCGGCCTCGTGGTGTAAATGGAGCAACAGGTACTCGCCTGGATCGCGCAGTATGGATACCTGGCGATTTTCTCGCTGCTGGTGCTGGGTATCGTAGGCTTGCCGGTTCCCGACGAGACCCTGCTGACGTTCACCGGTTACCTGGTGTTTCAAGGGCACCTATCGCTACCTCTCGCGTTCCTCAGCGGCTGGGCCGGCAGCGCCTGCGGCATCACCCTCAGCTATACCTTGGGGCGAACCTTCGGGCTCACCTTGATTCACCGCTACGGCAGGTATCTGCGGATCACCGAAGACCATGTGGAGAAGGCCCACTCCTGGTTCCGGCGCGCCGGCCACTGGAGCCTCACCTTCGGCTATTTCATCCCGGGCGTCCGGCATCTCACGGCATATGCCGCCGGCATGAGCGATCTGGAGTATCCGACCTTCGGGCTGTTCGCCTATGCCGGCGCCGCGCTCTGGGCGAGCGCCTTCATCGGGCTCGGCTACCTGCTGGGCGAGCGATGGAAGGCGGTGCAGCGGAATATCGACCACTACCTGGCCGGCGGCGCCATCGCCGCCGTCATTCTTGCGGCTGGGTACCTGGCATGGCGGAAGTGGTTCCGGACGCCGCGAAAGTGATCCCGAGCGCCACCACGCATGGTCCTTGCCGAAACTCGGCGGGATTTTTCCTCCGCGCTCTCGGGTCTTGACTTCCTTGGTTTTCTCTCCGTTTTCCTGTGCCTTTCCAGTGAAACTTGCGCGACACGGCAACACGTCCCGGTGGCTCTCGCCCCAAAAGACGGTACCTGCGCTCGCGATGTTCTCCGGTCGCCCGGGAGGCACCCGGATTTTCATGCCGTTCATGCAATTCCGTAGTTGTCACCCTCAATGCCGATTTCCACGCGATCCTGGCAGTCCAGAATGCCGCAACGCCATCCGTCATTCGTGTCCGCCTCCAGGGCCTGGGCGGAGCGGCAATTGCAGCCCTGGTGTGTCAGGTGCTGGAGCGGTACGGAGGGGAACTCCGGACTGAGTGCATGATCGCGGTTAAACCGCGCAAGACGACTTGCCACCTGTTACCCAGGTCTGACTGACTACGGCTACCCTTCCCCCCGCAGCCTCTTCCCGATCGCTTCCACGTCGAAGACGCAGCCGCCCCACGTGCCGCCGCTCGCGTCCTGCAACATGGCCCACAGGCGCGTGGCGTCCGGCAAGCGCGGGTCGGGCGCCAGGTCGTCGCGCAGCGGACGCGCCGCCAGGACGCGCGCGCCTTCTTCCGCGTCGCCGTTCACCACCAGATTGACCGAACCCTCCATCTTTCCGCGGTCGATCGCGATCTCGATCTCGTCGCCCTCCCGCACCTTGCCCAGCGGGCCGCCGGCCAGCGCTTCCGGCGTCACGTGTCCGATGCACGCCCCCGTCGAAATCCCGCTGAAGCGCGCGTCCGTGATCACCGCCACGTGCTTGCCGAACGCCAGATACTTGAGCGCCGCCGTGAGCTGGTATGTCTCCTCCATTCCCGAGCCCATCGGCCCGCGGCACATCAGCACCAGCACATCGCCCGCCACGATGCCGCCGTTCTTGATGGCCGCCATCGCCGCCTCTTCGGTGCGGAACACGCGCGCCGGTCCGGTCATCCGGTATACGCCGTCCTCACCTACCACGCCCGGGTCGATCGACGTGCTCTTGATCACCGATCCGCCGGGCGCCAGATTGCCCTTGGGGAACGTCACCGTCGAGGTCAGCCCGCGCCGCCGCGCGCCGGCGGGATCCATGATGACGTCGTCGGGGTCCACGCCGTCGCGCTCGCGCAGCACGCGTCGTAACGCCGCGCGCCGCTCCGATTGCTCCCACCAATCCAGCGTCTCGCCCAGCGTCTGGCCGGAGACCGTAAGCGCGCCGGTCTCCAGCAATCCCGCGCGCCGCAAGTGCAGCATCACTTCCGGCACCCCGCCGGCCAGGAACACCTGCACCGTGGGATGCATTCGCGGACCATTGGGCAGCGCGTCCACCAGGCGCGGCACCCGGGCGTTGATGCGCGTCCAATCGTCCACCGTGGGACGCACGAGGCCGGCCGAGAACGCGATTGCCGGCACGTGCAAAATCAGGTTTGTGGATCCGCCGAAGGCGGCGTGCGTCACCATGGCGTTGCGCAGGCTGGCCGGCGTGAGGATGTCGCGCATCGCCAGGCCGCGCGCCTCTAGCTGAAGCGCCGCCCGCGCCGATCGCCGGGCCATGTCCATCCAGATGGGGTGCCCCGAGGGCGCCAGCGCCGAATGCGGCAGGCTCATGCCGAGCGCTTCGCCCACCACCTGCGCGGTCGCCGCCGTGCCCAGGAACTGGCAGCCGCCTCCCGGCGAAGCGCAGGAGCGGCACATCGCTTCCGCCGCCTCTTCCAGCGTGATCTGCCCGTGGGCGAAGCGCGCCCCCACGGATTGCACCTTGGCCGCGTCCTCGCCCTCTTCGGGCAGCAGCGTCACGCCGCCGGGAATCAGCACACCCGGCAGATCGCGCGCGCCGGCCAGCGCCATCATCATGGCCGGCAGTCCCTTGTCGCACGTCGCCACACCCAGTACGCCGCGGCGCGTGGGCAGCGAGCGGATCAGGCGCCCGAAAATGCTCGCCGCGTCGTTGCGGTAGGGCAAGGAATCGTACATCCCCGTGGTGCCCTGCGTGCGCCCGTCGCAGGGGTCCGTGCAATACGCCGCGAACGGCACCGCGCCCAGCGCCTTCAACTCCTTCGCCGCGGCATCCATCAGGAGCGCCACTTCCCAGTGCCCCGTGTGGTACCCCAGCGCCACCGGCGTGCCATCGGCGGCGCGAATCCCGCCGTGCGTGCTCAGGATGAGGAACTCCTTGCCGCCCAACAGCGTCGGATCCCAGCCCATCCCCGCGTTTTGCGTCCATCCGAAGAGGTCGCCCGAGGGCCGGTGCAGCAGCATTTCCGGCGTCACCGGCACGGACCCTTGCGGGCCGCGCGCCTTCGAGGGCACATCGAAAAGCGATCCGTCGCCGGAATCGAGTATACGTTCAGCAGCCATAGCCATCGGAGTGATCGTAGCAGACCACGCGTACGCTCAGAACAGATTCACATCCATCCCGGCGATAAAGTGGATCCCCGGAATCGCCAGCTTCTGCAAACGGCGATCGTTCGTTAAGAACAGGTCGACGCCGTACTGCGCCGCGCTCGCCAAGTGGATCGCGTCAGCCGGGGAAACGCGGTGATTCGCGCGAATTCTGGCGTACTGGTCCGCCGTCTCCGGCGTGAAGGGAATCAGTTCAATCTGCGGTGACAGGAACGCGTTCCGAATCTGCGCTGCCATTTCCAACGCGCCTCGCTTGTAAAACCCGGTGAGCACTTCTCCCAGCGTAAAGGCGCTGGTACACAGCGTATCCCGGCGATCCTCCATGTGCGTGCGAATCTGGTTGATTCGCGCCGCATGGTCCGGGTGATCTTCGATCCAATACACGAACAGCATCGTGTCCCAATAGATGCGGCTCACCGATCTTCCCCAGGCCCATAGAACTGCTCGCGTTCTTTCCGAATGAACGCCTCACCTCCGCCCAAGCTCTGAAACACGTCCTTCCCAATACCGCGCAGCCGAAGAAACGGCCACTCGGCCGCCTGCCTTGATGTCTTGCCGGCCTTATCTAGCAGGCGGTACGTGAAGGTGACCGTCGTACTCATACCGGATGGCGGTCCATCCCACTTCTCCAGAATTAGATGGTTCTCATCAAGGAACTTATGTGATTTCAGCGCCTGGCAGACTAGGGACACCCGATTACTGAGCCGCACCGCTTTCTGAACTTCGCCAGCGACGATTCGTATCGTCGATTCCTGCCGGCGCCTGGCGGGCTCGACGTATTCCCGGCGGGCGTGCTCGCGAACACGATCTGCGTGTGTTTGTTCCATCGAACAACATTAGCATAATAAAGCAAGCATAGCAAGCATAATAAGCAGCGTGCGGGCCAAAGTGGTGGAGGGCCGCCATCTGACCTTGTCATGGCGGCCCGGATACCTCGGCACGATGGAGTAGCGCGGCCTTTCAGGCTGCCACGCCGGCGTCCTTGCCGGGCATCGTCGGTGCGGCCCAGGATGAAGTAGTAGCCATCTTCGTCGCGAATGCCGCAGTCGAAGGCTGCATGGTTGAGGCGGCCCGGAAAATGGTGAAAGACTTTCCGCGACCGCCCCTAGAGGGTATAGCTGTGCCCGGAGGTGCTGCCGAAGTTGCCGGCTCTTACTCCTGACTTCCAAACTGCTTCAGGTCTTCCGGGCCTTCCTGCAAAACGACCGGCTCTTTCCCTTGGACCAGTTCCCGGACCTGCTCCACGATATCCGGATTGGCCAAGGTGGTGATGTCCCCGGTGTTCATGCGGTTCGTAATGGCCGAAAGCACGCGGCGCATGAGTTTGCCGGAGCGGGTCTTGGGCATATCCGGGACGATGTGGATGGCCTTCGGCCGGGCGATCTTGCCGATGATGGTTTCAATGGCGTGCGAGACCTTGTCGACGATCTCCTGGCTGGGTTTCAGGCCAGGCCGTAGGCAGATATAGACCTCCGGCACGCGACCCTTGATCTCGTCCACCGCGGGCACCACCGCAGCTTCGGCAACTTCCGGAACCGTCAGGCATGCGGATTCGATCTCTTTCGTCCCCAGCCGGTGACCGGCCACGTTGATCACATCATCCACTCTGCCCAGAATGCGGAAATACCCGTCCGCGGCCAGCAACGCCGCGTCACAGGCAAAATAGGGCCAGTCATGCCAATCCTTGCTCTTGGGGTCCTTGCAATACTTGTCGTAGTACACATCGACGAAGCGCTTATGATCGTTCCAAATGGTCTGCATGATACCCGGCCAGGGATTGCGAATGCAGATATTGCCCGCCCTCCCCGATCCGGCAGGGACTTCCTGGCGCATCTCGTCGTAGATGATCGGATAGATTCCAGGCACGCCAGGGCCGGCACTCCCGGGCTTCATGGGATTCAGCGCGGGCTTGGTACTACACAGGAATCCTCCGTTTTCCGTCTGCCACCAGGTATCCACAATCACTGCCTCGCGCTTGCCGACGACGTTGTAGTACCACCTCCAGACCTCGGGCTCGATCGGTTCTCCGACGGTGGTCATGTGCTTGAAGTGAATGTCGTATTTCGTTGGTTCATCGACTCCGGCCTTGCGCAGCATGCGAATCGCTGTGGGTGATGTGTGGAAGATGTTGACGGCCAGGCGCTCGGCAATCTTCCAAGGCCGTCCCGCATCGGGGTAAGTGGGGACACCTTCATAGATGACACTGGTGGCGGCCAGAGCCAAAGGTCCGTAAACAATGTAGGAGTGACCGGTGATCCAACCGATGTCGGCCATGCACCAGTACACGTCCTCGGGATGGATGTCCTGAATGTACTTAGACGTGCCCGTTACATAAGCCAGGTATCCGCCGGTACGGTGCTGGCATCCCTTGGGTTTCCCGGTGCTGCCGCTGGTATACATGAGGAAGAGCGGGGCTTCCGCATCCATGGACACGGGATCCACTCTTTTCCCGCTGAACTTGCGCAGTTCGTCGTCAACGAAGTAGTCGCGGCCCTCCACCATGGGCCAAGCGGAGGCATACTGGCCCGGGTGCCGTCTGAAAACCAGGACCTTGTCCACGGTATGACCTTCCTGCTCGGCGATGGCCACGGCGATATCCGCGCCGGCCTTGTGGTCTATCATCTTACCGCTGCGATAGTAGCCGTCGATGGTGATGAGGACCCGGCTGCCGGAATCGGCAATTCGCGTTCCACAGGCCTCTCCGCTGAAGCCGCCGAATACCACCGAGTGGATGACCCCCAACCGGGCGCACGCCAGCATGGTGATGGGCAACTCGGCCAGCATGGGCATGTGAATGGTGACGCGGTCTCCCGCCTTCAGCCCTGCAAAATCGCGAAGCAGCGCCGCCATCTCATTCACCCTGACGTACAGTTCCTGGTACGTAATCGTTACGGGCGATTGGTTTTCCAGCTCCGGCACACAGATCAGGGCGGCCTTATTCTTGTACTTGGCCAGATGCCGGTCGACGCAGTTATAACAGGCGTTGAGCTTTCCGCCGACAAACCACTTCCAGAAGGGGGGTTCACTGGTGTCGAGCGTGGTGTGCCAGTGCTTGTCCCACGTCAACATCTCCGCGTATTCCTGAAAGCAATCCGGGAAATTCTCCTCACTGAATCGTTTGTTTACATCAGGATCGGCCAGATTCGCCTGGCTGATGAATTTAGCGGGAGGATAGTACAATTCCTCCTCCCCCCAGTGGACTGCAATCTGGGCTTCGGTGGTCTCACGCACCACTTTACGATCTTCACGAATATCCGCCATGTCAATTCACCTTTCATGTCTCTGAAATTGTGTTTATGCTACGCTCGCTCTCGCCGCCGGCCGCTTGGCCAGCAGTTCGCATACCAGGGCTACCGCGGCCAGCACGGCCGCCGTGTAAAACGCTGCCTGATAGTTATGATACTTGTCGAACAAGACTCCGCCAATGCGCGGGCCGATGATGCCGGCCACACCAAACGCGGTGAACAGCATGCCGTAGTTGATGCCGGCGTTTTTGGTGCCCCAGAAGTCCGCTGTGGCCGAACCGTTTACGGAGAGCTGCGTACCGTAGCACCAGTAGACCACGAAAACCGCCAGGTACAGCATGGCGACGTTGCTTCCGGCCGCGTACAGGGCCGGCATGGCGATCACGGAGATGCCGATCATCATGCGCAGCACGTTGATGCGGCCGAGTTTGTCGGACATCCAGCCCGACAGGATGCGGCCGGCGGCACTGCCGCACGCGCCCACCACCATCGTCATAATGGTTAGCGCGCCGGCCGCGATGCCCACGCTCTTGGCGAACGGCACCAGTTGGCTGATGACCATGAGACCGGCGGAGCAGCCCAGCGCGTAAGCCACCCACATCAGGTAGAACACGGGTGTGCGCAGCGTCTCCCCGGGGCTGAATTCGTAGGTGGTGGCGGCGGATTTGGACGTGGCGGCCGGCTGCCACCCCGCGGGCTTATAGCCGGCCGGCGGGTTCTTCAGCAGGAAGGCGCCGATCAGCGTCATCACCAGGAAGATTCCGCCCAGAATCTGGAAGGTGGCCGGAAGGCCGTACGCGGGAATCAGTTTCAATTGCGCCAGCGGTCCGAAGATGGCCGATCCGGCGCCGTAGCCGCCCACAGCCAGACCCACGGCTAGCCCGCGTTTGTCGGGGAACCACTTGGCCATCACGGGAATCGGCGTAGCGTAGCCGAAGCCGTTGCCCAGGCCTCCGATTACACCGAAGCAGACGAACAGGTAGGTGAGGCTGGTGGTGTAGGAGCACAGGAAGAATCCGAGGCTCACCAGCACCCCGCCCGCCAGGGAACAGTAGAACGGGCCGAACTTGTCCTGAATCCGTCCGGCCAGCACGAATGTCAGAGCGAACACCACTACGGCGATGGTGAATGCCATGGAGGTTTCCGCCCGCTTCCAGCCGAATTGTTTTTCCAGCGGGGCTACGAACACGCTCCAGGCGTAAAGAGTGCCAAGGGCCAGGTTCATCGAGAGCCCGCCCACTACCCGCCACCAGCGGCTGATGCTGGGTTGTTCAATCGTCTGCGTTGTTGCCATCGTTTCATCTCCTGCTGTTCGGCTTGCGGTTTCGGTTACGTGCTCCCGTTAATAGTACAGGAGCTGAAGCTGTAGGGTGAACTCGTTGGTAGGTTTGACGGTCGAGCCGTTCTGCGGCATGGCGCGCAGATACTGGCAGGTCCACTTCAGGTTCTGTCCGCGGATATAGTAAGTGGCGCCCATGCCGACGCGGTTAATGTCCTTGGAGGCATTCACGGCGTCGACGAAGTCCTGCGATTCATACTTGACGAACGGTTGGATCTTGCCCTGGTGGACATAATAGGCCGCCTCCAGCAGGTAATCGTTCTGGTTGGGGATGGCGGTGAATTTGGTCTGGCCGTTATAGTGATAGTACTGGAATTGGGTCGCCACCTCGTCGCCCTTGTTGACGGGAATGTCGGCGGCGATATTGGCCGAGTATCCGTGATAGGAACTCTGTGTGTCGAAGCCGGCGTCCACCGCCAGGATCTTCTGTTTGCCGAGTGCCGTGCCGGTGAAGAGGTATCCCTTTTCGCGGTCGAAGAAATCGTATTGCACGTAGCCCGCCGTGCGCAGGGAATTGTGGCCGTTGGCGTCTCTCTCGCCGTCGAAGGCGCCGATCCGGTACCCGAGACGCTCATTGGCAAGGAATCCGTTGAACTGAAAGCCGACATCGCGCAAGGCGGAAGATTGCGTGGCGGAGTTGTTTACGGTCGACATGGGGCTGACGTCCAGCGTGAGGTAGCTTGTGGTGGATTGCAGCGCGTTGCGGCTAAACGGCACGAATAACAGACCGCCGGTAATCTGGAACTCCTTCGTCGGATGCCACTGCATCATGGCGTCCTGGAGGACGAATCCAGTGGCCAGGTTCTTGGGGGTGATGCCGAGCTTGGGATCGTCGGTTTCGACGAAAAAGCTGATGTCCTTGCCTATATCGCCGCCCAGGATGATGCGCGCGCGCCGCAGGTAGAAGTTTTGTTGATAGTTTTGCGCACCGGAGGAATCCTGGGTCCAATCGCCCCAGAGTTGGCCCTGGAACCCGAATTTGAAGGTCACGTCGTCGTTCTTGACGACAATTTGTGCGGAGGCCGGCGCCGAAACGGCAGTAAGCATCAGGACGCACCCGATGCCGAATAGTAGTGTACGCGAAAAGCGCGGGTTGGACACTGAACCACTCCTTTTTATGATTCGTTGGGGTTGAGGATCGAATCGAGACGGCTGCAAGGGGCAGACCGGGACCAGCCATCGCCGCCACGAGAGCTTTGCCGACAACTGAGTCGTCACGTCTGGCCCCCTCCGTTTCAACAGGGACACGAGTTCCCAACCCCTTCAGGCTGCCCTCGAAGGTGTGCGGCTTTGGAGAGTTGGGGATTGGGGGAAGTATTACACAGATGTTGGCGGCAATTCAACAAAAAAGATGCGATTATCTGCAACTTGTGGATAACCAAGAAGATCTAGTTTGTCGGGTAAGCGCTTTCAGGCGTCGCACGGCGGAAAACTGGGGCTTGGCACCCTTAAACGAAGCTCAAATGCAGATTCAGCGGGTGATATACCCCAAGAGGGCCGCCCAATCCTGGCGTGCAGCCGCCGGCTAATTCGCGTCGGAATCCTGTTTGCTCGCCAAAAGCGGACGCAGATTCGTCAGCGACTTCAACAGGTTGAACCAGAACGGCGCACCCAGGCTCAACAGGGCGGCAGTGGCCAGAATGCCCGGGGCATCCGGCCATTTCGGCGGATCGTCGGTGCCCCAGCGCACCTTCACCACATCGAACGAGGCTTTTGTCAGAATCGACCGCACCTGCACGGCATCGTTCGCCCGCTGCTCGAGGAGTGTCTTGGAGCCGGCCGCGATTTCCGTGGAGAACGCAGCCAGCGCTGCCGATTGTTGCGTGGCGTCGGTGACGTGGGCGGTGATCCAGGACTTGCCCTCGTCTTCCGTCTTGATGTCCTTCGCCGTGGGCGTGGCATTTTTCAACGCCCGGTTGACCGCCCCGGTATACATTTCCGTCATGGCGCTTTGAACGGCATCCTGTACCGTCTTCGCGCCTTCCGGCATCACCTTGCTGGCCAGGTCGCTCATCTGCGGCGCCGCTCCTACTACCTGCTGCCGGAAATCGCCGTGCGAATAGAGATCGCTGATCGTTGTCACCGAGTTCATTCCGGTGACTCCCGCGAAAGCGAAGGCGAAGGCAATGGTCCAAATCCGGGCGTAGGTGGTGAATCTAGTGGAGACGCGGTCCATGGTGGCGCTGAACCAAGCCTCCAGTTTTCCGGCCTCTTCCCGCATGGAATTCACCGCGTCCTTCAGCAGAGGCGCCACTAGCGTATTGGTCACGTCGGCCAGCGTCTCGGCGCCAGTCAACAGCTTGATCCGGCGGTTGGCGGAGGGATTCTGGGCGTCCACCAGTTTGACGATCTCCGCCCCGAGGGCCGCAAAATCCGTCTTCGACTCAGCGTCCTTCCCCGCTTTCGCGCCGTAATTTGCCGCCAGGCCTTTCAAAATGGCCGCCAGTTCATCGGGGCTGACCGCGGTGGCCAGTTTCGTACGGTCCGCCAGCCATTGAAACAACTTACCCGAAAATATCGAATCGGAAATCAGAGGATGGGTGAGGATGTCCTTGGCGACCATCTGGGCATTGGCCAACTTGTTCAGCTCCGGACAATCGGGCACATGCTGAAACATAGTCTCCAGGCCCCAGCGGAGGTTCGCGCCGCGGTGGCTGAACAGCGCCGATGCCATTTGCGTCAGGATGGTGATGAGCAGGCTCGCGCCGAGCATAACCACGGCAAAGCCGATCAGTGTATCCAGGTAGGCGAGCATCTAAGCATCCCTCTCCAGCGAGATTATACTCCCTCTGCTGCCCTCGAGATCTCGCCGGTTCCGGCAAATCGGGGGCGAATCGCGGGATCGCCCCCGCCCGCCGCCCTACTTCATCTTCTTCAAATCCGAATCCACTTTCTTGAACCCCGCCGGCACTTCAAATAGCGAGGCGTCCGCCGGACCGGCGGAGTAGTTGTTCAGTTCCGTGGTCATCTCCAGCAGCGATCCCGGAGCACCCGACGCCTGTCCGCCCGACGCGGGCGCGTTGGACGCCGGCGCCGGCTGATCCGCCTGCTTCTTCCGGCCGAGCCCGAACCGGCCGCCCAGAGCTCCGCCCAGCGCCCCACCGAGCGACGTGGGCGGCGCCGACTGCTGCTGCTGCGCCTGCGGCTGCTGCTGCGTTGGTTGTGGCTGCGCCGGGGGCGCGCTGCCGTCCGCCGGCGCGCCCCCCGTGCCGGGTTGCCCGGCCATCCCCATGGAGATGAATTGCTGCACCGGCATCCCGTCCACCTTCGCCGCTTCCTTATAAACTTCGGCCATGCCTTGGGACACCTGCGGGTTCGACATAAACATGTTGCCGCCCGGAGTCCAGTTCATCTTCTCCGCCATGCGCCTCTGGAAATCGCGCACTTCCTGGTAGCCCGGGATGCCCGGCGCAATCCACATATCCGTGGTCACCGTCATACCGCCTTTTTGCCCGCTCTGCTGGTCGGTGGCCTCCATTTCCATCTTCAGGATCATTTCTTTGGCTTCGAGGCCGGCCACCTGCTTGCTCTTGCCCGTAGCATCCGCCGACACCTTGAATTTCATTTCGGCCTGGTCGCTCTTCTGCGATTTCTGCGCCTTCTGCTGCATCTGCTCCATCATCTGTTTCATTTCCTCGAACGTCATGACGGAGTACTGCTTCTTCTGAAAATCGATGTGCGTGATCGTGCCGCTTCCCAGGTCGATCACGCTGGCGGTAGTCGATGTGCGGTGCACCATCTTGTCGCCCTTGACCGCCACGGTCGCCTGAATCGGCTCGCGCGCCTGCTTGGAAAACGCTCCGGCAACCTTCATGATGCTCATCATCATCCCGCCGGTGATCGTGCTGGTTTCCTGGTAGGTGAAATCCGCTAACAGGCTCGACCCCGCCAGTGTCATGAATGCTGCCATCGTTACGACTCTCTTTAGCACGGATTGGAACCTCCTATAGCCTATATCCTAGGACACCTCCGGGCGCGGTACAATCGGTCTTTCAAAAGGAGAGTACCGTGGACGATCTCACGATTCGGCCGACCGCGAAATTCATCATGGTGCGCGCGATCTTTTCCGTGCTGCTTTTCCTTGCCGTGGAGATCGCCTGGTATACCCAGTGGCGCGACAACCCAAAGCTCGAGTTCGTGCCCATAGTCGCTTTTGCGGTGCTCATTTGGCCCTTGCCGGGCGCGCTGCGCCGCCAGTTCACCAAAACCACGATTACCGGCGACCGCCTGCACCATGAGACCGGCGTGTTTGCCAAAACCACGCGCACCATCCAACTCTCCAAACTGCAGGACTTGCGGGTGGACCAGACCATCACCCAGCGCATGTTCAGGGTGGGCAACCTGTCGATCGAAACCGCCGGCGCAGCCAGTTGGGAAGCGATCCGGGACGTGGACAATCCGCAGTCCGTGGCCGACGAAATCCTCAACCGCGCGCAGCACGGACCGGCCGTATGAAACACCCGGCCGGCTGGACAGCCCGCCGACTAAAAGAAGAAGGAATGGCCGCCGATGAACGCCGATGAACGCGGATAGAACACATAAGCATTTTGTGTGTTGTCTTATCCGCGTTTATCGGCGTTCATCGGCGGCTGAATCTTCTTACGCCTCCGACTTTTTCCGAATCTTGATATCCAGCCGCTTGATTTTCTGATTCAGCGTCGATAGCGGCACGTGCAGGCTTTCCGCCGCTTCAGTCTGGCTCCAGCCGCACTTTTCCAGCCGGTCCACAATCGTCCGCCGCTCGTATTCGTTCACGATCTCAAACAGCGACGCATCCGCCGGCAGCGGACTCCCTTCCGCCCGGTTCAAGCGCACGCCGTTGGCCTGCAACAGCGCGTCCGGCAGCACGTCCACCGGCACGCTGGCGTCGGAGGCCAGCACCACCGCGCGCTCCACCACGTTCTCCAGCTCGCGCACGTTGCCGGGCCAACTGTGCTCCATCAGCACCTGCATGGCCTCCGGCTGGAATTCGAGAACCGATTTGCCCGCCGCATTGAGAAACTTCCCGTTCTCCTTGCAATAGTAGGTGAAGAAGTGGCTCAACAGCGGCGGGATATCTTCCTTGCGGTCGCGCAGCGGCGGCAAGGCGATATTGATCACGTTCAGCCGGTAATACAGATCCTCGCGAAACTTCCCTTCCTTCACCAGTAGCGATAAGTCTGCGTTGGTCGCCGCCAGAATGCGCACGTCCACGCGCTGCGGATCGGTGGCTCCCAGTGCCGTGAACTCCTTCTCCTGGATCACGCGCAACAGCTTGATCTGCGTCTCCGGCCCCAGGGTCCCGATCTCGTCGAAGAATATCGTCCCCCGGTCGGCCACCTCGAAGTATCCCTTCTTGGTCTGTATGGCGCTGGTGAAAGCGCCCTTCACGTGCCCGAACAGGGTCGATTCCAACAGCTCCGGCGGCAGCGATCCGGAGTTCACCGCCACGAACATCTGGTCCGCCCGCGGCGAGTTGGCATGGATCGCCTTGGCCACCAGCTCCTTGCCGGTCCCGGTCTCCCCCGTGATCAGAATCGTGGACCGGCTGGGCGCCACCTGTCCCACCAAGTCCAGCAGCCGCACCATCCGCTCGCTCTTGCCGATGATGTTCGGAAAGCTGTAGCGCTGCTTCAGCGCGCGCTTCAAATGCGTGTTCTCGTACTCCAGCAGGCGGCGCGCGATCATCCGGTCGATCTCGATGATCAGCTTCTCGTTGTCCCACGGCTTGCTGAAGTAGTCGTTGGCGCCCAGCTTCAGCGCGTCCACCGCCGCCTCCACGCTGCCGTACGCCGTGATCATGAAGATCGGCGTCTCCGTGTCGGAGAGGCGCACCTGCCGCAGCACGTCCATGCCGGAGATGTCCGGCATCATCAGATCCAGCAGCACCAGGTCGTACGCCGTGCCTTCGAGTTTGCGCAGTCCCTCGGTGCCATTGTGAGCCAACTCGACGGTGTAGCCCCCCTCGAGGGTCAGCAGATCGTAAAGACCTTCGCGAATATCCAGTTCATCGTCGATGACCAGGATCTTGCCCTTCAGGCCGGACGGGGGAATTTGGGGAGCGCTCATTTATGCGGCGGTTACCGGTTTCCTTACTGAGCCGGGCACGGCCAGAGGAAGCTCCACCCGGAATGTGGCGCCGCCGCCGCGCCGGTTAGAGACTTCGATCGAGCCGCCATGCTCTTGAATGATACCGTACGTCACCGAAAGCCCGAGGCCGGTGCCCTTCTTGGCCCCCTTGGTGGTGAAGAACGGATCGTAGATGCGGTGCAGGTTTTCCGGCGCGATCCCGTGGCCCGTATCGGAAACCTCCACCCGCACGCCCAGCCCTTCCGCCCACGAGCGCACTTCCAGAATCCCGCCCGCGCCCATGGCGTCGCGCGCGTTGAGGAACAGGTTCAGGAATACCTGTTGCAGCTTGCCCCCGTTGCCGTGCACCAGGGGCGCCTGCATGTCCAGGTCCGTCTTGATCTGGATCCCCGCCTTGGTGAACTGGTGCTCCAATAGCGAAAGCGTTTCCTGCACGATCTTGTTTACGCTGACCCCGCCGAAGGATGTGCTGGAGGTCCGCGAGAAATTCAACAGGGAATTGACGATCTCGCTGGCGCGAAACGTCTGTTTGGCGATTTTTTCCAGAATCAGCGATTTCTGCGAGTCCTCCGCCACCTGCTTGGCCAGCATCTGCGCGTAGGTGGAAATCACCGCCAGAGGGGTGTTCACCTCGTGCGCCACGCCCGCCGCCAGCAACCCGATGCTGCTCAGCTTATCCGCCTGCACCAGCCGCTGCTCCAGTTCCGCCCGGTCGGTCACGTCGTCGATGATGATCAATCGCCCGATCTGCTCCTGGTCCTTCGATACCAGCGGCGTGATGGCGATGTTCAGCGTCGCTTCGCTGAGCCGTGCCGCCGGCGCGTGCCCGTTGCCGTTGCCATGGCCGTTGCCGTACGCACCCGCCGACGGCTTCAGCACGAATTTGTAGATGTGATGGATTCCGGTTTCCCCGCGCACCCGGTCGAACTGCTCGGCAAGCGCAGCCGGGAACAGCTCCGCAAGCTTCCTGCCCAGCGCCTGCTCGCGCGTGATGCCGGTGAGCTGCTCGATCTGCGTGTTCCAGCTCTCCACCCGGTCTTCCAGATCGGCGGCCAGAATTCCCACGTTGATCGATTCCACGATGTTCTCGCTGAATTCCTTCAGCCGCTCATACTCCTCCACCTTGAGTTGCAGCGAACGGTAGAGCGTCGCATTTTCGATGGCGATGGCGACATATCCCGAAAGCGTCACCATCAGTTCCACGTCCACGCTGGAAAGGTACTCGCCGTCCGACGTCCGGCTCAGCCCGATGTAAGCGATGGTGTGCCCGCGCACCGTGCATGGCAGATAGTAGGTCAGATCCAGATCCGCGATGGTCTTGCGCACCGACACCGGCCAGGAGCGCGAGACAGCGTCCAGTTGATGGCGCGTGCGTTCGAAAAACAGGTACGGTTCCGGCAGCTTCCAGTGCAGGAAGCTGAGATCCAGCTCGCCCGGGTCCACGGCGGCCAGCCGCGGATTGGACCCCATCGCCTTCTTGAGGCGGAACACCGTGCCTTCCGCCTGCTCCTCGGAGAGGAAAAACGCCAGGTGCTTGATGCCCAGAGTTTCCAGCAATCGCTCGCCCACGATGTCCAGCGTGGTGTCCAGGTCGGTCTCCGAACTCAGCTCCCGGGCGAACTCCACCAGCGTCCGCCGGTAGTCGTAACGGTCACGATAAAAATGCCGGTCCAGCCGCTCCTGAATCCAGTCGCGGATGGGTTGGAACAGGAACGCCGTGATCAGCATCACCGTCATCAGCCCGGTGTTGCCCAAGTCCTGGAAGAACTGCTTCACCAGGCTGCCCAGCGATAAAACGATGGCCCAAAACGCCGCCATCACGCACAGCGTGGCCAAAGTGTACGCGTACCCGCGCCGGAAGATGATGTCCACGTCCATCAGCCGGTAGCGCACAATCGAGTAGGCCAGCGTGAGTGGGATCAGCACCACGCTCAGCACGCTCATCTTCATGTACGAATTGGGTACGACGCCCAAAACGTACGGCAGTACGTAGAACAACGCGAATGGCAGGATGCCCCAAAACGCCCCGTTGCGCTGCCACTTCAACTGCTGCCGCACCACCATCTCTTCGGTCCGGTTGTATTCCGAGTACAAAACCAGCGCCCCGATCAGGTAGGGCAGGGTCCATGCCACCATCCACACGCGATCCAGCATCCAGCGCAGATCGAGCAGTGGCACGGAGATCTTCATGGCGCCGGAACTGAAGGCCACGAAGGCCAGGAACATCAAGGCCGCCGGCACGTAAAGCAGAATCGTCCGCGCAATCCCGCGGAACCACGGCCGCGGCTCCGGGAACACCAGGCAGAAATGCAGGAACACGGTGGGCGCCACCAGTCCCGCGATCAGGTTCCCGAAATAAATCACCTTGTCGAAATTGTCCAACAGGCCGGTGTAGTGAAAGCACAGCGACACGAAGCTCGCCAGGCACAGAATATAGAAGTGCCGCGCCTTCTGCGCGCTCCCCCGCCGGAAATACACGAACAGCCCGATGAT
The DNA here is from genome assembly GCA_050014175.1 of Candidatus Solibacter sp. GTDB lineage: Bacteria > Acidobacteriota > Terriglobia > Bryobacterales > Bryobacteraceae > Solibacter. The sequence continues at coordinate 37,989 of JBEKDV010000033.1, read as the reverse complement.
CAGGTAGGCCGTCCCCACCGCGTACTGATAGATCACCGCCCGGTCCAGCGGCTGCTCCGCCACTACCAGCGTCGCCGTCAGTTCCACCCCGCGGCTCTGCAACCGGTATTTCGCCCGGCTCCACGCCCCGATCCGTACCAGTACCTTCGCCACGTCCGTGGCCTGCTCGATCCTCACCCCGTTGATGTCCAGCAGCCGGTCGGTGCGGTGGATCCCGGCATTCAGCCCCGGACTCGCCGGTTTTACATACAGCGCTTCCACGCTGCCCTGCCGGTCCACCCAGATCACCCCGTCTTCCGGCAGCCGGAAATGGTTCTGCTGCTCGAAGTTGATGAACGCCGACACGCCGGCCGCGAGCGTCAGTATGGTGAGGATCGCGGTTGACAATTGGAACTTAAGTTCCTGGAGCATAGTGGCCGCCGGCGCCGTCGAAGAGACAATAACCCGCGATCTCCGCTGCACGTTTGATGCCGCGGAAAATCCAGGATTCTACAACCACATTATTCCAACTTTCTATAGCTTACCAGCCACTCCTGGAGATCTCTCCGCTTTTTGGGAGAAACCCACTATGCGGAAGTGTATCCGGCTGCCCCCTCTGCCGGGGCCACCTCCCTCCCCGCAGACCGTGCCCGCACACCTGTACCACCCTGTACTGCCAGGGGAATAGGCGAAAAGGCCGAGCATCCGAATAGGTGCGAATGGCAGTCCTAGGACCAGCCTAGCCGGGCCGTCGAATGCTGTACACTATGATGTGAGTGAGTAGCCTTTGGCGCTGTGAACGAAGAATGCAGACCGCATTGGCCTGTCGACCATATCTTAGGGGTACATTCATGAGAACGGCGATCCTATCGGTTTTTCTTGCGGTCATCTCGGCCGCCGCATCTCCACAGGATCCTGCAAAACCCGCTTCCGCCGCACCGCCAAGGCCGCCGCTATCCGTCTTGTGCGCGCCCGCTACCGCCATCCAGTTGGGTGTGGCGTACAACTCCACGGTGATCGCCTCGGGTGGCACCGGCATATACCGGTTTGCCATCGTCGGCGGCGCTCTGCCGGGTGGCCTGGCGCTCAATCCGACCACCGGCACGATTAGCGGCACTCCGTCCGTCGACGGCACTTTCTCCTACACGGTTCAGGCGGCCGATTCGGCCGGCGCCACGGCCACCACGGGCAGTACACCCTGCCCCATGCAACCTCCCGGCGCCCCCACCCCCGCCCCCGCCGCCGAGCCCAATTCCAAACCTCCGGCCGAAGCCGCCCCGGCAAGCAAGCCGCCGGTCATCGCGCAACCGGAGATCGACCCCGCACAACTGGCTCAGCCGCGCGATAAAGCCATCGCCAAGGCCGCGCAGGGACTCCCCCAAGACGATCACCCCTACATTCTCGGCGCCGAGGATCAGATCTCCGTTCTGGTCTACGGTAGCCCCGAGTTCAGCGGCTCGCACATGATCCGTCCCGACGGCAAGATCACCATGCCGTTTATCGGCGATATCGTAGCCGCCGGCCAGGCGCCTTCGGAACTCGGCAATGCCGTTAAGGACAAGCTCAAGAAGTACATTGTCGATCCCGACGTCAGCGTGCAGGTGATGGCGGTCAACAGCAAACGCTTCTACATCCAGGGCGAGGTCAACCGCCCCGGCGAATACAAACTCCTGGTGCCCACCAAAGTCCTCGAGGCCCTGGTCAATGCCGGCGGTTTCAAGGACTTCGCCAATCAAAAGAAGATCGTCATCATGCGCCTAACCGGCGAGCGCCTGAACTTCAACTACAAAGAAGTCATCAAAGGCAAGAAAATGGACCAGAACATCTACCTGAAGCCGGGAGACATCATCATCGTCAAGTAAGGCGAGTCCCGGCAATCCGTAGGCAACCGACAGAGATCAACGTTATGGCAGCACCACAGAATTTCGTAAGCGTCACCCGGCGTCCTCCCGACATCGAAGACTACATCGACATGCTTCGCCGCTACCGCTCGTGGCTGATTGGGCCGATGTTTGCCGGCCTCGTCATCGCGGTCGTGGTGGCGTTTCTATGGCCCGACACCTACGTCTCGACGGCGGTCATGCGCATCACGCCGCAGGCCATTTCCGACCGCCTCGTGCCCACCGTCGTCAACATGCAGATGCAGCAGCGCCTGCAGCAGATGCAGCAGGAAATTCTCAGCCGCGGCAGTCTCGCCGAGTTGGTCCAGCGCGCCTCGCTCAATCTCTACCCCAAGGAACGCCAGCGCTATCCCCTGGAAGACATCATTCAGGATATGCGCAACAAGTCCATCAAGATTCAAAGCGTGGACCTCGCCGGCAGCGGCGGCCATATGGCGTCGGCGTTCACCATCTCCTTCACCTACCCCGACCGGTTCAAGGCCCAGATGGTGGTCCGCGAATTGGTCACCAAGTTTACCGAGCAGAACGTCAGGGTGCAGCACGACCAGGCCACCATCACTTCTACGTTCCTGGGCGACGAAATGAAGCAGGCCGAGGAGAAAATGAACCACGCCGAAGAGGCTCTCGCCAGGTTCAAGGCCGAAAATTCGGGCCGCCTGCCGGAGCAGTTTCAGGCGAACGTGGCACAGGTCAATACCTATCAGATGATGGTGACGCAGTCCAACGAAAGCCTCAGCCGCCTGCAGCAACAGAAACTCCAGGTCGAAACCCAACTCCAGAACAACAGCACCAACCTCAACTACTACAATTCCGTTCTCGAGGATCAGGTCAACGTCGCCGGGCCTGCCCAGGTCCGCAACGAGATGCTCAACCAGTACAACCAGAGAATCATGAATCTGCAGTCGGAGATCGCCGCCCTGATGGAGCAGTTGACCCCCAACCATCCCACCATCAAGCGCGCCCAGGCGAGCCTGGCGACTCTGGAGAAAAAACGCGAGGAACTCGAGAAGGAAGACCTGGAAAGACAGGCCGCCGCTCCGGCGGCCGGTACGGCCGTCAAACGGGTCGTCAATCAGCAGGCATTGAAGGCCATCCAGGATATCACCGCGCAAAACAACGTGCTCAAAACCGAAATGCAGAACCTGAATATGCAAATGGACGAAAAGACCAAGCAGATCCAGGAGCTGAACAAGAATATCGCCAGGTACCAGTCGGCCATCGACGGCAGCCCCCAACTGGAAGGAAAGTACGTCGAACTGACCCGCGACCTCACCTTCGCCAAGCAGGCCTACGAAGACTATCGCCACAAGACGGAAGTCTCCAAAACCTCCGAGGATCTGGAACAGGCCAAGGCCGGCGAGAACCTGGAAGTGCTCGACCCCCCCAGCGACCCGCAGTCGCCTTCGGAACCCAACCGCCTCCAGATGGCGGCCATGGGCACCGGATTGGGACTGATGCTCGGCATCGTCCTGGCCGGCGCCAAGGAAATGAAAAATACCTCGCTCAAGAATTTGAAAGACGTCCGCGCCTACACCAATCTGCCCGTGCTCAGCAGCATCCCGCTGCTGGAAAACGCGCTGCTGGTGCGCCGCAAACGGCGTCTTTTGTGGCTGGCATGGTCCAGCGCGATTATTTTCGGCTCCGTCGCCATGAGCGCTGCGGCATTCTACTACTTCAGCAACAATGGCCACATTTCATAGCGCGCCGCGCAGGGGGAGAATCCATGAGTAGAGTTCACGATGCATTAAGGCGGGCGGAGATGGGGGACATGATGCCTCCCGAAGAGCCGTCCGTAGACTCCGCCGAGGCAGCCCCGGTCAATCCGGACCTCCGGCCGCCCGACGGAATGCAGCATGGCGCCCCCACGGTCGCCACCGCCGCTCCGCTGCGCCTCAACATCCACCCCGGCATGCTCACCGGCGTCCACGTGGTGCCCTTCTCGCCCGCCCCGGAATCGCACCTCCTCGATCTCAACAACTCCCACGAGACGCCGGCCGAGGAGTTTCGCACCTTGCGCACCCGCCTCAACCACCTGCAATCGCTCCAGCCCTTGCACACCATCGTGGTCACCAGCCCCTCGCCCGCCGAAGGCAAGACGTTTACCGCCGTCAACCTCGCCCTGGCGCAATCCCACCTGGCGGAAAGCTCCGTCCTCCTTGGCGATTTCGATTTGCGCCGCCCCATCATCCACAACCTGTTCCAGATCGACCGCGCTCCCGGTCTCAGCGATTTTCTTACCGGCCAATGCACTTTCGCCGAGGCCATCCGCCGCGTCGAAGCCATGAATCTCTACCTGCTGCCCGCCGGTTCGCCCATCAAGAACCCGCTCGAGCTGCTCAACATGCGCCAGGCCAAGCTCCTCTTCGAGGAACTCCCCCGCACCTTCAACTGGGCGGTCTTCGATACCCCCCCGCTGTTGTTCTCCGCCGACGCCAACCTGCTTTCCACCATGGCCGATGGCACCATCCTGGTGGTCAAGATCGGTTCCACCACCTTCGACAACGTGACCCGCGCCATGCAGTCTCTCTGCGAGAACAACGTGCTCGGCATCGTAGCCAACGGCGCCCGCGCTTCCGAACTCTATAGCAAGTACACCTACTATTACTCCAAGGCCGAATGACGCAGCCCACGTCGGTTCCGTCCGGGCTACAATAGGGGTTCACGAAAATGAAGCGCATTTTTGTTGTCCTTGCCGCGGGCGCCGCCGCGCTGTTGCTGGCCTCCTGCAAGCACTCGCCGCCGGCGAATGTCGCGGCTGTGGTGAACGGGCACGCCATCACCATGGCCGAACTGGAAAAGACCTACCAATCCAACGCCCAGCAGGCCAACGCCCAGCAGGCCGAAGGCGCCAGCGAAGACCAGATCATGGCGCAGAAGATCGACCTGCTCTCCAGCATGGTCATGCAGGAAATCATGCTGCAGCGCGCCGAGAAGCTGGGACTGGCCGCGATCGACGCCGACGTGGAGGCCGAAATCTCCAAAATGCGCGCGCCCTATACCAAGGAAGAGTTCGAAAAACAGCTCGCCGCGCAGCACATGACCCTCAACGATTTGCGGGCCAAGGTGCGCAGCAAGTTGACCGTGGACAAGTTGGTGAACAAGGAAATTACCTCCAAAATCACCATCACCGACGCCGATATCTCCAATTTCTACAACGCCAATAAGGCCAGTTTTAACCCGCCCGAGCCCACTATTCACATGGCGCAGATTCTGGTCACGCCCTTCCCCGACCCCAATGTGCGCAATCTCAAGAACAGCAAGGCGCAGAACGAGAAGGAGGCGCGCGCCAAAATCGAAGGTCTCGCCGTCCAATTGCGCCAGGGTGTGGATTTCGGCATGCTCGCCCAGAACTACTCGGAAGATCCCAATTCGGCGCCCAACGGCGGCGACATGGGGTTCGTGCGCGAGAGCGATCTCGACCGCGCCAACCCGGAGTTGCGCAAAATGGTGATTGCCCTGCCGCAGGGCGGCGTCTCCCCGGTCATCCCCACTCCCGAAGGCTTCCGCATCCTCAAGGTGATCTCCCGCGAACCCGCCGGCCAGCGCGAATTGAACGACCCCCGCGTGCAGCAGAATATCCGCGACATGCTGCTCAACAGCAAAGACCAGCTCCTGCGCGCCGCCTACTACGAAACCGCCCGCAACGGCGCCAAGATCGAGAACTACCTGGCGCAGAGCGTGCTCGACAACGCCAGCAAGGCCAAGTAGCCTCCCGAATCGCCTTTTTCTTCCTACTCCCGAATCTGGAAGTCGGTGAACACGGTGGCCGTGCGCACCTGCCCCGGAGGCGCCAAGGTGTCGCGGACCGTCACCTGCAAAACGAAATCACCGGGCACCATCCGCGCATCCAGCCTGAGCTCCCCCCGAATCATACGGCGCGAGCCCGCCGGCATCCCGCTGTAGGTGACTCGCCCCTGCTTCGTTTCGAACACCACATGCCCGCCGACGAATATGCGCGTCACCACCTCCAGCGTGGATTGCTTATCCGTCCCCGTGAGCGCGTTGAAGATGCCGTACCGGAACGTGCAGTTTTGGCCGGGCTTGAAGATGCGCACCCCCGCTTCTTCCTGCGAATTTCCCGCTGCACTCTCCGCTGTCATTAAACCACCACTCAGCATCAGGCCGGTGAGTGCCAGCCCACCCTGACCGACATTGGGGATTTCGACGAACTGGGTGGCGGAGCCCATGCGGTCGCTCCCGCCATCGGCCACCACCGCGCGAATCTGCCAGACGCCCGGACCCGGCAGCCGGACCTGAAAAGGAAAATGCAATCCGTATTCGATGCCGTTCCGATACTCCGCCGGCCGCATCGTGAACTTGAATTCGCGCTCCAGCGGGACGGTCGTGAGGCCGTCATCCCGGTAGGCCGCCAATCGGAATCGCACCGCGCCGTGATAGACGTCCTGCAAATCGTGAACGAAAGTCAAGTCGCGCGGTTCGAATTGCACCACCGCTTCCACCTCCGGACCTTGTCCCGGATAATCCGAGAAAAGCGCTGTCAAACGGGTGGGAATATCGCTTCCGCCAAACGGCGACCGTAGAGCCGTGTTGAACAGCACCGCGTATTCCGCCGGCGCCAGAGACTCAACCCGTGGCGGCAGCCTGATGTAACCCGCCCGCGCTCGCACCACCACGCCCGGCCGGCGCACCTTCACTACCGCTGGCGCGACCTGCGCCCGGCGTCCCGTGGAATCGATGGTGTCGTCCTCGGGTAGGAAGCCGATCGCGTAATAGCCTTGCTCATTCCTCAACACCCCGGCGAAATCCCCACCGAACCACCCGCCCGTATCGCGGGTGAACGATTCCATCGCCGAGGGCGCGACGGCCGACCCGCCCGGCGTCTCCGGCAGCGGATGGAGCGGATGGAGCGCGTACACCGCTGCCCCGGCTGCATGCGCCGCGTAAGCCGCCTCTTCCACGCCGCGATTCGACGGACCGGTCACCTCCGGATTCTCCGCAAAAAGCACTACCACCTTGCGGCCACGAAAGTCGCGCAGCCCGTCCAGGGCGTAGCGCAACGTCAGCCAGGAGGCCTTGCACGCGCTCGCCGCGCCGTTGCCGCCGCCGAGGTAGCCAATGCCTTGGATTGCGTTGACCAGCGTCCGGGTGTCGCCGGTCAGTTGTCCGAGTGCCCCGGAACCTCCGCTCGTGCGCAGGATGGCCATGCGGTCGCCGGACGACATTCCGCCGGCGACGAATGCCTTCAGCGTATCCCGCACGCCGTCGATGCCCGCGGGCGTCAGGCCCAGGTCGTCCACCACCACCACCAGATTGCGCCGGATCTCGTCGGGCAGCAGGTCCAGCGCCGGCAGTTGCCCCGCCGGGGAAACCGCCGTATGCAGCCGCGTGTCGAACCAGGTGAAGTTGGCAATCTTCCGCGCACTGCCGCCCTGCACCACTTCGAAATCGTCGGCCGTGAGGTCCGCCACCGCACGACCCGAGGCATCCACCGCCACGGCGTCGATGACCAGGGAGACTGGCGCCGCCGCCGGCAGCGGCGAGCTGCGCTGCCCGAAAGCCATCAGGGCACACGCCACGAGAGCGGCAAGACGTCGCTTCATTCCCTCTCAGTGTAATGCGATGCGAGGCACGGAAAAACCACTCCCGCCTCCGTGTCCTCGATTTTCCCTCCGCAGGTCAGCCTTCCACTCTGGCGGGTGCCTCGCTACGCAGCCGCGAGACCTCCGCTGGCTCCGCGCTCTCGGGTTTTGACTTTCCTACCGCTTCTCCGCGTCTTCCTCCGCGCCTCCGTGTCTCCGCGTCAGAATCACCCTCTGGACGCTTGCGCCTTGCACGCCAGTTTCCCGTCCCATCCTCCATTGACTTCCGTGCGCCCCCTGCCCTTCCCCCCTCACACCGGCCGCTCCTGGCGCAGCCGCCGCACCGCCTCCACGACGCGCCCCGCCGCGTATTCCACTTCTTCCTCCGTGGTGAATCGCCCCAGCCCGAAACGCGTGGCCGATTGCACCAGCTCCACCGGCACGCCGATCGCCTCTAGCACGTGGCTCCCCCCGCCGCCATGGGTGTTGCACGCCGCGCCCGTGGAGACCGCCAGATCGGGCAGCGCCACCAACAGCGCATCGCCGTCCACCCGCTCGAAGCTCACGTTCAGATTGCCCGCCAGCCGGTGTTCCATCGATCCGTTCACGCGCACCCCGTCCAGCCCCTCTTCCAGCCGCCGCTTCAGCCGGTCGCGCAACGCCCCCACGCGCCCGTATTCCTCCGCCATCTCCCGCCCCGCTAGCGTGCACGCCTCGCCGAAGCCCACGATCCCCGGCACGTTCAGCGTACCCGACCGCATTCCCCCTTCGTGCCCCCCTCCGTCGATCTGCGCCGTCAACCGCACCCGCGGATTCCGCCTCCGCACGTACAGCGCACCCACCCCCTTCGGCCCGTACATCTTGTGCGCGCTCACACTCATCAGGTCGATGTGGTCGGCCTCCACGTTCACCGCAAGCTTGCCGAATGCCTGCACCGCGTCGCAATGGAACAGCACGTTCTTCTCGCGGCAGATCGCGCCGATCCGCCGCACCGGCTGGAGCACGCCGATTTCATTGTTGGCGTACATCACGCTCACCAGCACCGTCTCCGGCCCGATCGCCTCGCGCAACTCATCCAGGTCCACCAGGCCGTCCGCTCCCGGAGCAAGAATCGTCACCCGGCAACCGGCGCCCTCCAGCGCCCTTGCCGAATCCAGCACCGCTTTGTGCTCCGTGGCAACCGTCACCAGGTGCGCCCGCGCCACACCGCTGGCCGCCACCACCCCCTTCAGCGCCAGATTGTTCGATTCCGTGGCGCCGCTGGTGAACACGATCTCGCCCGCGTCCGCCCCCGCCAGGTCCGCGATCCGCCGGCGCGCCACTTCCACTGCACCCTCCGCCTCCCATCCGAAGCTGTGCGTGCTGCTTGCCGCGTTGCCGAATTTCGCCCCGAAGAAAGGCGCGGATCCACCGGCGTCGTGGCGTGATAGTCCAGATAAATGCTTTTCGTCACGGTAGTCCTGGTATTGGGATGCCCCGCAATCCCGAGTATAATTAACCTTGCCGCCGTTCGCGCACCCGGCCCTGCGATGATTCGCCTCTTCAAGGTCTTTATACCAGTCGGCACGCTTACCCTGTTGGTATCGGAGGTCTTGCTGATCGCCTCCGCCTTCGTCTTCGCCACCTATATCGTGCTCGACGTCGATCCCACCGTCTTCCTCTTGTACGATGGCGGCCTCTCCCGCATCGCGCTCGTCCTCCTCAGCATCCTCCTCGGCCTGCATTTTCACGACCTCTATTCCCAGTTCTACGTCAAATCCCGCATCGTCCTCATCCAACAGCTCTGCCTCGTCATGGGCGTCGCCTTCCTCACCCAGGGCCTCATCGCTTACCTCGACGCCAACCTGCGCGTCCCCATCCGCGTCATGGGCTTGGGCAGCGCCCTCGCCGTGCTCGCCATCTTCTTCTGGCGCATCCTCTTCAGCGCCTTCGCCTTTCAGTTGGTGGGCCGCGACCGCCTCCTGCTGGTGGGCGGCAGCCCCCTGCTCGAAGACATCGGCCAGTTCATCGCCGATCACCCCGAAAGCGGCCTGGAGATCGCCGGCTATCTCGACGACCGCCACCCGCCCGGCGACCCCCTCCCCGGCGGCATCAGCCTCGGCGCCCTCGCAGCCCTGCGCGACGTCGTGCACGCCACCCAGCCCCATCGCATCGTGGTCGGCATGTTCGAGCGCCGCAGCCGCATGCCCGTCGGCGAATTGCTCGAACTGCGCTTCGCCGGCAACATCATCGAAGAAGCCGCCAATACCTACGAGCGCGTCTGCGGCCGCGTCTGCCTGCGCGAAATCCGCCCCTCCCAGCTCATCTTCTCCGGCGAGTTGGGCCCGCGCCGTCAAAACCTGCTCTACCAGCGCATTTCCAACATGGCCGTGGCGGTCATCGGCATCGTCCTCTCCTCCCCCATCATTCTCCTCACCGCCCTGGCCGTCCGCCTCTCCTCCCCCGGAGCCGTGCTCTACCGCCAGACCCGCGTCGGCCTCGATGGCGTCCTCTTCACCGTGTACAAATTCCGTTCCATGCGCGCCGATGCGGAACTCTCTACCGGCGCCGTGTGGGCGCGGAAGGACGATCCGCGCGTCACCAAGGTCGGCCGCCTTATCCGCGCCATCCGCTTCGACGAGTTGCCGCAACTCTTCAACGTCCTGCGCGGCGAGATGTCCATCGTGGGCCCCCGGCCCGAGCGCCCCGAGTTCGTCAAAGCCCTCGGCGAACAGATTCCCTACTACCGCCAGCGCCACTGCGTGCGCCCCGGCATCACCGGCTGGGCGCAGGTCAACTACAAATACGGCGACACCCTCCAGGACACCATCACCAAGCTGGAATACGACCTCTACTACATCAAGAACATGTCCCTGGCCCTCGACACCTACATCCTCTTCCACACCCTCAAGGCCATGCTGTTGTCGCGCGGCGCGCAATAGCGCATACTGATCTTTGCGGCTCCGCGGCCGTTATCATGGCGAACCCGTCGCTGTCCCCTGAAGCCGAAATCCTCGAGCGCGATCGATTGGTCCCGCTGTACCGCGTCGTCCTCCTCGATGACAACGATCACACCTACGATTACGTCATCGAAATGCTGCAAAAAATCTTCATCTTCACCCTCGACCAGGCTTACCGGCACGCCGAGGAAGTGGATCGCGCCGGACGCACCGTGCTCATCACCTGCGAACTGCGCGAGGCCGAATTCGCCCGCGACCAGATCCACGCCTATGGACCCGACTGGCGCCTGCCGCGCTCCAAGGGCTCCATGGGCGCCATCGTCGAACCCGCCGGATAGTCTGTTCGCACCCTTGGTATCATAATGATTATGCGGTCTTTCCAGATTCTTTCCCTGTATGCGGTAGCTCTGTCCGTGGTGGCCCAGACAGCCCCCAAGTCGCCCCCCAAACCCCCGGCGGATGCCACCCCCATCGCCCCCTCCACGCCCGCCACGCCCGCCACCCCCACCATCACCGGGCCCGATGGCGTCACCTTGCCCCTGGAAATCACGCCGCCACCCATCATTCCGCCGGAAAGAGTCGTCATCCAGGTGGGCGACCTCAAACTCACCGCCGCGCAGATGGATCAGATCCTGCAAGCCTATCCCGAAAACCAGCGCGTGTTCGTGAATGGCCCGGGCCGCGCCCAGTTCATCGACCAGGTGGTCCGCGTCCTGCTCCTCTCCGAGGAAGGCAGGCGCCGCAAACTCACCGAGACCGAAGCCTACAAGAATCAGCTCATGTACTCGGCCGCCGGCATTCTGGCCAATCATACCGACGCGGACATCAAGCTCAAGGCCCGCATGGACGAGACCGCGCTCAAGGCATACTACGAAGCCCACAAGTCCGAGTGGGAGCAGATTCACGTCCGCCATATCCTCATCCGCACGCAGGGCTCGCCCGTCCCCCTGCCCTCCGGACAGAATGAGCTGACCGACGCCGAGGCCCTGGCCAAAGCCTCCGAAATCCGCCAGAAAATCGTGCAAGGCGCGGACTTCGCCGATCTCGCCCGCGCCGAATCCAACGACCCCGGCAGCAGTTCCAAAGGCGGCGATCTCGGCTTCCTCACGCACGGGCAGACCGTGCCATCTTTCGAGGAAGCAGCCTTCGCCCTGCCCACCGGCGAACTCAGCCAACCCGTAAAGACGGCCTACGGCTATCACATCATCAAGATGGAAGAAAGGCGGCCTACCAAATCCTTCGAGGACTTGCGCCCGGATCTCGAAAAAAATCTCGCCAATGAGGCCGCCCGCAAATTCGTCGAGGATCTCAAGGCCAAGACCAAAATCTCCATCGACCCCGATTTCAGCGCCTCGGCAAATGCCACGGTCGAGATCAAGCGGTGATCCGGACCCGCAAGCTGTCCATCGCCTGTCCGCGCTGCGGCTCCCCGGACGTCTTCTACAGTTGCACGCCCAACTGCTGCTACAACCACGTGTGCGCCGATTGCCAGACCACCTTCGAACCCGCCACCACGCTCCAGGGCGGCACCCTCTCCGGCGTCGTCCCGCCCAACCCGCCGCCCGATGCCACCGACCCCACCGCCGAATGCGCCCGATGCGCCTCCAATGCCATCTACATGACCGATGACGGCGGCGTGGTCTGCGGCCACTGCGGCGCTGTCCTGAAATTGCAGCTCACCGAAATCGCCTAGTGGGACAGAGTCCTCCCGGCCTGGCCCCGCCGGCTTGACCTCGCCCTTTACCGGCTGGACTGTTCCTTGGGAGTGGAGAGGTAGCCGACGATCAGGTCCTTCTGCACCTGGTTGACCACGATCTCGTACGGCTGGCGCGCCTTGCTGCTATAGAACTGGATCGGTTCGTTGATGTTCTTGTCCTTCTTCTCGGTGAGCTTGTCGTCGGCCATCACTTCGACCGTGTACTTGTTCTTCTTGGTGTCGGCGCTCTTCAGCTTCAGCGTGATGTCGCCGACGCGCTGCGGCACCTTGGTCTTGCCGAGTTTGAACTCGAAGTAGTTGCGCTCGCCGAGACGCTTGAGCGCCTGCAATTCCTGCGCGTTGGTGGCGATGAGGCCGCTCTGCACGCCCAGATCGCCGCGCGTGCTCTTGAGATCGGCGATAGTCTTCTGCAGTTCCGCCTGGGTCGCCGAGACCTGGGTCTTGACGCCGCCGACGTCGGTAGAGACATCGGCAATCTTGGCGTTGGCGGTGTTGGCCGAAGTTTTCACCTCGCTGATCTCGCTGCTCACCTGCTGCTGGACTTTGGCTTCCTCGGCCTGGATCTGGCGAGCCAACTGGTCGGCGTGCGCCTGAGCTTCGGCCTTGGCCTGGCTGGAAGCCGTACGCGAATAATCGCGCGCCTGGGCGCGGGCAGCTTCCAGATCGGCCTTCAAGGTCTCCAGATGCCGTGCCTGGGAAGCGGTGGTCACCGAGGACGCATCCCGCAGGTTGCTCAACTCGGTGGACAACGACTCGCGAACCTTGGCAACGTCGGTGCGCAAGTGGTCGATCTGTACGTAGAGATAGATGTTGGCCGCGATCAGCGCGATCAGCGCCCCGGCGACGAGCGCGACGAGCAGGCCCGAACTCTTGGACTGCGGCTCATGATAGGTGGGTGTTGGACTCACGAAACGATACTCCTTTAGCTTCTTTACAGTATAGATGGATTCAGGGGCCCTTTCGGTTTCAACTTATGTGAGGTCGAAGCTCTCCCCAGGCGCCGGGCAGACCGCCTCCAGGCCGTAGTGCGTGTGCAGCAAATGGGCCAGAGTCTCGGATTGGCTGGGCTCGCCGTGCACCAGAAACACCTTGCGCAGGCTGCCCACCATGGGTTTGATCCATTCCAGCAGCTCGCTCTGGTCGGCGTGCCCGCTCAGTTCGTCTAGGCTCGAGATTTCGGCGCGCACACGCATGGGCTCGCCGAAGATGCGCACCTCCGGCCACTTCTCCACCAGTTTGCGGCCCAGCGTATCCTGCGCCATAAAGCCGGTAATCAGCACCGTGTTGCGCGGATCTTCGATGTTGTTGCGCAGGTGGTGCAGGATGCGCCCCTGTTCGCACATCCCCGAGGCCGAGATGACCACGAACGGCCCGTGGAGATCGTTCAGTTTCTTGGAATCGGCGGCCTCGCGGATGTATTGCAGGCGCTGGAAGCCGAACGGGTCCTCGTGGTCGGTAAGGTACTGGCGGGTTTCCGCGTCGAAGCACTCGGGGTGATCGCGATGCACCTGGGTCACGTTGAGCGCCAGCGGGCTGTCCACGAAGAGCGGGATGTTGGGAATGCGCTTTTCGTTGAAGAGCTGATGGAGCAGCAGGACGAGTTGCTGCGTGCGGCCCACAGCGAACGCGGGCACGATGATCCGCCCGCCCCGGCGCGCCGTGCGGTTGACGACGTCGGCCAGTTTGTTGACGACGTGCTCGACGTGCTTGTGCAGGCGGCCGCCGTAGGTGCTCTCCATGATCAGGTAGTCGGTGGGCGGCATCTTCTCGGGATCGCGGATGATGGGCAGATTGGGCCGGCCCACGTCGCCGGAGTAGGTCAGACGCAACGGCGCGGCGCCCGATGTCTCATTCATCACCACGCACGAAGAGCCCAGAATGTGGCCGGCGTCGTAAGCCTCATAGCGCAGCGTGCCCGACAGATCGAATGGCTCGTGATAGGGCACGGCGCGGAAGAGCGGGAGGGTGCGCTCGGCATCGGCCGTGGTGTAGAGCGGCACAACGACGCCGTTGCTGTCCTCTTTGCGCGCCTGGCCGGCGGCCTTGCGCTTTTCCAGACGCTTGTTCAGGAACTCGGCGTCCTTCTCCTGAATATGCGCGGTGTCGCGCAGCATCCAGTTGCACAGATCGATGCTGGCCGGGGTCGAGTAGATGGGGCCGGCGAAGCCGTTGCTCACCAGCGTGGGCAGATTGCCACTGTGATCGATGTGGGCGTGGGAAAGCACCACGGCGCAAATCGAGTCGCCCGGAAAGGGCAGGTTGCGATTCTTCAGGTCGGCGTCCTTGCGGCGGCCCTGATTGAGCCCGCAATCCAACAGGTACCGCTTGCCACCGCTTTCCAGCAGGTGCATGGAGCCGGTGACGGTGCCCGCCGCGCCCCAGAATGTGAGCTTCATCACGGCCATGGTAGCATCGCGAACCCACGAAACCGCTTGACACCGAACAATATTACGCCGTACGATATTACGCGAGACGTATTAACTGTGTCCGATCCCACGTTACTGGTCCTTGCCAGCCTGGCCGAAAGCGATAAGCACGGCTACGCCATGATGGAAGACATCCAGCGCTTCGCCGGTGTGCGATTAGGCCCCGGCACGCTCTATGGAGCGATCACGCGGCTGGAAGAGCGCGGGTGGATCCGCCCACTCGCATCCGACGACCGCCGGCGCCCCTATGCCATCACGGGGGCCGGGAAACGGTACCTGGAAGAGCAACTGGCGACGCTTGACCATGTGGTCAAGACGGCCATGCGGAGGCTGAGGCCGGCATGAAGCGGCTAGCGCGGTGGGCGGCGCGGCTCTACCCGGCGGCGTGGCGCGCGCGTTATGGCGTGGAGATGGAAGCGCTGCTGGAGGATGTGGGACCGGGCGGCGGGGACTTGTGGGACGTACTGCGGGGAGCCATGTTTATGCGGATGACGAGCCTGAGCTTCTGGAAGATTATGGCGGGATGCTCGCTGGCCGGGGTTCTGGCGGCGGGGATCTGGTCGGTGGCGCTGCCGGAACGGTATGTTTCGACGGCGGTGATGCGCATCGATGCCGCGCCGAGGGAGGCGCAGATTCAGATGATGCGATTGCAGCAAGCGACGCTAAGCCGGTCTTCGCTCGCGTCCATCATCAAAGGGCAGAACCTCTACGTGAAGGAACGAAAGACGCTGCCGTTAGAGGACATCATTCAGGGTATGAGGGACCGGGATGTACGGATCCGCTCGACCGTGGTGGCCGGCAAATCGGCCTTCGCCGTGGAGTTCGCAAGTCGGAACCCGGCCGCCGCGCAGGCAACGGCCCGCGCCATCGTAAGCTCGCTGCTCGAGCAGAACGTGCAGTCCGGCGAGGCGCAGGGCAAGGTCACCAGCATCGAGGTGCTCGTCCCGGCATCGCTGCCGTCACGACCGATCGCTCCCAATCGAAGGCGGGTGATCAGCAGCGGGCTGGGGGCAGGTCTGCTGCTGGGTCTGGTCAGCGGGGCGATATGGTCCATCGTGCGGAGGAAGGAGCGCTGGAGCTTCAGGCGAATCGGCGCCTTTGCGGCGGGGGGAATCGCTCTCGGCCTCACCGTCGCGTTCCTGATTCCGGATGAGTTTGTATCGACCGCGATGTTGCGCACCAACGACATCGGCAAGTTGCAGTCCACCATCGCGGAAGTGCTGAGCGACGATTCGCTGGCGGCGATCGTCCGCCAGGACGATCTGTTCTCCCGCGAGCTGAGCAATGGCAACATGAGCGATGTGACTCGCAAGATGCGCAACGAGTTCATCCGCGTGCAACAAGTGCAGGCAGGTCCGGACGACGGGGCCATTGTCCTCAGCTTCCGCTACCCCGATCGCTGGAAGGCGCAGGCGGTGACGCGGGACCTGGTGAAACGGGTCTTCACGCGCGCCCAAGTGGCTACCGAAGTCTTGGACCCTCCCAACCTGCCGGCGACGCCGGTCTACCCCAATCGCCTGAACATCGTGTTAGTAGCAACGGCGGGCGGCCTTCTGCTGGGTCTCGGGGCGTCGCGTTTCCGCCGGCCCAAACTTGCCGCAGCATGAAGTAGTAGGGATGACGAAAGGGAATTGGTGGACGACGGGGGGATCGAACCCCCGACCTCTGCATTGCGAACGCAGCGCTCTCCCAGCTGAGCTAGTCGCCCACTTCCGCCGGTCAACTACAATATAGCAGATGGCAGGCTTCCAAATCACCAGGCAACTGATGCGCATGCGGCGCGATTGGGACCGCCGCGCGCGGGAGAATGCCCGCCATTACGTGGCTACCGGACAGCACGAATGGACCGACGAGGAATTCTTCCGGTCCGGGCAGGTCGAACTGGAAAAGGAGATCTTGACCGATCTGCCGAATGTCTGCCAGGGACGCGATCCCAAGGACATGAGGGTGCTGGAGATCGGTTGCGGCGCGGGGCGGGTGACGCGGGCTTTGGCGGGTTTTTTCGGTGAAGTCTGGGCGGTGGATATCAGCCGGGAGATGGTGCGCCAGGCCCGCCAGGCGCTTGCCCAGTTTCCCAACGCGCACGTGATTCGGAACAATGGCAAGGATCTTTCCGCGCTGGCGCCGCATTGGTGGCATCGCTGGCGAATCGGCCGCCGCCTGGAGTTCGATTTCGCATTTTCGGTGATCGTGTTCCAACACATTCCCAGCCGCGAAATCATCGAGAATTATGTGAGCGAAGTCCACCGGCTGCTGCGCCCGGGAGGGCTGTTCAAGTTCCAGGTTCAGGGCTCGCCCCTGGGAGGCGCCCCGGAGCATAGCTGGGTGGGCGAGTGCTTCACCGAGCGGCAGGCTCGCGAAATGGCGGAGCGCTGTGGGTTTGAATTGCGCTATCAGTACGGCGCGGGCGAACAATATTATTGCCTGTGGTATTTCAAGCGGTGAGTTTCCCGATATTCCGCGTGATTCCGGAGGCCTAACCGCCCGCGCCGGACGGTTCGTCCTTCCCGGCCTGCCGGCGGCTGGCCCAGTACTTGCGCATGCGCTCCGAAACCTCCTGGCGTTCCTCGGTGTTCATGGACTTGCGGCCCCGGCGCTTGGCAGGCTTGGGCGGTTCGGGCAAAACCCCGGCGTTCCGTTGGAGTTCCTCCAGCGAGGCAATCACACGCTCCAACTTTTCCTTTTCGGCGTACAACTCCTGAATCGCTTTGTATAAATCCATCGCAGCACAAGGTGTGGACCAGGTGCTGGGCACCAATGGTCACCTGATGTTACATCGGATGCCCGAGACAATTCTACAAAAACGAGCCGTTTATCTCGTCAGGAACGGCCAATGTGGTACCAGCCTCATACCATGCTTGGTAATGGCCATGTATAGCACCAAAGCTAGTAGGAGGAGTACGGGGATGACGATGGTCATGGTCTTCTTCCATGGGAACCTACGGTTCTCCCGATGCAGTACCAATAAGTACCCGGCGAAGATTCCGATATAAAAAAGGAAACACATGGGCACGGCAAACAACATCAGGTTGAAGACGTCCGGGGTCGGCGTGACGATGGCGGCGATGATGAAGATGGCCAGAATCGCGTACCGGCTGTGATTCATGAGAAACGAGGGAGTGACCAGTCTGAGCAGGATCGCCAGGAAAATAAGTACCGGTAACTCGAAGATCAGGCCGACACCCATCATGACGTTGACGAAGAGGTCGAAATACTCGGTCATCGATACCATGGCCACAACGTGGTTGCCCTGACCGATACTGAGCAGGAAAGTAAGTCCAAAGCGGAATACGACGAAGTAAGCAAAGAAGCCGCCGAAAATAAACAAACCACCCGCTCCCAGCACAAAGGGCGCGGCCCATCGGCGTTCCCGTTTGTAGAGGCCGGGGGCAATGAAGGCCCACACCTGATAGAGGATCCAGGGAGCGGCAAGGAAAACGGCGCACAAAACCGGCAGTTTAAACCAGATGATATTGAACGCTTCCATGGGTTCAATCTGGACCAGGTTCTGTTCCTTGTAGCCGAGCGTCTTGAGCGCCGCCACGGCGGGCTGGCAGACAAAGTCCCAGAGCTGGCTACAGTACGTGAGGCTCAGTACAAAAGCCACAGCCACGCCCATGAGAGCGCGGATGATGCGCGTGCGCAGTTCTTCCAAATGGCCCAGGAAAGACATGCGGAGCATGCCTTCCTCGTCCTCGTCGTCCCCATCGCCGCCGGATGGCGGAGGCGGAGGCGGCGGAGTCTTGCCGCCCCCGCTCTTGCGCCGCGGAATGGTCGCTACGGCCTGCGTCGGCGCGGGCGGAGGCGGCGGAACGGGAGGCGCCGGAGGCGCGGGCTCGGGTTCGTGCGGATATCCATCCTCGTAACTATCCTCAGGATCGGCCGGCTGCACCACCGACTCGGCGGACGCCGCGTGATCCGGCGCCCCTGCATGCACACTACCCGGGGAAGACACTTCCCCGGCCGGGGGAACAGTCGTCCCCTTCTGCTCATCGGATGGATTCATTCGTTACGTATTATGTTCGGCCGGGGATGCCGCCGCGGGGCGCAGTTGCTCGGGGTGGGCGTCCGGCGATTCATGCGCCGATGCTTCCGGAACATGTCCGCCGGATTCGCCGGTGGCGGCGAATTCCGACCCATAAGCAACCGTGCCTTCCGGCAAACCGGCTGTCGATTCAGCGTCCTGAGGTGCGGATGCGCTTAGAGTGGAGGGGCTGGTGACAGTAGAATCGTTGTTTTCGTTGCCATACGAACCCTCATACGTGGATTCATAGGACGAGTAATCGTAGCTGTACGTGTCGGACTGAAACTGATTCGAAATTTCCTTGAACGACTCCGTCTCCTGTTCCAGGCTCTTCATTTCGCGATCGAACGTGGACTTGAGTTCGTTCGATGCGCGGCGGAACTCGGTCAATGCCTTTCCCACGGTGCGACCCAACTCCGGCAGTTTCTTCGGACCGAAGAGGATCAACGCGAGGAAAAAGATGAACACCGTCTCCGGCCAACCCACGGGACCCATGGTTTCATTTCCTCCAAGAATAGCTTCTCTGCCACATCATAGCACGCGTCGCCGCCGGCGCCCGGGCACCCGTTAAAGGGGGATGCGCGACCCGGAAGCGAGAGGCTTACCCGAATGTCGGCCAACCGGGAGGATCCTGGCGTAGGAGTGCGCCAGGCCGAGCCGCAACCGTGAGGGAGCTGTGAAATAATCCCCCAGCAACCGGATTTGGCAGGCGAAAGCGCTGCTCCACCTTTGTAGGTAAACGACTTGCAGTTGGTGGCGCAGGCGCTTTCATCTGCGAACTACATTCTTTCACAGCTTCTGAGGGAGTGGGCGCCTTGGGCCACGGCCCGCCAGGATCAGGAGCGCCAGGTATTCCCAAAAGCGCGGCCCGGCGTCCCGCCGATTAGCGGGCCGGACCTTGGGCGAGGCGGCCACCCCGGCGCGGCGGCGGGACAACAGCCGCGCGCCAGGCCCCCGCCAGCCCCGTCATAAGTCCGCATCGAGAACGAGGCACTGTAATTACGCGGGACCATCTTCCTTGATAAGTACGAGAGAAGTCATGCCTAAATCGTGTTACATAAGAACCGCCGTGACACGCGGCGTGGGACACCGTAAGTACTGAGGTGACGAGTGGGCCGAAAGTTCCATTCGCAACTTACCCGTCCCAAACTTGGTCTATCCGCGTGCGGCCATACTATCGGTCCAGTACCTTCGGGTTAGCGCCGGTCTCGAATAAGGCCGCTGGTAAGGAGTAGACCCAAAGCCCCTGGGAGTACGCGCTATTCCCGATGTGATTCGCGCCGCGCGACGCGCATAATGAAATTGCGGAACTGAGCGTTTCCCCCGCCCCTCCTCAGATCTTCAGCGCCGCTTGACACAAAATCAAGTCACCATGGCTCGCAACTTGCAGCGGCCTAACCCACGACACGTGTGTCTGGCGTGTGCCGCCATACTGGGCGCCCACAGTCTGCTCTATTGGGTGCTGACATCGAAGAAACCGGTCCGCGAGGATCGGGGCCCGGACCCGGCGCCCGTGACCAACCCGGCAGACACGGCACCCGTGCGGCCGGCCACTATCGCGACATGGCCCCGCGCCATCTATCCTTACTCCGTGATCCGCGGCGGCGCGTACTCGGCCGCCGAACTCGACGCAGCCTTGCGCGCCGATCCAACCGCGGCGGCGCACTATGCCGGCTTCGATCGCAGCCGCACACGCATCGCACGGGCGTCGGCTTCCACCGCCGTCTACGTCTCGTATCGCCAGGGAAACCGCATCTATTGGACGCGGCGCAAGGTGCGCCTGGCGGCCAACGAGGCGCTGCTTACCGACGGTACACACACGGCGCGCGCCCGTTGCGGCAACCGCGTTTCGCTCACCCCGCCCGAACCGGCGCAGGCCGGCGAACCGGACATCGACCTGGACCTCCCCGAGGCGGCAGCCGCGCCACCGGACGTGTTCTCCCTGCCCAGGGTGGTCCACGAGATCTTCCCTCCCCTGCTGGGGACCTGGCTGCCGCCGGGAGGGCCGAGCGGCAGCGTGGGGCCGGTACCGGAGGGTACGGATACCCTCGGCTTCACGGCATTCCCCTTGTCTCGCGGAGAGTCGGCTCCGCCGGGATTCAGGTCACCGCTTTTGCCGGAAGTGACGATTCCGCCCCCAGTGCCCACCGTCTGGCCGATCGACTTCACCACCTTGCCGGTCCCGCCATCTGGTCCCGGGTTGGCGTGGATCCCGCCCACACCGTTCCCCGGCGGCTGGGTACCCGGCAACACCATCGGCCCGCCGCCGGAGGGAACGCCCCCCGCGCCGCCGCTGGGATGGAGCCCACCACCCTTCCCCGGCATCGCGCCCAACCCCATCCCCGGCATCACCCCCATCCCCGGCATCCCCGGCACCCCCGACATTCCGCCACCCCCGACTACACCCCGAGAGGGCCCCTCACCGCCCAACACCAGCCCGCCCTGGCTGCCCGTGCCGCCGCCGGATAGTCCGCCCCCGCCCAGCGTCGAAACACCCGAACCGGCAACCGCGGCGCTGCTGCTCTGCGCGGCAGCCATCCTGGCCGGCCGCCGGCTTTCCAGTCGGCGCCCCCGCTAGCCCTTTGGGTCGGACCCGGGACCTGGGCCCCACTGGGTACGTCGCCCCTGTCGGCTTGCGCTGCCTGAAAGCGCCCCGCCGCCCCCGCGGCCTGGATTACCTGCCCCACTTCTCGTGTCCCCTGATACAATCGCAAGGTCATGCACGTGCCTCTCACGCCCATTCGGGCGCTCTACCGCGCCGTGGACCTCTACGCGAAGAAGACCGGCGTGGTCTCGGGCGACCGCCGCTTCACTTACGCCGAATTCGGCGGACGCGTCGAGCGCCTCGCCTTCGGACTGCTCTCCGAGGGCGTGGTTCCCGGCGACCGCGTGGCCTACCTGAGCTTCAATACCCACCAGTTGCTGGAAGGCTATTTCGCCGCGCCGCTCATCCGCGCCATCGTCATGCCGCTCAACGTGCGCCTCACCGCCGCGGAACTGGCGGCCATCCTCAACCACGCCGAACCGTGCGTGCTGGTCTATGAGGCCGATTTCGCCCCCCTGGTGGAACAATTGCGCCAGTCCTGCCCCAGCGTGCAACGCTGGGTGGAATCGGGCGAGCCCTACGAGGAACTGGCCTCGCGCGGGCGCATCCAGCGGCCCGATCTGTTCACCTTCGACGAACGCGAAATCGCCGAACTGTTTTACACCTCCGGCTCCACCGGCACGCCGAAGGGCGTCACGCTCTCGCATCGCACGCTCTACATGCACATGCTGAGCATCTCGGCCACCTTCTACAACGACGAGACAAACGTCGAACTGCACACCATCCCGCTCTTCCATGCCAACGGGTGGGGCCGCCCGCAATGCGCCACCTTCCACGGGCTCAAACAGGTGATGGTGCGGCGCTTCGATCCGGCGCACGTGCTGCGCCTCATCCAGGAAGAGAAGGCCACGTCCATGTCGCTCGTCCCCACCATGGCCAACGCGCTGCTCCACTGCCCGGAGGTCGGCAAGTGGGACGTCTCCAGCATGCGCTTGATCCTCTTGGGCGGCGCGGCCTCCTCGCCCGAGCTGGTGGCCCGTATGGAAACTGTATTTCCCAGCCCGGCGATCGTGGGGGTGGGCTACGGACTTACCGAAACCTCGCCCGTCGCCACCAGTTCGCGCGACAAATCCACCGTGTGCTTTGCCGACTACGAGGACCGCCTGCGCCATCGCGCCATGGCCGGATGGCCCCTGCCGGGCTGCGAGGTGCGCGTGGTCGATCCGCATATGAACGACGTGCCGCGCGACATGCGGACCTTCGGCGAGATCGTGGTGCGCGGCGACAACGTCATGGACGGCTATTATAAGGAGCCGCAAGCCACCGCCGCCGTCATGACCAACGGCTGGCTGCACACCGGCGACATGGCGGTGTGGGACGAAGAGAACTTCATCCAAATCGTGGACCGCCAGAAGGACATCATCATCTCCGGCGGAGAGAACATCTCCTCCATCGAAGTGGAGCGGGCCATCGCCGCCCACCCGGCCGTGCTGGAGTGCGCCGTGGTGAGCGCGCCGGACCCGCAATGGGGCGAAGTGCCCGCCGCCTTCGTGGTGGTGAAGCCCGGCCACGCCCTGGACCAGACCGCGCTTTGCGACTTCCTGCAGCAGCGCATCGCCAAATTCAAAATGCCCCGCCGCTTCCGGATCGGCGACACCGCGCTGCCCAAAACCGGCACCGGCAAGATCGTCAAGCGCCAGTTGCGCGAAACCTTCTGGAGCGGGAAAGAGAAGCGCATCCAAGGCTGAGACTCCACCATGTGGCAACAAACCTATACACCCATTGGCAACAGCTTGCCGCTCTCGGCACTGTTGGCCGCGATTCCCATCTTCACCCTGCTGGTGCTGTTGGGCGTGCTGCGCAAGCCCGCCTGGATGGCGTCCCTGGCGGGGCTCGCCGCCGCCGCCGTGGTGGCCGCCAGCATCTACGGCATGCCGCCGGGATTGCTCGCCAGTAGTGTCGCCTACGGCGCCGCCTTCGGACTCTTCCCCATCGGGTGGGTGGTATTCAGCGCCATTCTGCTCTACCGCGTCACCCTGGAGAGCGGCAAATTCGAAGTTCTGAAAGATTCCATCGGGCACCTCACCGACGACCGCCGCTTGCAGGCGCTGCTCATCGCCTTCGCCTTCGGCGCTTTCATCGAGGGCGCCGCCGGCTTCGGCACTCCGGTGGCGGTGGCGGCAGCCATGCTCACCGGCCTCGGCTTCGAACCCTTCTACGCCGCCGCCATCTGCCTTTTGGCCAACACCGCGCCCGTGGCCTTCGGCTCCATCGGGATTCCCGTGGCCACGCTGGCGGTTACCACCGGACTGCCCCTCGACCGCTTAAGCGCCGGCGTGGGACGCATCTGCGCCCCGGTTTCGCTGTTCGTGCCGGCGTACCTGATCCTCGTCATGAGCGGCTGGAAAGGCCTCCGCGCCGTGCTTCCGGCGGCCGCCCTCTGCGGCGCCGCGTTCGCCGGCACGCAGTTCCTGGTGTCCAATTTCATGGGGCCGCAGCTCACCGATATTCTGGCATCGATGGCGGCCATGGGCGGCCTGCTGCTCGTCATCCGGCGGCGCGGAGGACCGCCCAGCAAGCACAGCGGCCGCGAGGTAGCGCTGGCCTGGGCGCCCTATCTGCTGCTGGTCACATTCGTGCTGCTGTGGGGCTACAAGCCGCTCCAGACTGAGCTCAACAAATTCAACATCCTCATCAACTGGCCGGGCCTGCACAATGCCATCCAGCGCATGCCGCCCGCGGTGGCCAAACCCGCACCCTATGCGGCCGTGTACAACTTCACCTGGCTCTCCGCCAGCGGCACCGCCTGCCTGATCGCGGCCATTCTGGCATCGATGGTCGCCGGCCTATCGCCCGCCCGGTTCGGACGCGTGCTGCTCCACACGGCCAAGCAACTGGCGCTCGCCGAACTCACCTTGGCCGCCGTGCTTGGCCTGGCTTTCCTGATGAACTACTCGGGCGCCACCGCCACCCTGGGCCTCGCCTTCGCCGCCACCGGCGCGCTGTTCCCCTTCTTCAGCGCCCTGCTCGGTTGGCTGGGCGTCTTCCTCACCGGCAGCGATACCTCCTCCAACGCGCTGTTCGGCACCCTGCAAGTAGTGACCGCCGGAAAACTGGGCCAGAACCCCGTGCTCATGGCGGCTGCCAATTCCGCCGGCGGAGTGATGGGCAAGATGATCAGCCTGACCAGCATCGCCGTGGCCGCCGCCGCCACCAGCCTGAAGCGCGAAGACGAAGCCCGCCTCTTCCGTTTCACGCTGAAGCACAGCATCTTCCTGGCCAGCGTGATCGGCCTGCTGGTCATGTTCTACGCCTACGTGATGCCGGGCTGGGCCCCGTAGGACAGGCCGGTGGGGCAGGCGGGGTACCCTCTGGGTCCGCCTGCCAACTCTTCATCTGACCCTGCCCTCAACAGGCAGGCACTTACGCCACCGGAATCAGCAGCGTCTTGCCGATTACCGCCGTCATGCCGTCCAGCGTGTCCGCCATGCGCGCCGAAAGCTCCGGGAACGGGCGCAGCGCCCACAACATCTCCGCATTGTTCCACGCCGCCTCGCGCGCCGCCGTCACGCTGAACGCCGCGACGGTATCCTCCAGGTGCGATACCGGCGGCAGCAGGTCGCCCAACAGGCGCACGTGCAGCTCCGTCTTCGCCGCATCGATGCGCGCGCTGAGCGTGGAATTGAGCGCGCTGTAATCGGCGTAATGCGTCTCCCCATGGGCGGGCGCGGCGCCCATCCGCACGATGGCGATGGGCAGATCGTGATTGATGTGCGCATTCACCCCCGCCAGCGCGCACTGAATCCGCGCCAGCGCCGTGCAATCGCGCCGCTCCAACAGCACCTGCCAGCATTCTGGCGCCACCCCGCCCGATAGCGCGCTCCGCAGCGCCCCGAAGTAGAGGTCCGCAAACCGCACGTCCAACGCGGCCATCCACGCCGCATCCTGGAAGCCGCCCGCGTTCACCCGCGCCTCCACCGCCCGGGTGACATCGAGGTACAGCCAGTTGAACCACTTCAGCCCGTCCCCATCGCCACAGATCGCGTCGATCGCCTGCATGGTGCGGATCGCGTCGTCTATGGATTGCGGCACGGGCTGCGCCGCGGCCAGAAGTTGGTCGTCGTAAGCGAACATGGGAGCTTCCAGCATATATGAACGGTGGCGCGGCGGCGCGCCATGTGCCACCCTGGCATTTCGGGAGAAGACGATGCACCGGTATTGGATCTGCATGCTGTCCGCGCTTCTCGCCGCGGCGGGTTCCGCCCGCGGTGAGACCAGGCGCGCCGTTTTCCAGGGCGCCAGCACGGAGATCACCTGGACGTTGAAAGACCTCGACGCCGCCCTGCCCGCCGATTGGAGTCCTTTCCAATTTCTGGTGCTGGAGCTGCGCCTCAGTTCGCCGCAGCGCTTCGACCTGCGCATACACGACGCCGGCGGCGTCCGCTCGGTGCGCCTCGCGCCGGTGCCCGGAGCCTGGATTCGCTCCGCCGTGCCGCTGAGTTTTCTCACCCAGCCGCCGCACTCGGGCAACGACCTGGCCAGCGTGCACAATAAGGCCCGCCCCATGATGTTCATCAACCTCAGCGGCACGCCGGGCGAGCTGAAATCGGTCAGCCAGATCGGCGTCGTCATGGCCAACCCCATCGGCGCGCCGTCGCTTGAAATCCGCGCGGTCCGCTTGACCAATCAGGATCCCGGCGACGCTCTGCTGGACGCCAAGCCCCTGGTCGACCAGTTCGGCCAGTGGATGGGCGACGATTGGCCGGGCAAGGCCACCAGCTTGGAGCAGTTGCAGGCCGCCTGGGCCGCCGAGGATAAGGCGCTCGGCAAGGGCGATTTCTCCTACTGCCAGTACGGCGGTTACGAGGGCTCCAAGGCTAAAGCCACGGGCTTCTTCCGCGTGGAAAAAATCGAAGGCAAGTGGTGGTTTGTGGACCCCGACGGGCACCTGTTCCTCTCGTTGGGCGCCGATTCCATGGGCGCCGCGGCCGCCACTTCCACCCAGGGGCGCGAGCAGTTGTTCGCCGCGCTGCCGCCGGCGGACGGCTCCGCCGGGAGTGGGGGCGGGCGTGGCGGAGGCCGCGGCGGCGCCAGTTTCTACACCTGGAACATGGTGCGCCGCTTTGGCGTCGACTGGGGCGCGAAGTGGGTCGACCTCACCGCCCGCCGCATGTTCGCCTGGGGCTTCAACACCGTCGGCAACTGGAGCGATCAGCGCCTCGGCAACGCGCACCGCGTGCCTTACGTGGTCACACTGCGCGGTTGGGGAATCGAGACCGGCCCCATGGGCGTGCCCGACGTCTATGCGCCCGAGTACGCAGCCAACATCGACCGCGCGGCCGCCCAACAGTGCGACGCGCGCAAAGACGATCCCTACGTGCTGGGCTATTTCCTGGGCAACGAACCGCCCTGGCCGGGGCGCGAAGCCGTGGCCGTGGATGCCATCCTCGCCGGGCCGGAAAGCGCCCTGAAAAAGGCGGCGCAGGCATTCCTCAAAGAGGGCGATTCGCCCGACCGGCGCAAGGCTTTCCTCTACGAGGCGTATCAGAAGTTCGTCGAGGCGGCGACCGCGGCCATACGCAAGCACGATCCCAACCACTTGAGCCTGGGACTGCGCTTCGGCTCCAGCGCGCCGCCCGAAATCGTCCGCCTGTCCAAAGTCTTCGATGTGTACAGCCTGAACAACTACGCCTACCAGGTGAACCAGACGGAAATCGACAAGGTCCGCAGCCTGATCGACAAACCGATTCTGATCGGCGAATTTCACTTCGGCACGCCGGGCCGCGGCATGACTCCGGGATTGAAGCAGACCAGCAGCCAGGAAGAGCGCGGCGTGGCCTATCGTTACTACATCGAGAATGCCTTCGCCGACCCGTCCATCGTGGGCGCGCACTGGTTCGAGTGGATCGACGAGCCATCCACCGGCCGCTTCGACGGCGAGAACTACAACATCGGGCTGGTGGACGTGACGGACCGTCCGTACACCGAACTGCTCGACGCGGCGAAGGCGACACACCGGCGCTTGATGGGCGTGCACGCGGGTAAAGAGCCGCCCGTCACGCGGCAGGCCAAGGTGCAGTAACCCCTACTTCACCTCGAACTCGATGTTGTCGGCGGCCAGTTTGCCGGACGTCATGTCCCTGACGACGATTTCGAAACGATAGGTTCCCTTGGCAAGAGGCAAGACCTTGGTGAAAATCGGCGCTGGACCCTGGATGGGATCCTCGGAGACATGCGCCACGCGCCCCTCCCTGCCGACCACGCGTGCGGACACGCTGACCTTATGGTCTCCGTAGGCAGTGAGTGGAACGGAGATCAATACGCCGCCAGGGATCATCGGCTGTACGGTGGCGCCGGCTTTGGGGGTGTCGGCGGTTACCACCGCCATTACCGACGGGTCCATGGTCATGCGGTATTCGCCTGTCTTGGCAGAGTCGACAAATTCGACGATGATGTTGGTCCCGACGCCTTGGATGAGGGAGTACAGCCACTGCTCGCTGGGAACATCGGAAGTCGCGCTTCCCGAAGGGTGGCTTTCTTTCTCGTCGGGCGGCCCGTAGGTGATGTAGATGCGGCCGCGGTCGGTTTTCCAGCCCGGAATGCCCGATGCGTAATGGTCGTTGGCATAGGCAATGCGCCGGTAGTGTTCCTCTTTGAATTCGTTTTCCACGGTGCCGGGAGTCGGGTCGCGGCGCAGCCAGAACTGTTCGATGAAGTGCTCGCGCTCCGCATTGGATTGCAGACGTTTGAAGGCGGCGCGCTCGGCGTCGGTGATGATGTAGGCGACGTCCTCGCTGACCCACTTGGTGTAAGGGGTCGCCTCCGCGACGGGCGCGGGCGCCGATTGCGCTTGCGCCAGCACCCGCACCGGGACGCTCGGTGCGGGCGGTGCGGGCGGCGCGGGCGGCCGCGGCGGCGTCGCGCTGGTTTGCCACGCCGCCATGGCGGCCGCCAGCGTCATAGTCAGAACGGCGGCGGAAAGGACGGGTGTCAGAGTGGCGCGCGGCCCCTCCGGTTGTACCAACAATCGGCGAACGCGTTTCACCAGGCTACCTCCCGTGGCGGCCAGCACGGCGTCGCGCGCTACCCCACGATTTTCTTCCAATGCGGCCAGGGCGGCGGCGTAGACGAACCGATCGCCTTGCGTGGCCACCACCACGTCGTCACAGCAGTTCTCGCGCTCGGCGCGAATTACCCCGGAAATCCACCACACCGCGGGGTGATAGAACACCAGGCTTTCCACCACGATCTGCAACAGGTTGACCAGGTAATCGTGGCGCCGTATGTGCGCCAGTTCGTGCAGCAGAATGGATTCCACCTGCGAGGGCGGCAACCCGGCCAACAGGCCCACCGGCATCAGGATGACGGGGCGAAGATAGCCAATCACCACCGGCACTTCCGCCAGGCAGGATTCCAGCAGCGTGACCGGACGCGAAACCCGCAGCCGCGCGCCAGAGGTGTCGAGCCTCCCCTGCCAGAACCCGGTGGCGGCACACACTCCCCTGCGCCGCATACGCCGCGCGGCCATCCAACTCGCCACGCCGCGCAATTGGAAGAATAGAACGCCCGCCATCCAGAATGGGGCCAGCCACGGCAGATACTCCACCGCGCGGAACCGCGCCGGGACTTTCGCCGCGATCGGCCCGTCACCGAGATCGGCAGGGGCAGGCTTCAGCAAACTCGGCCCGGCGCCTTGCATTCCCTGCTCCGCCAGAACGTGCTGGAACGTCACGCAGAAACCGCAGAGCAACGCCAGCATGGCCACGCACGCGGCGGCGTAACGCGCGCGCGAAGACCGCATCACGCCGAGCGCGGCAGCCAGCACCAGTGCCACCAGCGCGCCTTGCCATAAGGAGTGCGCTAGCGTCCAGCCCAATGCCGCCGCGGCGGGAGTGTGTACCCAGAGTTCGAGCAGGCTCATCGCGTCCCCTTTTCGTATTCCTCAAGCAGGCGGTGCAGCTCGGACAGTTCTTCCTTCGACGCCTTCCGCGCGGACAGCGCGCCCACGAGCAGGCTGCGCGCCGATCCGTCGAACGCCCGCTGCAGCAGGTCGCCCGCCAGTTGCCGCTGCGTCCATTCCCGCGGCTGCGCGGCGCGGTAGATGTGCGCGCGCTGCTTCTCATCCCGCCGCACCAGTCCCTTCTCCGCCATGATCTGCAGCATCTTGAGCACGGTGGTGTACTGCGCGGGCTTGCGCGCGCAGATCGCGTCGTGCACCTCGCGCACCGTGGTTGGCCCGCGGCTCCACAGCACGGTCAGGATTTCCAGTTCGGCATCGGTAGGCCGGGGCAGCTTCTCCGCCATATACGAAGAAGTTACTACGAAGACATTCGTATGTCAAGAGGAAACCGGTGTTCTCCAGCAACCCCGCGATTCTTTGCCTTGGCGTTCTCGCCAACCCTCCACTATGGCGTGCCCCGCGCTGCCCAGCACGCGAAATCTCCGCTGGCTTCGCGTTCTCAGGTTTTGAATTTCCTTCTGCTACTCCGCGTCTTCCTCCGCGCCTCCGCGTCTCCGCGTCAAAATCACCCTCGCCACCCACCCAACCTCGCCCCCCGGGATTTCCCACCGTGGCAAAGAGCCCTGCGCGTGCCTCCGCGTCTCTGCGTTGAACCGCATCCCGCCCTTACTGTTTGATTTCGCCCAGTTTTTCCCCCGGCCGCAGCAGCGTAGGCGGCTTCTTCCGGGGAGCGGCGTCGTCCTCGGCCTTCTCGTCGGGCGCCTTGGCCGCTTCCTTCTTCTTGGCCGCGTCCCCCTCCTTCTCGATGGGGCTCATCTGGGCGTCCATGGCCTTCTTCTGCGCCTGCTGGCGCTGCTCCACGTCGCTGGCGCGCTTGCCCAGATCCTGCTCGGCCAGATCCAGGCTGTCGGCCGTGGTCTCAATGGCCTGCGTCAGGGCAAACTCGTAGCGCTCCAGATCCTTGGGCCGGTTTTCCTCAATCTGCTTGAGCACCGGCAGCATCGCCTTTTCGGCGGCAGCCACGGCGGCGAGTCCCACCTTGATGTCGGTGTGGCGCTCGCTGGCCGCATCCGCCACCGTATCGATGGCGTCGAGGATCTTGGAGTACTCGTCCAGCGTGTCGTGGATCAGGATCGAGCGGCCGGCCTTGTCCTTCTTGAGCAAATCCCGCACTAGATCCAGCCGCAGTTTGGCGAAATCGGCGTAGAGTTTGAGCCGCAGGTTCGGCTCCTGCGCTTCCTTGATCTGGTCGATTTCGTCGGCCGTCAGAAAATCGCGCTGCGCGGCCGCGGGCGCCGCCAGAAGCAAGCAGCAGAGCAACGTTTTCATTGGCTTTTGCCCTCCATCAGGCCGGTCAGCAGATCGTCGTGTACCTTCTGCAGGCGGGCCTTGGCTTTGTCCAGCACGGGACGATCCTCGAATCCCATATCGTGCTGCAAGGTCTCCAGTTTCTTCAGCAGGCTGCGCGTTTCGATTTCCGCCTGCTTGAACCATCGCGGACTCTTGCGCGGATTCTTGCCCGTGCTTTCCAGCGAGTCCCAGGCCAGGTCGACCGATTCCTGGAGCTCCTGCACGGCCGCCGCCAGAGCCGCGTTGTCTTCCTTCTGATAGGCCTCGCGCGCGGCTTTCAGGGCTGAACCCGCGTTATCCAGCGCCAGCTTAGAACGTCTGCCCAGATCGTGTTCGGCCAGCGCCGCCTTCAGGTCGGCATGCAGCGGGCCGGCGGCGGCAACCAAGCCCATCGCCAGCAGCACCAGGATGGTTCGTGTGCCTCTCACCGCTTGTCGATCTCCCTTTGCAGAATCCGCACCCGCTGCCGCGCCTGGAATTCCTGGTCCGGATTCTTCCCCTGGCTCATGGACAGAAAATGCTCGTAGGCATCCTTGGCCGGTTTGATCTGCCGCAGCTTATCCAGGATGATGGCGCGCAGGAACCAGTTGCCCGCGGTACTCTCGCCTTTCTTCGCGGCCTCTTCAAAAGCCGAAAGTGCCTGCGGCAGGTCGCCCGACATGTAGAGCATGCCGCCCAGTTCGGTCCAGGGCTTGGGTTCGGCCGGCTTCAGTTTGGCCGCTTCGTAGAACTGGCGGGCGGCCGGCTGGAATTGCCGCTTGTCGCGCAACGCGCGCGCGTACATCAACCGCAGGTCGTAGTTGCCGGGTTCGGCGGCCACCGATTGTTCCAGCAGGGGTAGCGCCTTGTCCAGTTTCCGGGTGAAGACGTAGGCGGCCGCCAGGGCGCTGCGATTGGCCGGGCTGGGATCCTTGCCGAAGGCCTCTTCCAGCCGCGGCACGGCATCCTCGAATTGTTTGGATTCGAGCAGCAATTCGCCCATCCGCGCCTGCGCGGCGGGGTTATCGGGGAACACGCGGTAGATATCGATGGCTTCGCGGTTCTGGGCGGCCTTCTCGTACAAACCGGCCAGTTCCAGCAGGTACCCGCGATACTTCGGCTCCAATTGCGCCGCCTGCCGAAAGTACGGTTCGGCATCGCCGATGCGTCCTTGCTGCACCAGCACCTGCGCCATGCCCAGTTGCGCATCCGCCGATTTGGCGTCCAGCGCGATGGCCAGCTTGTAGCTCTCTTCCGCCTTGGCGTAGTCCCCGGTCTGCAGTTGCGATTCCGCCAGGTAATAGCGCGGGCGAAACTCCTTGGGCTTCTGCCCCGCGGCATCCTCCAGGAACGGCAGCGCCTCGGCGGGGTTCTTCTGGCGCAGCAGCACGATGCCGCCGTTCAACTCCGCTTCGTAGAGCCCCGGCTTGAGTTCCAGGGTCTTGCGATATTCGGCGACGGCTTCCGCATCCCGCCGGAGCAGCGTATAGGCCATGGCCAGATTGAAGTGGGCGAAGTAGTCCTTGGAATCCGCCTCGATGGCTTTGCGGAATGCCTGTGCCGCAACCTCGTACTTACCCTCGTCGAGGGCCTTCATGCCTTCGGTGGTGTAATCGGCCTGGAAAAACAGGAGAAACGCCGCGGCGGCCCACATACCCTAATTCTATCGCCGCGCGATTGCCGCTGCCTTAAAACCCGCGTTACTTCTTTTTTTCGCTGCCGAGCGTTGTCGGAACTTCGCCGCTTTCCGCCGCGAAACTCAGCGGGATATCCACATAAGCGACTTTTTCCCCGCTCTCGTCGGTGAACTTCATCTTGTAGTGGCGCGGCGGAGCGTCGAAAAGCGCGTTGCCTTGCGCCGAGTCCATGTGCTTGACGTTGCGCAGGTACCCGATATACTGCGGCACGCCTTCTCCCGAGCTCAGTTCGGGGTAGGTGTTGCCGCTGTCGTCCTCGATGCTGAAATTGGGCACGATGACATCGCTGCCGTAGCTGTTAAAAGCGCTCAGCCGCACCAGGAAGAAGCGATGCTGTGGAATGCGCGCATCCGTGCCCTGCCCGATGTGCGTCAACCACTGCGTTTCAAATACCTGGTAGCTGATGTGGCCGAGCTCGACCTTCTCACCCATGTTGAATGTCCGCACGGTGGACGGCTTCTCGCCACTATCACCGCACGCGGACAACAAAGAGGCGGCGGCGACGGCCGCCAGCAAGAACAAAAACCGGAATTGGCGCATGTAGCTAACCCATTGTGCACATGGACCCGGTAGGTGTCAACACTGGTGAGGTTACCAGTAGTACTGCGCCGCTACTTCGGCTGCCGTTCCTGGAGGATGTGCTCGAATTTCCTGCGCTGCTCCTCGGTCAGGATCTGTTCCACCTTGGTCTTGCTTTCGCTCAGCACGGTGCGGTAGTACTGCCAGAAATCGTTGAGAATGGACTCCATCTGCTCCTGTTGGGAGCTCGTCAGGTTGAGTTCGCGCTTCATCCGCGAGAAATAGAGTTCCCTGCCCGCGGCCGTGTCGAAAGAAGGTTGGTGCAAGAGGTTATGCACGCCGAAATTCATCGCCACCGCTCCCGCCGCCGCGCCGCACAGGAACACCAGCGTCAGCGTGATCATGCAGGCAACCTTTGGATCCCACGATCGGGCGAAGCTCGCTTTCTCGAGGAGATTAGGGCTCATAGGTTGTCATCGTGGCCAGCATGTTTTCCTGCGCCCCGGCGCTCTCGTACGCCGGCGAATCCTGCTGCGCCATCACGGCTTCGGGCGAGAGCCCCGTGGGGTATTCGCTTTCGTGCGAAACCAGGTAGCCGCCCAGCACCGCCAGCGTCACCAGCGACGCAAAGACCAACCGCCGCCCGAAGGCGAAATCCAGGGCAAAGAAACCGGCAAAAGAGGGCACGGCCTGGCGGTTGCCCACCTGCCGCATCACCCGCCCATAAAACCCCGGAGCCGGCGCCATCTCCTCTTCCACTTTGAACGCGCCGAACCACTGCGAAACCCGTCGCATGCCGGCCACTTCCCGGCGGCATAGCTCACAGTTGCTCAGGTGCGCCTCAATATCCCGCAGAGCCGCCGGCTTCAGCGTGCCGGACAGGTACTCCTCAAGGCTCTCCATCACTACCGCATGCATAAGCTTCTTCCCTGTAAACAACGAAAATACCACGCCTCAGCCCACCCGTTGCGAGTCTACCGGCCGCCTGGCCCGCCCGCTTCCGGGAACCGACTTCCAACCCAACCGCTCGGCCTTGCTTCTCAATTGGCCACCATGCCGGGAGCCCGATCAAGGCGCTGCGCCGCTTTCACTAGCTTCTGCCGCGCCCGAAACAGCTTCACTTTGATCGTGTTCTCGTTCATTCCCGTACGGAGAGCCAACTCTTCCACCGAGAACCCTTCCACTTCCTTCATGGTCAACAACATACGCTCTTCCTCGGACACCCGCCCGAGGAGCTTTACCAGATAATCGCGGCGCGCCAGCGTCGTATCCATGGGAATCTGGCGATCCACCGCCGGCTCGGAGTTCTCCACCCGGCGCACTTCGTCCTCGCTCATGTCGCTTTCGTACACCAGCTTCCTAACCTTGCGCTTGCGCAGGTAGTCGAAGCACTCATTGACCGTGATCTTGTAGATCCAGGTGATCAGCGAGCTGCGGAAATCGAAGCTCCGGACGGAGAGGTAGACCTTCGCAAATACTTGCTGCGCAATATCTTCTACGTCGTTACGCTGGCGCACGATGCCGTGGATGATGGAGAAGACCTTGGTTTGGTAGCGCTCCACAATCTCGCGAAACGCCGCCTCATCGCCGGCCTGCGCACGCTGCACTAACGCACCTTCCGGGGTATTCTGGTAGTCCACTCTGGATTTCGCCGCAACCTTGCTACCGAATCCCGGGATTGAAAGTACGCCGGTCAGTGTTCCCATATACCGCTACCGACGCATACCAACCCTACCGGGTTTCAGCGGATACTCCTTGCACGATAGCACGCCCCGCCGGGCCGGTCACCCGGCACGGCGAATTCGCGGTCAACACCGTTCAGGGCCGATTATTCCGCGACCAAATCCCCCCTAGCGCCATCTAAATGATTGACCGTTGGAGTGATGTGCTCCCACCGGTATAATGGGGCCCAGGGAAGTCCCGAAAATTCAGGAGTAAATAGACAACATGGTACAGATGACCGAAAAAGCGATCGGCAAGGTGAAGGAGATCATGGGTTCCCAGGACCCCGCTCCCAGCGGACTGCGCATCTCCGTAGTCGGCGGCGGCTGTTCCGGGTTCAGCTATTCAATGGCCTTCGAAAACCAGCCCAACATCTTGGATAAGACCTACACCTACGATGGGTTGAAGGTGTTCGTGGACCAGGCCAGCCTGCTGTATCTGGACGGCGCCGAGGTCGATTTCGTGGAGACGCTGGAAGGTTCCGGCTTCAAGTTCAACAATCCTCAGGTGAAGTCCACCTGCGGCTGCGGCAGCTCGTTCCAGGTCTAAACAGTGGTGGGGCAGGCGGGGTACCCTCTGGGCCCACCTGCCAATCCGCTTCGCGGCTCGGACAAAAAGGCGCCTTCTCCCGTTCCGCGGACTCCCCCCGCCGAGGCGCGTGCTACGATGTGCAGTGATGCGTCCAGGCGATCGCCCGCCTTGGGTTTTTTCGCTGCTGGCCGGCGTGCTGATTGCCGTATTTCTGGCGCAGTCCTTCCTCGCTAGCGCGATTAAAACCCCCGTTTTCGACGAAACCGGAGATATCGCCGCCGGATTATCTTACGTACAGTCCACCGAGATCCGCGCCAACCTGCAGCATCCTCCCCTGCTGAAAGAACTGGCGGGCGCCGCCTTGTGGCTCGCCGGCATCCGCCTTCCCGACAGCCCGCCGGTGCGCCGTATGCTCGCCGGCGGCGGAGAACGCGCCGTGGGCGCCGAACTGATCGCCGCCGGCGGACCCGACCGCACCATGTTCTGGGCAAGGCTCCCCTTCCTCCTGCTGGCCGCCGCCCTGGGAGCGCTGCTCTACCTCTGGGGTCGTCAACTGCTGGGCGAGGTGGCGGCGCTGGCGGCGCTCTTTCTCTATACCTTGGACCCAACCATTCTGGGACACGGCTACCTGGCCACCATGGACTCCGGACTGGCGGCCTTCACCATGCTGTTTCTGTTTGCCTTGTGGCACTATCTGGAGCACCCGGGCAACGGGCGCCTGATCTCCTGCGGCCTCGCCCTGGGCCTGCTCTTGTGCACCAAGTTCTCGGCCATATTCCTGCTGCCGGTGGCGGTGCTGCTGATGCTCACGGCGGCAGTCCGTACTCCGCCCACCAACGGCTCGACCCCGCCGCGCGGTTTCGGCGCTCCCGCCTGGGCCTTCGTGCTCATGGGCACTCTCGCGATGCTGACGATTCAGGCGGTCTACCTGTCGCCCGGCGGCCTGTACCTCTATTCCACCGGCCTCGCGCGCGTGAATGCCGACCACAATCCCGATTACCTGGTCTTCCTCGGCGGCCAGTTGGCGCCGCACTTCGCCGGTTACTTCGCCGCGGTCTATCTACTCAAGGAACCGCTGGCCGCCATCGCGCTCTGCGCCACCGGCCTGTTCGCGCTCCGCGGCACCGCCTCTTCCCGGCGGGTCAAGCTGTTCCTGCTCGTGCCCCCTGCCGTCCTCTTCGCCGCGCACACCGTGTTTGCCGACAACCTGGGTATGCGCTACATCATCCCGGTGCTGCCGTTTGCCTGCCTGGTAGGCGGCGCCGGCGCGGCATGGCTGATCCGGCGGGGCACCTGGGGACGCGCGCTGACGGCGGCGCTGGGTTTATGGATGATCGCGACAGCCGTAGGCATCTACCCCGACGATCTCTCCTACTTCAATGAAGCGGCGTGCCTCACCACCAATCCAGCCGCCATCGGCCTCGACGGCGGCACGCGCTGCGGACCGCTCTGGCTGGACGACAGCAACGTGGATTGGGGACAATCGCTCAAGCAGGTGAAAGACTGGGTGGGCCATAACGCCAATGGACAGCCCGTGCACCTCGCCTACTTCGGCTCGTTCCCGCCATCCGCCTACGGGTTGAACGCCGTGCCCCTTGCGCCGGAGCAGTTGGAGCGGGACCCCGCGGCGGGCATCTATGTGGTCAGCGCGCACCTGGTGGCCCGCGCCCATGCTGCCTGGCTGCGCACGCCCACGGAGATCCTCGGCCATTCCATGTATGTGTACCGGATAAGTGCCGGAGCGTCCCCCTGAACTCCACCACCTCTGCGGTCCCAGGCATAGACCAGCAGGTTGACGTCGACCAGAATCATCTGCCGGTCCCGCTCCGTTCCACCTCATCAAGAACTTCCCAGACATTGTCCAGGTTGGGACAATAGCAGTCCCCCAGATCGACCGGCTTGGTACGAAATACTTGAGTTTCAGCGGGCGAACTCAATCGTGCCAGACCTTCCCGCAGAGCGTCGTTCACGACCTGCTTGAAAGTGGTATCTCTCGCCTTCCGCATCTGTTCTATCAATACTGCAACATCGTCATCGAGGCTGAGCGTCGTCCGCATACATCAGAGCATAAGATGATCGATGTGTTGATGTCCGCTTTTAGCTCCCCAGGTAGGATTCGGACCAGAGCATTATATTGATAGGATTGCATCTTATTTATTTTATTGCATCAATCTAACAGATTTGTACAAGAATGCCTATTTTGGCCAATTGATTTGTTGCATGTAACAGTTTCAAGAACAAACTTCCCCGCCGACCGGATCGCTTCACGCTCTTGGCCCGAGGCCTCCTGAGAGCAGCAGGCGACCAGGAGGAATGTTGAGCCCGAAGAATGGACGATCACGGTCGCGAGCGGCGTGCCGAAAACATCAGTTTTATTATCTGCTGGCACTGGGGTCGAGGAGCCGGTATGAACTATTTGAGGCAGTCCTTGGGATCAGACGTTGACACCTAGCGTTCCGCCTCTTTGGCCCTGACAAAAGCGGCGGCCTTAGCCGGGTCCATCAGTTCACGGCCGGATGCCAGCAGGCGGTAGAAGTTCTTCAGCTTTCGTACGCACTTGGGTTCTTCCACCGTGACCGCGATTTCGCGGCGGAAGTCGAGACTCAGCGCCGTCTGCGCCATGCTTCCAATGGCCGCGATGCGCCCGTCGACGATCGTCAGTTTGCCGTGCGCCAGCAGACCGCCGAGGTTGCCCTGGCCGAGCACCCGCACGTCCACGCCCTGCGCCTTCTTCGACCTCAGCAACGCCTGAATCGCGGGATCGTCCAGCTTATGGTCGATGATGTGAATCGAGCGCTGCGCGCTCCCCAGCAGCGCCGTGAATTGGGCGCGCGCCCGTTCCGGGCCGATGATCAGGCGCGGGCTGACGTGTGGGGAAAGCGTCGAATGCGGCGCCAGTCGGTCCACTTCGAATAATTCACGCAGGCCGGCAACCACTTCGGGGTCGTGGGTCAGGAGGATGAAGTCGCAGGTCGCTCCGAAGCACTTGCCCGTCAGGTTGAGCGAGGTAATCAACGCGGGGCCATCGTCCGCCAGCAGGTATTTGGCGTGATACTTCACCACCGGGTCTGAATACGGATGTACCTTCGCGCCCATGCTCTCCAGGTACGAGCCCAACGCTTTGAGCCTCTTTTCCCAACCGCGGGCGCGCGGCGTCATC
>JBEKDV010000032.1:0-34891 GCA_050014175.1 Candidatus Solibacter sp. | reverse complement strand
GGGGAAAAGGTGGCCTTGGAGAAGTTGTGAAAAAGTGCCGAGGAAAGCGGTTATGCTATTCATGGTGGGCGGCGAGTTCAAGAGAAATCTTGCTCATTACAAATATTCTATTGCCTCGCCGCTCCGCCGGATACATTTCCCCTCGATTTTGTTTTGTACCGACACCAACCAGGGGCTCTGGATCCGGAATTTTGCAAGTCCCTATGAAGCCTGCCCCACCCAGCGCGGAGGGGAAGTGCAGATCAGTGGTCGGCCAATTCCACGTAGTTTACCAGGGTGATGCCGTGGCGCTGGAGGGCCTCGCGGACTTCGGGCGCTATCAGGGCGGCGAGCTCGGCTTCGCGGCTCTCCTTCAATCGCGTGCGCGCGGCGCGCAGGGCCGGGCCGCAGCGTCCCGGATGGACCATCAGCTCCGTGCTGCCCGGCGGGATCGCGGACATCAATTCCACCAGTTCGGCGGTGCGGAAACGGCCGGTAATCTGGAAACCCGCGAAGTGGTCCGTGGTGCGGCAACCGTGGCTGGCGAGGACGCGGTGGAAGCGGCGCCGCATCAACCCCAGCGCGCCGCTGGTGAGCCGCTTCAGGCGCGGCACTCCTCCGCGCAGCGCTTTGAGCGGAAAATCGAACGGCCGCCGCACCCAGCGCGCGCCGGACTCTTCCGCCAGGCGCGCCACCGCCTCCAGCACCGGCGGCGCCAGGTGGGTGTGCTTGTGAGTATCCAGGTGGGTTGGGTGTAGTCCGGCATCCACGATGCGCCGCATCTGCGCCGCCAGTTCGTCGTAGACCCGAATCCGGCCCGTGGCCAGCGCCGCTACCAGTTGCGCCGCGGTGGCGGGAAATGGCTTGCCGCTGACCAGCGAGTGGCCGCCGATCAACACCAGGTGACAGCCGATGTCCAGGGTGGGTGTCTGGCGCGCCAGGCGGACCGCGTCCTCGAAGGCATCGCCGTTGGCCATCAGCGTGGTGGCGGTGAGAATTCCGTCGCGGTGCGCTTCCACAATGCCGGCGTTGACGTCCGGCGTGAAACCGAAATCGTCGGCATTGACTACGAGTTGTTTCCGCGGGGTCAAAACAGCGTCAGCCGGATGGTGAGGAACTTCTTGGGATTGGCCCGCATGTCTTTGGCCAGCGACTGGAACTCTCGGGTCGCCCCGTTGAGCGAGTCGTACAACGCCGGGTTGACCAGCATCTGCCCCAGCGTGCCCTGTCCGGAGTTGATTCTGTCGATGGTGGAGTTGAATTTGGCCACGAGTTCTTCGAGCCGCTGGTGCAGCGCGTCATCCTTGAGCAACTTGCCCGCCGTCCCTTTGCCGGCATTGAGATCGGCCAGCAGGGCGCGAATCTCCACCAGCGAGGCCTTGGCTTCGTCATACAGCGCGGGGTCTTTGAGCAGTTTGCCGGCGCTGCCGTTGCCGGCCTGCAAATCGGCCAGGATGGCATCGACGCGCTTGATGGGCGAGCGGATCTCCTGATAGAGCGCGTCATCGTAAATCAGCTTGCTGATGGTGCCCTGGCCTGTGCGCACGTCGGTCAGCAGCTTCTGGCCTTCGCTGGCGATGCCGTTGAGGCGGGTGTAGAGCTCGTCGTCCTTGAGCAGTTTGCCTATGTTGCCCTTGCCCGCCTCCACGCCGGCCAGGAGCGAATCCAGCCGGTTGACGATGGTCTGGAAGGTTTGCAGCAGGTTGGCGCTCTGCGCCATCAATTCGGGGATGTCCTGCGCCTGGAGGCTCTTGATTTCGGCGCCGTCCTTGACGGTCTGGGCATCGCGCCCCTTGGTGATGTTGATGAACTTATCGCCCAGGAGGTTGGCGGCGCTGATGCCGGCCACGGAATCCACGGGAATCTGCCGGAGAAACTTCTCCTGCACCTTCATGGTGAATTCGACCGACCGCTTGGGTTCGGCCGAAGTGATCAGGTCGATCCTATCGAGCGAGCCGACGGTGAAGCCGTTGAGGCGCACCGGAGTGCCTTCCGCCATGCCGCTGGCATCGTCCATGAAGGTGTGCAAGAACGCGTTCTTCTGAAAAAAGCCTTTGGAACTGGTGAGCAGAAAAATCAGCACTGCCAGGATCAGAAACGCGCTCAGCCCCACCACGCCCACCTTCAACTGCGACCAGCGTACTTTCTTGGGATCCGCCATGGTCTAGACTCGCTGCTTCACGAACTTGCCGATATATGGGTCTTTCGACGCCTCGATGGCGTCCTGGTCACTCTCGAAAATCAGCCGGCCTTCCTTGAGCACCATGAAGGTGGTTCGCGCTTTGCGGCTGGCCCCGTTGCGCGCCGGCTCCAAAACTCCTTGCTCCGAATTGTAGCGGAAATTCGCCACCAGGTTCCCGTCCTGATACCGGTGGGTGACGAGCAAGGTGGTGGCCTGGCTCACATCGCGCTCTTTGATGAGCAGCGCCATGATGGTGTGGGCGGTGATGGGGTCGAGGCCGGCGGTGGGCGAATCGTACATTTGGAGCGGTGGCTCGGTGACCACGGCGCGGGCGATGGCGGCGCGCCGCCGCATGCCGCCGGAAAGTTCGCTGGGGAATTTCTCCAGCGTGCCGCCCAGCTCCACGAATTCCAGGGTGCGTTTCACGCGGGGCAGGACGTCGGCCTTGGGGCAGTGGATGGAAGGCTGGTTAAGCAGCGGATACGCCACGTTTTCTTCGATGTTGAGCGAATCGAAGAGCGCGCTTTCCTGGAACAGCATGCCGATCTTGCCGCGCACGTCGAACAGGCGCTTTTCGCTCATGGTGGAGATGTCCTGGCCGAATACGAAAACCTTGCCGGATTCCGGTTTGGTCAAGCCCATGGCGGTTTTCAGCAGCACGGTTTTGCCGCTGCCCGCGGCTCCCATGATGATGCGCGATTCGCCCTCGAACGCGGCGAACGAAATGTCCCGCAACGCCACGTCTCCATCGAAAGAGACGGTGACGTTTTCGAAGCGCAGCACGGCGGTGCGGGTTCCGGCAGTCATCAGGATCCCGCCTGGCTCACGAAGACATCGGTGATGAGCACATCCAGCACGAAAATCAGCACCGTCGCCGCCACCATCGCCTGCGTGGTCGAGCGGCCCACGCCCTGGGTGCCGCCGGTGGTTTTCAACCCGTGGTAGCAGCCCATCAGGGAAACGATGAGCGCGAATATCAGGGGTTTGAGGAGACCCTGCGTCACGTCATTCCACTCCAGGGCGCGCCAGACCGAGCTCCAGTACTGCCGGCTTTCGATGCTGAGAATGAACTTGGCGATGATGAAGCCGCCGACCATGCCGACGAAATCGGCGATGATGGTCAATAGCGGCAGCATCAGACAGGTGGCGATGACGCGCGGCGTCACCAGTTTCTGGATAGGGTCCGTGCCGAGGGCGCGCATGGCGTCGATCTGCTCGGTGACTTTCATCGACCCCAGTTCGCTGGCCATCCCGGTGGAATTGCGCCCGGCCACCATGATGGCGGTGAGCACCGGCCCCAGTTCGCGCACCAGCGTCAAAGACACCAGCGTGCCGGTCTTTCCGACCTGCCCGTATTGCGAGAGAGCGCGCGACATCTGCAGCGCCATCACTACGCCGCTGAAGGTTCCGATCATGACCACAACCGGCAGCGAGCCCACGCCGATCGCGTCCATCTGCAGGATGATGTCGTCGCCGTAGTGAGGGCGGCGGAAGATGTTTTTCAGGGCCCTTCCCGCGAGCAAGAAAAACTCCTGAGCAGCAAGAACAGGCTCTTTCAGCAAATCCAGCAAATAGGTTTGGTCCCCGCATTCCGATGCTACCATAGAACCGGAAAAGCCAACCGTGAAGGGACTTACCGACATCCCCGGGATTCGAGCCGGCCACCTGTCGGATTTTGACGCGATCACCGGATGCACGGCCATTCTGTGCGAGCAGGGTGCGGTGGGCGGCGTCGATATCCGCGGCAGCGCCAGCGGCACGCAGGAGATCGACACGCTCAGCCCGGGCCACGTGACGGATCAGGTGCATGGGATACTGCTGGCCGGCGGCAGCGCGTTCGGCCTGGAAGCCGCCGCCGGGGTGCGCCGCTACCTGGCGGGCCGCGGGGTGGGCTATGCGTTTGGCGGACAGCACATCCCCATCGTGCCGGGCGCGATTCTGTTCGATCTCGGCATCGGCAAATCCAACGTGCATCCCAACGCCGCCATGGGCGAGGCAGCGGCGGCAGCGGCCACCACGGACGCGGTGCGGGAAGGCTCGGTGGGGGCGGGCACGGGCGCCACCATCGGCAAACTTTTCGGCAAGGCGCGGTCCATGAAGGGAGGCATCGGGTCGTACACGGTCACGCTTCCGGGGGGAGTGCTGGTTTCGGCCCTGGTGGCCGTTAACGCCCTGGGCGACGTGCGCGACCCGTCCACAACGAAGATTATCGCCGGCGCGCGCAAGAGTGCCAGCAGCCGCGAGTTTGTGGATAGCGAGGCCGAGATGAAGCGCGGCGCGGTGATCGGGGCGGCCGGGAACACTACGCTGGCCGTGGTGGCGACCAACGCCCGGCTCAATAAGGTGCAGGCCAACAAACTCGCCCAGTTCGCCTCGCTCGGCATGGCGCGCACCATCTACCCGGTGAACACCATGGCCGATGGCGATATCGCGTTCGCCCTGTCGCTGGGCGCGCTAGAGGCCGACATCAACAATCTGGGCGTGGCTGCCGCGGAAGCGGTGGCGCAAGCCATCCTGCGGGCGGTGAGGCTGGCGAAAACTCTCGGCGGCGTTCCGGGGCTGGGGGGATGATCTGACCGCTCCCTTAGATTCGATGCTGAGGAAAAATCATTATGGGCCGCCGATTAACGCCGATTAACGCCGATAAGAACATTTCTTTGCTTATCCGCGTTCATCGGCGTTCATCGGCGGCCAATTGTTTTCTTCTCGCGTTGCTCATGGCCGCCGCGCTTGCGGCGCAGACGCAGCCAACCGCGCCCACGCACGCCGACATTCTGCGCGGGGCGTACGGACCGTATCGCGCCAACAACGATCTGCTCTTCTACCACCTGGACGTGCGCGTCGACCCGGAGAAGAAATTCCTCAGCGGGAAGAATACCATCCGCTTCAAAATGCTGCGGGACGGAACGCGCATCCAGCTCGATCTGCATGCGGCGCTCAACGTGGACAAGATTCTGCTCGGCGAGACGGCGCTCCAGTACGAACGCGATAGCGGCGCGGTCTTCGTGGACTTTCCGGAAACGCTGCGCGCCGGGCGGACTTACAGCATCGATTTCTACTACTCGGGAAATCCGGTGGAGACCGGGAGGTTCGGCGCCATCACCTTCAAGAAAGACTCCTCAGGGCACGCCTGGATCAATACCGCGTGCGAGGGTATCGGCGCCAGCGTGTGGTGGCCGAACAAGGACCAGTGGCGCGACGAGGTCGAGAGCATGGAGATCAGCGTCGCAATTCCTAACGGCCTGGTGGATGTGTCCAACGGCCAGTTCGTGGGGAAGACCGACCTGGGCGACGGCTATACGCGCTGGGACTGGCTGGTGCAATATCCCATCAACAATTACGACGTCTCGCTCAACATCGGCAACTACCAGCACTGGTCCGACCGCCTGGGCGACCTGCCGCTCGATTTCTACGCCCTACCCGAAGACCTGGAGAAAGCCAAGAAGCAGTTCGTCCAGGCCAAGGGAATGCTGGAAGCCTATCAGCATTACTTTGGCGAGTACCCGTTCCAGAAAGATGGCTACAAGCTGATCGAAGCGCCCTATTCCGGGATGGAGCACCAGACCGCGGTCACCTACGGCAACCGTTTCGCCAACGGCTACCTGGAGCGCGACTGGACCGGCGTGGGCATCAGCCCGCGATTCGATTTCATCATCATTCACGAAAGCGGGCACGAGTGGTTCGGCAACAGCGTCACCGCCGCCGACGTGAGCGACATGTGGATTCACGAAGGCTGGACGACGTACCTGGAGTGCCTCTACGTGGAGTACATGTGGGGGCGCGAGGACGGGCTGAAGTACACCAACGGGTACAAGTCGAAGGTGCGCAACCTACAGCCCATCATTACGCCGCGCGGCATCAACAGGGAACCGCCCCAGGACCAGTATTTCAAGGGAGCGCTGTTCCTCAACACCCTGCGCAGCGTGGTGAACGACGATGCGCGCTGGTGGGCGCTGATCCACGATTTCTACCAGCACTTCAAGTATCAAAACATCATGACCGAGGACGTGGTGCGCTACTTCAACCAGCAGACCGGCATGAACCTGACACCGATCTTCGATCAGTACCTGCGGCACACCGCGCTGCCCGCGCTGGAACTGAAATTCGACGAGGCGGCGGGCGAAGTCGCGTACCGGTGGAAAGCGGATGAACCCGGATTTCAGATGCCCATCCGGGTGGGGGCCAGGGAGCACTGGCAGATTGTGCAACCCACCGCCGAGTGGCAGACCATGAAGACGCCGCTCAAGAGGGACGAATTCGAGGTGGCCACGGATCTCTACTTCGTGACGGTCACAAAGCTGTAGAATCAGCGTTTAACTCGGTTCGGCCGGGCCCACCCGGCTCCGCCTCGGGCGCCTTGGTTTTTGCGTTCCGCGGCCTTTGGCTTTCCATGGCCGATTGAACGGCGATCGCGTCCGCAAGGTCTTGCGGTCTGCCCGAAGCCAGCTTGGCGGCGATCAG
The DNA here is from genome assembly GCA_050014175.1 of Candidatus Solibacter sp. Taxonomy (GTDB): domain Bacteria; phylum Acidobacteriota; class Terriglobia; order Bryobacterales; family Bryobacteraceae; genus Solibacter. Next base: position 28,269 of record JBEKDV010000032.1, on the reverse strand, counting down.
ATCGTCCTTGGAGATAAAGAACGCCGTAAGACCAGTCGCCGCGTCAAGCACTCCTTCAACCCGGCGTTCCCATGCGGCGTCAAAATCGACGCCCGGCAGGCAGGGGAGAATGTCGAAGCCCCGCGGATCGCGTCCAAAGCGAAAGAAGCTGCCGGGATCTGCGAATTCCTCCGGGCGAATGCCTTCCAGTGGTGCGCCAAACGAGGCAAGCGCGGCGTAGGTTGCCCGGGCGTTGGCCGGGTCCGCTCCAATGAAAAGGTCGATGTCCTTCGTAAAGCGGGGCTGCGCGTGAAAGATGACAGCGTATCCGCCAACAATCAGGTATCTAACGCCATGGGCATGGAAGGCGGACAAAAGGTCTTTGTAATCTTGGTACATCTGGCTGCATCTCCCACCCTTTGAGTGCATAGGCGTCCCGGATCATTTCCTCGACCGCGTCGATCCGCTCATGCGCGGGCCGGCTCTGCCAGTACCGGTACTCGTCGGCCTTCATCTCGTCGAGGCTGCTGTACTTGCGTATGGCCGGCTCCATGCGTTCCTTTTGTAGCATAGGCCCCCCTGTCGCGGCAACGGCTTCAAGCGCGCATGGCCGGCGTGCGCGAAATGGACCCCTTTCGGGACGGGCCGCGCGGGCCAGACCCACTCTTTAAGCCGCCTTGGTCCTGACCTTGAGGCCGGGCTTGCTCGATGGCTTCATGCGGATCTCCACATCGATTCCCGCTAGCCTGGCAAACTGGAGCAGCTTTTCCAGGGAGAACTTTCCCAGGCGGCCGCGGGCCAGGTCGGACACGCGCGGTTGCGCAATTCTCAGGAGTGCGCCCGCTTGCACCTGGTTCAGTCCGCGCTTGGCAAGAAGCCGGTTCACCTGGCGAGCGATTTCCGCCTTTGCCAGCGCCTCCTCCGGATTGGGCAGGCCGATATCGGCGAACACGTTGCCGCTTCCCTCCTCAACTTGGATCCTCCTGGGCATGTTCGTTTACTCCTCTCTCTCGATCATGGCTCTAAAATGCGATTCGGCGTCCGCGAGCCGCCTCACCGCTTCCGCTTATGGCCTTCGACTGGGGGCGAGGAGTCAGGTTCGAGACCGTGAAGGTTGTCGCGGATGAGCGCGGCAAGTCTCGATGTGTCGCCTTTGAAGGATTCCACGAAGGCTTGCAGCATGTCGGGTTGGCGCACATTTTCCCAAGCGACGTAATAGCCGGCGGCGTGGGCCAGATGGCTCACAAACTCGCGTTGCGCCCTGCCGTTTCCTTCGCGGAAGGGGTGCAACGCGTTCATTTCGCCGAGATAATACGCCGCCCGGTCGCTGAACGCGGCGGGGCCGAGTCCGGCAAGGCACTTTTCCTCCGCCAGTTGCTTGAAGATGGGCCCCGCGGCGGCGCCAATGTAGGCGTGATGGGCGAACAAATGGCCGCCCTTGCCGATGTCGATGGTACGCAACTGCCCGGCCCATTCGTATAGGTCACCAAACAGGTAGCGGTGAATCGCCTGCAGGTGGGCGAGGTCGAACTGGCCTGGAAGCGGAGTCTGCGAAAGCTCGTAAGAACGCGTTGCAACCAGGGCCGCTTCGGCCTGTTCGAGCGTGGCCGCGTCCGCGATGCCGAGGCGATTTCTCAGGACACGGGAAGCCGGGTCAAGGTAATGGTCACGCGCGGAATATCGGGACATTCCGGAACCGCCGGCAAATGTTGCGGATGACCTCATCCGTGCCGATCTCACCTCGTGCGGTGCGGCGCAAGTCGGCAACCGTGGACTCCGGCACCTTCAAGCCTTCAAGTTCCTGTTGTGCAATCGCGTGGGCAACGGCCCGCATGTTGCGCTGAACCTCTTGCTCGGTGAGCGTGGTCATTGTCCCTCTCCGATGACTCCAATTGCCAGTATAGTTCGCGGATGACCCTTTGCGGAACACGGCGGAGCCTGACAGCGCCGCAACCTCGATGCAGAGTGGGACCTGGCGGCTCGGTTCGCTATATTGATGGGGTGGGTTCAGGCAAAGATCCGCTACGGCTAGGCATTCACATCACGGTGTACGTGGCGCTGTTCTACGCCACCGCGTTCGTATTCAGCGGGCTATTGGTTTGGCTGGGCGGGTATATGACGGGGGTGACCGGGGCGACGCTGGTTTCGGCGGTGTTCGCCAACTGGCTGGCCCTGCGCATTTATGAAGACCGGCACCTGGTGGACGTTGGCCTCTGGCTGAACCGGCGCTCGGCGGAGAACCTGGTGCTGGGGTTGGCGGGGGGCGCGGGCACGGCGGCGCTGGTACTGATCCCGCCGCTCCTGGTGGGGGCGGCGCATCTCACGTCCACCCCGTCGGACCAGCCGACGGTGGGAACCATCATCTTCGTGAGCATTCTGCTGGCGGGGGGGGCGATTGGCGAAGAGCTGTTTTTCCGCGGTTACGGGTTTCAGGAACTGCTGGCGGCAGTGGGACCGTGGGCGACGGTGGTTCCGGTGGGAATCGTCTTCGCGCTGCTGCACGGCTCCAACCCGGGAGCGACATGGTTCAGCACGGCGAATACCGCCGGATTCGGCATCCTGTTCGGGTACGCGTATCTGCGCAGCCGCGATCTGTGGCTGCCGATAGGGCTGCATTTCGGCTGGAACTTTACATTGCCGCTGTTCGGCGTCAACGTCAGCGGGCTTAGAATGAAGGTGACGGGCTACGAGATGTCGTGGACCGCCGGCAGGTTGTGGAGTGGCGGGGAGTATGGCCCGGAAGCGAGCATTCTGACTTCTCTGGTGCTGATCGCGTTGTTCGTTTATCTCCGCAAGGCTCCCGTTCGCCGGCAGGCCTTACCGCTCACGGACCCGCCCGCCGGGGGTGAAGTATGCGAGGCTACGCCGTCATCGTCTTCCTAACGGTCGCGCCGGGGCTGTTGGGGGCGGGAAATAAACTCACCTGGGAAGACCGCGTGGAACTGACGCGCGGGCTGACGGCGGAATACGCCACCGTGAAAGCGCTGCTGCCGCGCTCCCCCAAGCCGCTGGTGTTCGACTCTAGCGGCGGGTACGACAAGAACCAGTGGAGCGAGATCGCGCGGCAGAGCGGCCCGGCGGCGCGCAACGGCGACCTGGTGCAGGTCACCAAGGTGGAGATCGGCGACGATAAGCTGGTCTTGCAGATCAACGGCGGCTTCAAGGGCGGCCGCAAATGGTATCAGGGCGTGCAAATCGGCATGGGCGGAGGGACGGCGCCGGTATCGAATGGCGATTCCAATGCGCCGGGCGGCACGTCGATCGAAATCCTGTTCCACAAGCCGCTGGAGCCGATCAAGGCGGCGGAGATCAAGAAGATGCTGGCGCCGGTGCTGGATTTCGAAAAACACACCGTCACCCAGCTTTATTCGGAGACCCTGCCGCCTGAAATGCAAGCGGCAATCAAGGAAAAGCGGGTACTGGTGGGGATGGATCACGAACAGGTACGCATGACGCTGGGCCAACCACAGCACAAGTCACGCGAGACGAAGGACGGGCTGGACGTGGAGGACTGGGTGTACGGCACGCCGCCGGGAAAGATCACGTTTGTGACGTTCAGCGGCGATAAAGTGATCAAGGTGAAGGATTCCTACGCCGGGCTGGGGGATCAGGCGGGCCCCACGCCCGTCGTCCGGTAGATGAACAGGCAGCGGTGGATCGCGCTCGCGTTGGCGGGCGGGATGCTGATGGGGTGTTCGAGCCCGAAGCCGCGCGCGGAGGCTCCGGGTGCGCCGGCGCCGCCGGAATCCGCGCGGATTACGCAATTCTATACGACCAAGGCGCTGGTTCCGCGCGGCGAGACAGCATTGGTGTGCTACGGCGTGGAGAATGCCACCACGGTGTGGCTGGAGCCGCCGCGGCGCCCGTTATCGGCGGCGCTGGCGCGCTGCGTGGAGGTCTCGCCCCTGGCGGACACCACCTACAAGCTGACGGCGGAGGGCGCGGACGGCAAGGCAGTGACGGGCGAGTTGAAGGTGGCGGTGGGGGCGGCGCGGACGCGTATCGTGAACGTCGACGTGAGCGCGCTGGAGGTGAAGGCGGGGGACCTGGTGAGCCTGTGCTACACGGTGGAGAACGCGCGGACCGTGACCATCGATCCGATCGGCTTTCGAGGGGGGATCGCGCGGAAGGGATGTGTCGCGCTGCAGCCGGGGAAATCGACGACGTATACCATTTCGGCGGTGGGCGCGGGCGGCGATAAGGATGAGGAGCGGGTGACGGTTCATGTGAAGTGAGAATCCGTCCACTGCGCCGGGTCGTGCGCCGAAAGCCTTTGTAATGTTTTTGTCGCAGGGCCCCGGTTAGCCTTCGGCTATGGTGATTCCCTGCTAGCGTAGAGGAGAAAGCATTCGATTTATCCGTTTCCCCGACATGATTCAAACACATCCCAAAGGAACTCAGGCCCGGATCCTGCTCTCGTCCGTCTTCGGACCGTACGCGCAGGACGATGCCTACGGCAGCCGCGCCATCAACCCGATGGAGCTGTACCACAACCAGGTGACGCGCGGCCAGGGCTCGTTCTCCCTGCGCAGTTTCCACCGTTCCTGGGGCATCCTCATGATTCAGGGGAACATCTCCGCGCCCTGCGCGGTCCTGGACTTCCCCACGCGCGAGGCCTTTGCCCGCGAACTCACGGCCCACCACTACGACATCGTCGGCATCTCGTCGATCATCGTCAACGTCGGCAAAGCCCGCGAGATGTGCCGCATGGTGCGCGAACTCTCGCCGGGCACCACGGTCATCGTGGGCGGGCACATCGCCGCCATTCCCGGCGTGGAGCAAATGCTGGACGCCGACCACATTGTGAAGGGCGACGGCATCGCCTGGATGCGCCAATACCTGGGCGAAGACGTCGACGCCCCCATCCATCACCCCGATTTTTCTTCCGCCTTCGACCTGCGCGTGCTGGGCGTCAAAATCCCCGCCGCCGCCGACACCACCTCCGCCACCATCATTTCCTCGGTCGGCTGCCCCATGGGGTGCAATTTCTGCACCACCAGCGCGTTCTTCGGGGGCAAGGGTAAAATCCTCAATTTCTACGAGACCGGCGAGCAGCTTTTCCGCCTCATGGAACACGCGGAAAAAACGCGTAACAAGCGCTCTTTCTTCATCATGGACGAGAACTTCCTGCTGCAGAAGCGGCGCGTCATGGAACTGCTGGCCCTCATGAAGGCGGCCGGCAAAAGCTGGACGTTCAACATCTTCTCTTCCGCCAACGCCATCGCCAAATACACTTACGAGGAGTTGGCCGAGATCGGCATCGCCACCATCTGGCTGGGTCTGGAATCGCCGCGCTCCAACTACGCCAAGCTGGATGGCGCCGATACGCTGAAGCTCACCCGCGAACTGCGCGAGCACGGCATTGTGCTGCTCGGCTCCACTATCATCGGGCTGGAACACCATACGCCGGAGAACATCGCCGAAGAGATCGAGCACGCCGTCGCGCACGAGACCGATCTGCACCAGTTCATGCTCTACACCCCGGTTCCGGGCACGCCGCTCTATTTCGAGATGGCCGAACAGGGGCGCCTGCTGGACGTGGACCTGGCCGATATCCACGGCCAGCACGCATTCAACTTCCAGCATGCCGCCATCTCGCGCGAACAATCCACGCAGTCGCTGAATTGGGCCTTCCAGCGCGATTTCGAACGCAACGGCCCCAGCCTGTTCCGCATCTGCCGCACCACCTTCGCCGGCTATATGCGCTACAAGAACCACCCGGACCGGCGCATACGCGAGCGCTGGCGGCGCGAGTGCCGGACCCTGCGCCACGCCTGGGTCGGCTTCATCTGGGCCATGGAGCACCGCCTCAGCAAGTCGAACCCCGAGGTGGCGGCAAAGATTCGCGCGCTGCGTAAGGAGATGGAGCGGGAATTCGGCCTGATCGCGGTAGCCGCCGGCAAACTGCTAGGCCCCGTCCTGTGGTGGACCAGCCGCCGCGAGGACAAGCGTCTCGCCAGGGGCCAGACCTACGAGCCTGTCCCCATCATCGACCGCCGCAACTGGGCCGATCAACCGGGCCCGAGCGTCACCGCACGCGCCGTCGCCAAAGCTCGCCGCCTGACTCCCGACCTGATCACGCTGGAGACCGGTAATAGTTCCAGTGGCGACTGAGTGCGCGTTGGGGGTCCGTCCCGCTGCCGGAAGCGGAGGCAGGGGCCTCCGCGCGGGCGAGGGCGCCCGCCCCACCAAGCGCCGCCAACTGCGCCGGCCTGAGTCAAGTGGATAGCCAGTTTCCTCTTTTCATGACCTTGCCATACGGAAACTGGGTACGACTGTACGGTTTATGACAGAGCGCGCGGGACGAAAGCCCTGCTGTTGTCGGTTTCTATCGAAGTCACACGCGCGGCGACTTTGCCATCACCGCGGAAGACGCTTCCCTGTTTTCCCGGTATTTCCCAGCGGCGTCTCACGTTTTCCTGCTGATCAAGTCCCATGATGACGGCCCTCCCACCGGTGGCTTCCTCATCCGGGAGGGGGGGGAAGGTCCTTTCCGCCAGCCCTTACGCTGAATTCCCGCTCCCCCTGGCGGACGGCATGGCGAGCGCTGGCGGAACCCAGGTACCGCCTATCGCCACTGCGCTGGCGCGACCAACAGCGGCTCCGCTCGTTCCACCTCCGGCACCGCGGCGGTCCGCCTGGATGGTGCGGCGGCCGGTCTGGCTGGCAGCCGGAGGAGTGGTGGCTCTGGGCGTCGCCCTTTCCATCGGAATGCCAAGACGCAGCCCCGGTTCGATGCCTGCCGGGCCCGGTCCGCCGCTTGCCTTGAATCTCACCAACGCCGGCAACAGCCTGCGGCTGTCCTGGGACCGTCAATCGTCGCGCCAGGCCGGCAATGCGGTCCTGTGGATCAAAGACGGGCACGAGGAGCAGCGGTTCGAACTCGATTCCAAGCAGTTGAGCGAGGCAGCGTGGTGTACTGGCCCAGGAATAGCGACGTAAACTTTCGCCTTGAGCTCGTTTCCGCCGGCGCCAACGCGACCGAATCTATACGAGCCATTGGAGGGCCGGGCTCGCCACCCGCCAGCGTTCCGGAGCCCGCGGTGGCTGCTGTCCAGGCGCCCCCTGCCGTGCGGCCCATGGACACGAAACGGCTCGCGGGCACAAGCGTCAGGAAATCCGCCAGGCAGCCGGGCCAGCAGCGAATCCGCACGGCATCGCGGCACATCCCCCGCGCTTTTGCGGCGCCGCAGGCTGAAACCGATTCGGCCGCTGTCGTTTCCGCCTTCCTGCCCGATCCTCCAACCGGCCAGCCTGCGGTTTCTGCGCCGCTGGAACACCATGAAGAGCTTCTCAAACGAATCGCGCTGGCCAAGAGCCTTGGCGACGGCGCGGATCCCGCTGTCCGCGTCAGCACGGAACCGGCGTCAGGTTCCTTCTTGGAGCACCTCGGCCGCAACATCCCACTGATCGGGAAGCGCTACCGTCGTGCGGATTACGTTCCCCCTGTCCCCCTGCACTCCCCGGCGTTTCCCGACCCTCCGCAGCGCAGCCTGGCAAAGCAGGTCGGCATCGACGTCAAAGTCTACGTCAATCCCTCGGGCACGGTGGACTACGCCGAGGTGCTTTCGAAGGCGGCGCAAACGGACCGCGATCTGGCCGCTCTGGCGATGTTCTCAGCCCGACAATGGGAGTTTGTTCCCGCCCGCACCGGAAACGGTGCAGTGCCTGGTACGGTGATTCTCCACTTTCAGTTCGGTCCCGCGGCGCCCGTGACTGGAAGTCAAGCTTTCGCGGCACGTTGACCTGCCTGCCCTTGGAACTTAGAGGTGGGCCGTCAACATCCGCCGCCTTGCGCGCCCGCATTGCCCCCCTAGCGTTCTATACGGCATAGCCGTATAATGGTCCTGTGCGACGCATCATCCGAAGCAGCCGCTATGAACGGGCCGCGGCGCGGCTGTTGCGGCCTTCGGTGCAACAGGAACTGGAGGAATCGATCGCCGCGGAGCCCGAACGCCATCCGCTGATCCCCGGCACGGGCGGGTTTCGCAAGGCGCGGTGGAGTCGGCCGGGCACCGGCAAGAGCGGTGGCGTGCGGGTGATCTACTACTTCATGGTCCGCCGCGACGTGGTGTTCCTCGCGGAACTATACGCCAAGAACGAGAAGGAGAATCTGACCCATGCGGAAAGAAACCAGCTTCAGAAAATCGCCTCGGAAATCCAGCGGGAGTTCGGCGGCTAAGCCCCGGCGCCGGACCGAAGCCCCGCTCGGGGAGCGCCTGCTCGATTCGATGAAAGAACTGCAGGCGCATCTGCGGGGCGAGATTAAACTGAGCGAGACCGTTTACCACGTCCCGCCCGAGACGGACGTGCGGGCGCTGCGCGACACGCTCGGGTTGTCGCAATCGGACTTCGCTGCCCTGTTCGGCTTCAACGTGCGCTCACTGCAGGATTGGGAGCAGGGCCGGCGGCGCCCGGAGATCCCCATCCGTGCCTACCTAGCCGTCATCCAGCGTGACCCGCAGGCCGTCATCCGCGCCCTGCGCGCCGCGTGAAGCGGAATTCCAATCGATGCTGGATTCACACGGGCTTCGGCCACTCGGCCCGTGTTTCGACAAGGAATTGGCAAGGCGGATTCGACCGCGCGCGAAGCACGTGGAGTGCCGCGTCTGCCGACTCGGAGGCGGCCGCTACCATGCGTGTCGAGTTGAATGGAAGGCGGACTACCGCACCTCGAACCAATAGGGCATCATGCGCAGATAGCCGCCGCGCATCCAGGCGCGCCAGGGCATGCGGCCCAGCACCGCGGCCACTCTGGCCTCCAGCATATCTTCCTGCGACCTTTTCAGGATCAGGTCCAACAGGCTGCGGCGGCCCGGATAGATCATCAGGCTGACCCGCTCGCCGGCGGGGATTTTGGCCTTCTGCTTGACCATCTCGATGGCCTTGTCGAGCCCGCCGATCTCGTCCACCAGGCCGCGCGGCCTGGCCTGCGAACCCAGCCAGACGCGGCCTTGCGCCAGCGGCTCGATCTCCTCGAACTTGCGGTGGCGCGCCTCGGCCACCTTGCTGACGAAATCGCGGTAGCTCTCGTCGATCCCCGCTTTCAGCGTGGCGCGCTCGTCGGGCGAAAGCGGCGTGTAATCGGAATCGATTCCCGCGTTCTTGCCGCGCTGGATGGCCTCTTTGGTGATGCCCAGTTTCTCATACAACCCGTGCAGGTTGGGTTTGCCGAAAACCACGCCGATCGAACCCGTCAGCGTCGCCGGGTAGGCCACGATGGCGTCGCCGGTCATCGCCATGAAGTACCCGCCCGACGCGGCGGCGTCGGACATGGAGATCACCACCGGCTTCTTTTTGCTGAGCAGGTTCATCTGGCGCCAGATTTCGTCCGAGGCGGTCACCTCGCCGCCGGGGGAATCGATGCGCACCACCACGCCCTTCACCAGCGGGTCGTTCTCCACGCCGCGGAGCAGTTTGTCGAAGCCGTAGGAGGTCAGGCTGCTTTCGCCGGCGCCATCGTCGCCCGCGTTGCCGCGCACGATGTCGCCCTCCCCCACAATCACCGCGATGTGGCTCTTGCCTGCCAGCCCCAGCGATTCCGCCGTGATTTTGGAGTACTTGTCCATGGAGACGCGCGATGGCTCGACTTTGATCCGCTCCTTCAGCTCGCCCCACATCTGATCTTCGAAACGCAAGGCGTCCACCAACCCCGCCTGGAGCGCCTGCGGCGCCGTGAACGGACCCTGATCGATGATGGCGCGCACCTCGTCCGGCGATTTCCGGCGTCCCGCGGCGATGCCCGCCACCAGGTTGGCGTACAGATCGTCCACCACGGAGGTCATCACCTCGCGCGTCTCCGGACTCATGTCGGAGCGCGTGAACATGTCGCCGAAGTCCTTGTACTTGCCGGCGTGTTCGATCTCCATGCTGACGCCGATCTTATCCAGCGTCTTCTTGAAATACATCATCTCGGCGCGCAGCCCCTTGACCATGACCGGCTCCGACGGGCCCAGATAGATGCGGTCGGCCCCCGAGGCCACGTAATACTCGCGTGTCCCGGGTTGGCGAAGGTAGGCGAACACGGGCTTGCCGGATTTCTTGAACTTGTCGATATCCAGGCGCAACTCTTCCAGCTTCGCCCATCCCGCCGAGAGGCCTTCGGGTTGCAGCACCAGCGCCTTGATGCGCCCGTCGGCCGCCGCTTTCTCCAGCGCCGACCACACTCCGATGACGGTCAGCGGCGCGTGATCGTCGCCCACAAATGAGGGCAACTCCACCGGCGGCTTTTCCGGCAACTCACCGCTGAGCCGCAGCACCAGCACCGAATTGTTGGCGATCACGGGCGCGCTTTCGCGAAAGCGCAGAGCTACCACGAACAGCAGAATCACCGAGAGGAACACTAACGCCACTCCGGTCGCAAGGCCAATCAGAAACTTCACCATGAATCCAGCATAGCCTTCCGGCGCCGGGCTGTGCCGTCACCCGGCGCACCAGCCCTGCGCCTTCCCCGGCTTTCCTCCGCCTCACCCACACCCTCTCCTCAACTCGACACACTCAACTCGACGCTTCCGTACCCCATGGTAAAAAGGGTTATGCCCACTTACCAGGTCGAAACCCCGCAGCGATGCTATGCCGCCATCGTGGAGCGCGGCGTCATCGGGCGGGCCGCGCAGTTCATTCCGCCGAAGACCGGGAGGGTGTTCGTCGTTACTACCGAGGACGTCTGGTTTCACGCCGGCGGGCAGCTTGCCGCCGGACTCAACTGGGTTTCCTACCACGTGCTCCACCTGCCCGGCGGCGAAGAGCAAAAGCGCCTAGCCCATGTGGAACAACTCGCCGAGGAGATGCTCGAACTCGGCGCCGACCGCTCCAGCTTGGTGATCGCCTACGGCGGCGGCATCGTCAACGACATGGGCGGATTCCTGGCCGCCATCTTCATGCGCGGCATCCCGGTCCTGCAGATTCCCACCACCCTGCTGGCGCAGGTCGACGCCGCCATCGGCGGTAAGACCGGCGTCAATCTGGTCAGCGGCAAGAACCTGATCGGCAGCTTCCATCAACCCGTCGCCGTGCTCATCGATCCCGCCATCCTCGATAGCCTGCCCGAACGCGAATACCGCGCGGGGCTCTACGAAATCATCAAGGCGGGCATTATCCGCGAACCCGGACTCTTCACGTACCTGAATGAATCGAGCGCCGATGTGCTGGCCCGCGAACCCGCCGCGGTGGACCACATCATCGCCGAAAGCGTGCGTATGAAGGCGGAGGTGGTTTCCAGCGACGAACGCGAAGGCGATCTGCGCCGCATCCTGAATTTCGGACATACCTTCGGACACGCGCTGGAGGCCGAAACGGCGTACGCTCGCTTCCTGCACGGAGAAGCCGTGGCGTGGGGCATGCGCGCCGCCGTCTACCTGGCCGAATCCGCGGGCTATCTCTCGGCGGAGGATAGCGTGGAGATCCTGGAGACGATCGCCGCCTACGGACCGATTCCGCCGCTCGCGGGCATTGCCGCGCAGAACCTGTTCGCCCGCCTGGTGCACGACAAGAAGACCTTGCAGGGCAACGTGCACTTCGTGCTGCCGGTGCGTATCGGAGAGGTTACCGTGGTGTCGGGCGTGGAGGAAAAGCTCGTGCTGGACGCCATACGGTTCGCGCTGGTATGAGCGGCAGCACGCCCGAAGGCGCCGGGAACGAACAGGAGGCGGCGCGCTGGGTCCGCGGCATGTTCGGCCGCGTGGCGCCCCGCTACGACCTCGCCAACCATCTGCTCTCCTGCAACATCGACCGCTACTGGCGCGCTCACACCGTGCGCCGCACGCGCGAAATTCTCCTCCGTCCCGAAGCGCGCGTGCTCGATATCTGCTGCGGCACGGGTGACCTGGTGCTGGCCCTCGCCAAACAGGGGCGGCGCGTGCTGGGCAGCGATTTCTGCCACCCCATGCTGGTCGCCGCCCACGGCAAGATCGCGCGCCGGCGCGCCCCGGCGGTGCTTTTCGAATCCGACGCCTTAACGCTCCCGCTGCGCGATGCGTCGCTCGACCTGATCACCGTCGCCTTCGGCTTTCGAAACCTGGCGAACTACCAGTCCGGCTTGAGTGAGATGCGGCGCGTGCTGCGCCCCGGCGGCATGGCGGCCATCCTGGAATTCTCCCAGCCGCCGAATGCGCTGTTCGGCGCTTTCTATAACCTGTACAGCCGGCGCATCCTCCCGTGGATCGGTGGCCTGATCTCCGGTTCGCGGGATGCCTACACCTACCTGCCCGAATCGGTCCGCAAATTTCCCACGGCCCCGGAACTCGTGGCCATGATGCAGAGCGCGGGCTTCGCGGAGGTAAGCTTTGAGTACCTTACGGGCGGAATTGTGGCATTACACTTAGGACGGATACCATGAGCGATCAGGATCAACTACTGGAGAAGCTGAATGCCGGCCGCGACGAGTTTCTGGCGGCGGCGGAGGGATTGACGGACGAGCAGGCCGCCGCCCGGCCGCCCACGGGTGGATGGTCCGCGCTGGAGTGTGCGGAGCACGTCGCGACCGCGGAAAAGCTGCTCTTGCGGCGGCTCAAAACACAGTCCGTGGGGTTGCCGGAAGAGTGGAGCCGCGAGCGCGAGGCGGTGCTCTATGCGCGCATCGCCGCACTACGCGGCCGCAAGGTGGAAGCACCGGAACCCACGCGTCCCACCGGACGGTACACCACGTTCGGCGAGGCCGTCCGCGCATTTCTCGACGCCCGCGAACACACCGTGCGGTGGCTGGAATCGTGCGACTTCGATCTGCGCCGGCGCTCGGTGGAACATCCATTGCTGGGGCCGGCGTCGGCCTACGAGTTTATCCTGATCATGGCGGCGCACCCGGCGCGTCACGCGCGCCAGATCCGGGAGGGGCGAGCGCTGTAGTGGAAATGCCCGCATGGTTGGAGCGGCTGTCGCAGGCATTCCTTAACCGGCAGGGTCGCGCCAGGCCCTGGGTTAGCATCGCCATCCTGTTGTTTCTTACCGAGGCGGTTTATCTCCGGCCCTCGTTCCTTGCAGGCGGGGGAAGCCTGCTCGGCATGGACTATTTCGCGCTGCACATCCACCGGATTGCCTTCGCCCAGGAAGCGCTGTTCGGCCCGGCCCACTTTCTGCCGGCCTGGTATCCGCGCGAATTGCTGGGATCGCCGTTCCTGGCGAATCTGCAGAACTTTCCCTGGATTCCCACCCGCCTGATCCTGCTCTTTTTCGATCCGTTGGCGGCCTACGCGGTGGGCGTGGCAGTGGCGGCCGCGCTGGCGGCTCTTTTTACCTACTTGTATTGCAGGCGAGCCGGGCTTTCCGAAATCGGAGCGGTGACGGCGGGCTGGACGTTCGCCTGCGCCGGCTTTTTTGCGTCCCGTGTCATGGCGGGGCACCTGCCGCTGCTCGAGGCCTATCCCGCATTGCCCCTGTTGCTTTGGCTCGCCGACCGCGCCATGGCGCCGGACCGCTCCCGGTATGCGGCACGCGATTTGGCCATGCTGGCCCTGGCCGCCGCCTCGGTCGCCGCCGCCGGTCATCCGCAGTTGCCGGCCTACTCGCTGGCGACCGCGGCGCTCTACATCATCCCGCGAGGCGGCGGGTGGCGGCGCCTGAAAGTGCTTTTGGCAATGGCGCTCGGCGTGGGGACGACGTTGGTTCTGTGGTGGCCCATGTTTCTGTTGATCCAGCGCAGCACGCGAATGCTCGAGCTCGCTGCGCCGTCCAACGATGTCGTCATGCCGTTGCGCCGCCTGGCCGCTCTGATCCTTCCGGGCATCGATGGCTGGCCCGACGTGATGGAGTTGACCCACCAGAGACTATTCGAGGGGTATCTCAACAGTGCTTATTTTTGGGACACGTGCTCGTACGTGGGCTTGCTGCCCGTGGCGGTCCTCATGGTGCTTCTCTTCCGGAGCGTGCTGCGCAAGCGGCTGCCCCGCATGCCGTGGGCGTTCCTGACTCTGTTGGGAAGCGGCGCTTTGCTTTTCTCTCTGCGGCTGACGCAGCCTCTGCGCGACCTGGTTCCAGGGACGTTCTTCCGCAGTCCGGCCCGCTTGCTGTATCTTTTCACCTTCGCCGCCGCGGTGGCCCTGGGTTTTGCCGTAACTGCGTTTCTGAACAGCCATATTCTCAAGCCGCGCGCCAGGCAACTCCTCGTGACGTTCTGCCTGCTCTTCCACCTGGCGGATCTGGGCGGATTCGCCCGGCAGTTTGTCCGAACCGTCCATTGGCCGGCGTTCGGAACCGCGGCATTCGATGGTGTTCTGGCTGGCGAGATCAAGGGCGGACGAATTGCCGCCGATGACCCGCTGGCGGGCTACGATGACGCCGGCGGTTTCGATTCGATTCTGCTTGCCAACCCGTATCGCGCCATTCTGGGAGTCGCCGGCGAACCGCCGGACTTTAACGAGCAGCAGTTGGACGGGTCGTCCCTGCCGATTCCCGCGCTCCAAATGGCCGGCGTGCGATTCGTGATTACCGAAGCCGAACGGCCCGATTTGCAATTGGTGAGCACATCCGGAACCGATCGCTTATACCGCGTTTCGAATCCCGTTCCACGCGCTGCCTTCTTTGCGATGGATCAGGCGCTTTTTCTGCCGCGGCAGAAACTTCTCGATGCATTCCTGGCGCAGCCGCGACGGGATAAGCTGTTGCTGCCCGCGGAATCCCGAGCGTACCTGTCCCGCTCTCCTTCAGCCGGTCCCGGCGGCAACCATGAGATCCCAACCGCCGTGACGTACTCCCGGCCTTCGAGCGATGAGATTCGGCTGCACACCGCGGCTGGCCAAGCCGGCTTCGTCCACATGCTGGAGTCCTGGGATCCGGGCTGGAGCGCGCAGGTGGACAGCAAGCCCGGGCTGGTCGCCATCGCCAACGGATTCAGCATGGCAGTGCCGGTAGAGGCCGGTGAGCACGCAATCCGTCTGCGCTACCAAACCGCGGGACGGACGGTGGGGTGGATTCTTTCCATCATCAGCGCCGGTTTGCTGGCGCTCTTGATCCGGGCCGAGCGCGTAACTCAGGACGCCGCGTCCCCATAACTCACCACCGCCCCCGCTTTCGCCAGCGCCGCTTCCACTTCTTCCTTTGTAAGATCCGTGCTGATGAACAGTTCCTGCCGCGCGCCGGCGCTCAGCGCGATCGCCTTCCATCCGTTCTGCGTCGGCACCGTCACGCGCATTTTGACTTTGCCGCGGGCGTCGCGCACCGGACGGATCACTCCCGGAATCACGCTGCGGATCGCCGGAGTCGCCTTCAGCAGCTCTTCCAAAATGCCGCGCACGCCATCGATGATGCTGTGCTCGATCTTCAGCCGGTCCTTGGCGGTGCGCAAGCGCATCTACTGCCAGCCCTCGCCGCCGCGCAACGGTACGAAACGGCACAACGTGGGTACGCGGGATTCCACGTGCCCGCCGCGCTTGGCGAGCACGCGCAGTTCCTGATCGTCCATGGCGCCCACTGGAATCACCAGGATTCCCGGATCGTTCAGTTGCTCCATCAGCGCCGCGGGGACCTCCGGCGCACCCGCCGCCACCGAGATGGCGTCGTAAGGCGCCGCCGCCGCGTAGCCGCCCGAGCCGTCGCCCGCCACCACTCGCACGTTGCCGTCGCACGCGGTGCGGCGCAGATTGTTCCGGGCTTGTTGCGCCAGCCCGGGAATGATCTCCAGCGTGGTCACATGCGCCGCCAGTTGGCCCAGCACGGCCGCCGCGTACCCGCACCCGGCGCCCACCTCGAGCACGGATTCCGTGCCCCGCAGTTCCAATACCTCGGCCATCAGCGCGGTCATGTAAGGCTGCGAAATGGTCTGCCCCTCGCCGATCGGTATCGGCGCATCCTGGTACGCCACCAGGCGCGATTCCAGCGGCACGAATTGCTCGCGCGGAATTTCCAGCATAGCGGCCAGAACGCGCTCGTCGCGAATGCCCCGCCGGCGAAGCTGCGCGTCCACCATGCGGCGGCGCTCCGAAAACCAATCGGGGACCAAGTCCACCCCCACTTTATAATAGCTAGAGATGGTCCACCTGATTACCCTCATCCCCGGCGACGGCATCGGACCCGAAGTTGCCGACGCCACCGTACGCGCCGTCGACGCAACCGGCGCCGCAATCGAATGGGAGCGCGTCGAAGCCGGCCTCCGCGCGCTCGCCGAACAGGGCCAATTGATTCCCGACGACGTCTTCGCTTCTCTCGAAATGACGCGCGTCGGCCTCAAGGGCCCCACCGCCACGCCCATCGGCGGCGGACACCAGAGCATTAACGTCGCGCTGCGCAAGAAGCTCGGCCTCTACACCAACTTTCGCCCCGTGCGCATGCTCCCCGGGCTGAAAACGCGCTACCAGGATCTGGCGCTCGATCTCGCCATCTTCCGCGAAAACACCGAAGATCTCTACTCCGGCCTGGAACACGAAGTGGTGCCCGGCGTGGTGGAGAGCCTGAAGATCATCACCGAGAAGGCCTCCAACAAGATCGCGCGCTCGGCCTTCGAATGGTCGCGCCGCGAGAGCCGCAAGAAGGTGGTGGCCATCCACAAGGCCAACATCATGAAGTTGAGCGACGGCCTGTTTCTTAAATGCTGCCGCGAAGTGGCCTCCAAGTTCCCGGAGATCGGCTACAGCGAAATGATCGTGGACAACGCCTGCATGCAACTGGTCATGCGCCCCGAGACCTTCGACGTGCTGGTGCTGCCCAACCTCTACGGCGATATCATCAGCGATCTCGCCGCCGGCCTGGTCGGCGGACTTGGCATCGTGCCGGGCGCCAATATCGGCGACAACCACGCCATTTTCGAAGCCGTCCACGGCACCGCGCCCGATATCGCGGGCAAGGGCCTGGCGAACCCGACCGCGCTGATGCAGTCCGCCGTCCTGATGCTGGCGCACATCGGCGAGCGCGAGGCATCCAACCGCCTGCAC
Organism: Candidatus Solibacter sp.; assembly: GCA_050014175.1. Taxonomy (GTDB): domain Bacteria; phylum Acidobacteriota; class Terriglobia; order Bryobacterales; family Bryobacteraceae; genus Solibacter. The sequence continues at coordinate 11,431 of JBEKDV010000032.1, read as the reverse complement.
CACGCAATCTATCGGACCTACGCCGACCGCGATCGCCTCACCGGCGATGTGGGCGGCCACTCTTCGACCTCCGAATTCACCGACGCGGTGATCCGCCACCTGTGAGGGGCGGCGGCGCGCCGACCTGCACCAGCCGCCCGCCTTGGAAATCGAAAACCGTCATCTTCGCCAGCTCTTCCGGCGGCAGCGGCGTCTTGTTCTGCAGATGAAACCGCAGGCTCCGGTCCTGGAACCACAGTTCGGCGATGAAGGCCATGTCCCAACCGTCGAAGGGATCGTTCAGAAAGGCCACATCGGTGCCCGATTTCACGCGTGGGTTCAGCGCCCGCAGTTGCCCGATCGTATCCCCGGTCTGTCTGCCCATATCCGCCATGGCAACCCGGACAAACTCGCGTTTCAAGTAATCGTTCTGCTTCGCCCAGCAAAAGAAACTCGCGCAGAGGATGGCGGCGAACAGCCCCGCATAACCGGCGCGGCGGAAGATGGGCTCTTCCGCCAGGAAACGCGCCGCCGCACCGGCAACGTCCGTCAGAACCACCGCGGCGAACACCGCCCACCCGGCAAGCGGGATGTACAGGCAAGCCGCGCCGCGCCCCGGGATGACCGCGATCGGCAGCGGCGTGAGCATCAGAAATACCCAGCAGAAGCGCAGCACGGGACGTTCGCGCCGCCAGGCCAGCCAGGCAAGCAAAACCAACACCGCCACCACGCCGCGCCAATCGAAACGCTCCCACGCCAGGAACAGATCGCCCATCGCCGTCCGCTCGAACGCTAACAGCCGGTGCAGCGACAGCTCCGGACGGTAAGCGGACGATTGCATCATGGCGCCCGGTCCGAACTCCTTGCCGTAAAGGTAGACCAGGTTCAGCGCCGCACAATACAGCATCACCCGCCCCGCTCCGCGCAGCCATCTGGCCATTTCCCTTGGTGTCCAGGCCATGGGCGGGTGATAAATCCACTCGTACGCCAGTAGCACGATGGGCAGCGTCAGCGCCATCTCCTTCGCATCGAGGGCACAGAGGTACAAACCCATCACCAACGCCGTTTCGCCGCCGCGCAACAGGCGGCCCTGCGCCCGAACCCGCCCGTAGCAGAGGAACGCACCCATGTAGAACGAGAAACAGAGCACGTCGTATATGAAGGCGGTGTCGTAGTAGAGCATGCTCAGCCCGGCATGATATGCCCCGATGAGCGTGGCGAGCGCGGCCTGCAACTCACCGCACCCGGCGCGCCGCGCAAACCGGTACATGAGGTACAGGTTGCCCAGCAGGATCCCGAGCATCAACGCATGGTAGGGAAGCGGATTCAGTCCGAAGCCCTTAAGCAGCGGCAGGTAGAAGAGACCCGCCATCGGACGGAACGATCCGCGCCAGGGCATCACCAGATCGAGCCACAACCGGATCGGCTTCTGCCTCCAACAGTACGCCATGTTCATCATGTCGTCGGCTGCGAATCGCGCCCGCAAGCTGTCCCAGTTGAAGTAGAGAAAATAGGTCAGAGTCAGCAGGGCGAATGCCGGCTTTCGCCAGGGTCTACCGCCGGCACTCCGCCCGCGTTCCATCCCCGCTGCCGCCATGCCCAATATTAAGCAACGTGGCGCGCCCGGATGCAAGCGACCCGGGGCTGGTTAGAATCTGCCATCCAAGCGCCTGGTCAGCATCAGGCCAATGGGGCGGTTGCGCACAAACAGGGTGCCCTGGAGGACCCCGCCGCGGATCTCCAGCGGCACGGTAAACCGATCGCCGTCCGGCGCCGCGCTCGCGAGCTTGCCTTTAATGATGTACGGAGCATTCATGTGCAGCAGCCGTCCGAACCAACTGCGCCCGTAAGTAATGCGGCTCCCGGCGAGGGTGGCATCCCCTATCGTGCCGGTTACCAGACCTTCGGGTTGGATGGCGATCTCGACGGGCTTGGAAGCGATGACAGACGGGAACAACTGGTCGTTCGTTCTCCCGTGCCATGCGCCCAGCAGGTCGCTGCCCGGATGAAGGGCAGGCGTCATTAACGGCGGCTGTCCGAACATCTCGTTGGCGCAGAGCAGCAGAAAGGCGGCCAGAGCGGCCAGAAGCGAGAGCACGACGGAGCGGGGCAAGCGCCACGGAGCGAGGCCCGCGGGGGCGCCGGCCCTCAGCCGTCCCCAACTGGCGATATGCACGGCGCCGGCGATGGCGGGGACCCAAAGGGCCCACGCACGGAGGTTGACGCCGCTGACGGCGGCCAGTAAGGTGAAGCCCGCGACGGTGATGAGGCCTCCCAGACCCTCCCATTTCCAGGCGATCGCCAAGCCGAGGAACAGGCCGGCCATGCCCAGGAACTGCACGCGCTCCGTGGCGGTGAGGCGGAAGACATTCGGAGGGCCTTCGCCGAAGAAGAAGGCCAGGAACAAAAGGAGCATCAACGCCCCGGCGATACGCGCCGTCCAGCGGCCGATGACGGCGGCCCGCCAGGAGGCAACTTCGAAGGCGATCATACCCCAGTTTAGCGAGATTCAGGTGCGAAAATATCTTCGCGAATGCTTCGGAAGTTCTGCGGAGGAGCTTCGCCGCCTACGGTTCTTCGGACATGATCTATGGCTTGGGGGCCTGATCCTGGCCCAGCCATCGCAGGACCCCGGCGAACACCAGACGGAACTGATCCGGCTTGAGCGCCCCCAGCTTTCGCATGGCTCTCACCTGCGGATACGTTGACACGCCTTGCACCACGAACGCGCCCGCCTTCAAGAATGGGACACTAACTGGAATCTCGAATTGGGATCCGCGCAGGCTGGTCGTATGAGGAACAATAGTGACCAACGCGCGATCCGTATCTCCGAAGGCTACGCTGATCACCAGGGCCGGACGGACCTTCTCCGCCATCCCGAGATCGAAAAGCCAGACATCACCCCGGACCGGTGTCATTCGAGGCTGGCCAGCAAATGATCCGCGGCATCAGCGGTCTCCGCATCGTCGAAAGGGCCGGAGTCAAACGGCACGAACCGCCGCAAAAATTCCACCGTGAAGACTCGCTTTTCGTCCTCTGGCAAAGCCTCGAATGACTCCAAAAGCTGGGCTGTTTGGCTGCTCATATATTCCTAGGCTATGCCATTTCCGTGCCCGTCGGCAAGACAACGAGTTTGTCCTGCGCTCCCGCTGCTTCCCCCTCTACTCGTACGCCATGATGATCGCGCTGTTATCCATCTCGCCGTACCCCGCCGCCTCCAAGCCCTCCAGCAATTGCCGGTGAACCTGGGACAGCGGAACCTTAGCCTTCTTCGCATTCGCCGCCGCCAAAATCAGGCGGACATCCTTCAAATGCTGCGAGAGCTTGGCCTCCACGCTGAAATCGTGGTTCAGCATCTTCTGCCCTTTATCGTCCATCACCCGCGAATACGCCGCGCCCGCCTTCAGCACCTCGAGCGCGTCTACCGGCGAGACTTCGCACGCATGGGCAAACGCCAGCGTCTCGGCCAGCACGGCGCGATGTAGCCCGAGCGCGAGATTGGCCACCAGCTTCATGCGCGCGCCCGCGCCGTAGCTTCCCAGATAGAACGCGCGCGACGCGAAGGTCTTGAACAGCGGAGCGGCGGCGTCGAACACCGTGCGCCGGCCGCCCGCCATCACCACCGCCGAGCCGTCGCGCACCACCCGGCTAGAGCCCAGCACCGTGGCGTCCAGATAATCGATTGCACCCTTCACCAGTTTCACTCCCATCGCCGCCATGGCCTCCGGTTCCCCGGTGGTGCAATCGATGATCGTGGTCCCCGGCGTGAGCTTGAGCGCTCCCAGCACCTCGGCCACCACATCGCTCGTCGGCAGGCACAGCACGATGGTGCGGCACTTGTCCGCCACCTCCTGCGCGGAGCCCGCGCCGCGGCGGCGGTTGGGCAAGAGGTCGTAGCCCAGGACCCCATAGCCCGCCGCCGTCAACCGCGCCGCAATCGCCGACCCGAGCAGGCCCACGCCGATGATGCCGATGGTGTCCATATGCGCCTACTTCCCCCTGGTCAATCCTAGCGCGCGGATTCGCTTGTGCAGATTCGTCCGCTCCATCCCCAGCGCCCGCGCCGCGCCCGACACGTTCCAGTTGGATTCGTCCAGCGCGCGCAGTATATGTTCCCGCTCCGCCGATTCCCGCGCCTCCTGTATGGTCGATTTCGGACCCGCCTCGCGCTGCACGCGCACTTCCACCGGGATGGAGTCGCGCGTCAGCCGCTCGCCCTGCGTCAGAATCGCCATGCGCTCGATCACGTTGCGCAACTCGCGCGCGTTCCCCGGCCAGCCATAGCTTTCCAGCAGCGGGAATACGCCTTCGTCCAGCACCTTGCGCTTGAAGTTATTGCGCGCGCAGAAGTCCTCCAGGAAGTACTCGGCCATCAGCCGGATATCGTGCGGCCGCTCGCGCAGCGCGGGCACGCGGATGGGCACCACGCTCAACCGGTAGTACAGATCCTCGCGGAATTTTTCCGCCGCCACGAGCGCTCCCAGATCGCGATTGGTCGCCGATACCACGCGCACGCTCACCCGAATGATCGCCTCCCCGCCCACGCGGTGGAATTCGCCCTCCTGCAACACGCGCAGCAGCTTGGCCTGCGACGCCCCGTGCAAATCTCCGACTTCATCCAGGAAGATGGTGCCGCCATCGGCCAGTTCGAACTTGCCGCGCCGGAGCGACGTGGCGCCGGTGAACGAGCCCTTCTCGTGTCCGAAGAGTTCCGTTTCCAATAGCTCGGTGGGGATGGCCGCACAGTTGACCTTGACGAACGCTCCACTGGCAAACGGGCTGCCATTGTGGATGTGCGCCGCCAGCAACTCCTTCCCGGTGCCCGATTCGCCGATCAATAGGACGCGCGCATCGCTGCGCGCAGCCATCGACGCCTGTTCCACCGCGCGCTGCCAGGCCGGCGAGCTGCCGATCATCTTGGGCGACGTGCCCACCAGCTCGCGCAGCCGCTCGTTCTCCTGCCGCAGGGTGGAGTGCTCCATGGCATGCTTCACCGCCAGCAGCACACGGTCGCGGCTCAACGGCTTCTCCAGGAAGTCGAAGGCGCCGGCGCGCGTGGCTTCCACGGCGTCGGCAATCGTTCCGTGTCCCGAGATCATGATGGCGGGCGCCGCCGTCCCGTTCTGCTTCACCGCCTTCAGCAGGTCGATTCCGCTGCCGTCGGGCAGCTTCATGTCCAGCAGGTAGGCGTCGGCGCGCCCCGCATCGGGGTGTTTGGTGAACTCCGCCACGCTGCGGCAGAAGTTCACCGCGTAGCCCTCGCGCTCCAGAATCATGCGCAGCGAGCGGCCGATATTCTCTTCGTCATCCACGATCAGGATGCGTTTGGATGCCATGAGTCGCCACGGGCAGCAGCACGCGGAATCCTGCGCCGCCCAGTTCTCCTTTCACCACAATAATGTCTCCGCCATTCAGCAGCGCGCTCTTGCGCGCGATCGATAGCCCCAGCCCCATGCCCCGTTTCTTGAACGAAATGGTGGGTTGGAACAGGCTGGAGCGCGCCTGTTCGCTCAACCCCGGTCCGGAATCGTGCACTTCGATGGCGACGCGTCCTCCGTCGGCCGCGGTCACGCCCAGAATTCTGCCGCCCTCGCCCGCCGCTTCGGCGGCGTTCTCCAGCAGGTTGGTGAGGATGCCTTTCAGCAGGTCCTGATCGGCCACCACGGGCGGCGCGCTCTCCGCCAGGCGGCAATCGTACGCCACCTCGGGATGCGCCGTCTTGAGGAACGCGATGCGCTCCTGCAACAGCCCGTTGACGTCCACCTCGCCCGGCTGCACCGGCGGTTCCGTGGCGAATTGCGAGAACGCCCGTATGCGCCGCTCCAGCGTCTCGATTTCGTCCACCACGATCTGCGTGGCCTGCTCCATGAAGCCGCGGTCGGCCTCGTCGTAGCGCACCAGCATCTCTTCCACCGTCAGCCGGATCGGCGTCAGCGAGTTCTTCACCTCGTGCGCCATCTTGCGCGCCAGCGTCTGCCAGCTTGCCAGTTGCCGCAGGTAGACCAGCCGCTCCGTGCTCTCCTGGAGCTTGCCCGCCATGTTGTTGAAGGCCCCGATGGCGCGCCCGATTTCGTCGTCCCTCCGCGCCTGCACGCGCGCGTTGAGATCGCCGCCGGCGAGTTTGCCCAGCCCCGTGGTCAACTCCTGTATGGGCCGGCTGATACGGTGCGCCAGGTAGACCAATAGCGCCAGCGACACCAGCCAGATGCCCGCCGCCAGCAGGACGTACGTGAGCTTGACGCCGCGGCGCAAATCGCGCGCGTTGGCCTCTTCCACCGCGCGCCGCGCATCGCGGATCTCGCGCGTCAGACGGTCCATCCCCACTTCGCCCAGGCTCTCGGAGTACGACCAGATCTCGTTGCCGTGGCGCACCAGGTAGTCCAGGCGGTTGCCATCCTGCCCGGCGCGCACCACCCGCTCACCGTCCAGTCCACCCGAGAAAACCTTGATCGCCTCCGGCCACGAGGCGCGATCCAGCGGCTCGTATTTATGCGCGGGAATCTGGCCGGCCTGCGCCTTGCGCTTCAGATCTTCGCTGGCGCGCTCGTACAACTCCAGGGCGGTGCTGCGGAGCGATTTCGACAGCGTGTCCAGCCGGCTGGTGGACGAAGTGTCGATGCTCTCCTCCAGTATGGAGGTGGTAATCCACACCGTGGCGGCCAGCGGCGCCAGCGTTGCCGCCAGAAAGATCAAAATCAGCCTGTTGCGAAGGCGGTTCACCCGTTTCGCGACCCGCGGCCTGCCAAACGGGGCAGATCGGCCAGACGCACGCGTGTCTCCAGCGGTCCCCAATGCGTGACTTCGGTGTTTTTCCGGCCCAGAAAGTCGATCAGATCGTGAATACTGATCCCGATCTTGGTCTCATCGGCAAAGTCGCGCTCGGTGCCGGTGCGCAACTCCAGGCGAAGCCAGTAGTACAGGTTGGGCGCCAGTCCCAACGTGCTCATCGTCAGGTTGTCGAAACACCAGGTCTCGGCGGCCGCCACCGATAGCCCTTCCACCGTGCGCGGCGGGCTTCCCGGTGAGCTTCCTAACTGCGTCACGGAGAACTTCTCCTCCCAAAGAGCATAGCTCACCACGAAGCGGCCCTTCTGCGGACGCACCACCGCCGTGCGCGATTCGTCCAGTAGCTCCAGTTGCGCCACGTAGGCCACTACGTCGCCGTATTTCAGGCGCTCCAGCGGCTTTCCAGTGAGGAAATGCAGCGTGGGGGCGGCGACGTGCAGGTTGTCGCCGTCGTACGTCACCTTCATCGAATCGGCCGCGCGCGCGGAGAACAGAGGAACCGTAAGGCCGGCCAGAAGCCAGCTCCTGCGGCTGATCCTTCTCTCCCGCAAGCGGGTTTTCATCAATAAATCATGCCTGTTATCAATAGATCATGCCCAGCATCACGATCGGTTCGACGTGTCCGGACTTCATCGGGAACGCTACGGCGAGCGAAAAAATCGATTCCTTGAAGCCCACGCCAACCGAGTGCCGCGGCGTGACTGCTTGTCCGCTGTCCCAAACCGCGCCCGCATCGTAGAACGCCTGAAACGGCCCATACCGGTACTCGACGCTGTTGTGCACCAGACGGTTTCCCCCAATTGGGTCGATATCGTACTTGTTCCACCCGCGTAGGTAATAGCTATTGCCCGCCACGAAACGGTCCGACAGGGGAGCCCGTCCGCTCACGCTCCCGGCCACAAACTGCTCCATCAACTGGTGCTTGCCGTGCGCCACGCGGTAGTGCAGTCCCACCAGGTGCGAGGCATACACGAAGTCGCTGTCCAGGATTTTGGTGGCCGCGCGCAAGGTATAGTCCGCATCCACGTCTTGCTGGTATTCCGATTCCGCCAGCCGCTGGTGATAGCGCAGAGTCGTGACCAGTGCGTTGGCAGCTTCGGTATGCGCGGCCGGAAACTGGTCCTGAAAGCGTTCAAAACCCACCCCGACCTCCAGCGTCAGCGGCTTGGCCAGGCCGATCGTCGCCGTCGGCTGGAAATTCTGCCGCGTGCGGTAGGCATCCGAAGTCTCGTTGGGCTGCGCCGCCAGAGCGTCCAGCGTACCCTGGTTCCATTGCTCGTGATAGCTCTCGAAGAGGAATCGCAGGCCCACCCGGTCGGTCCCCAGGTGCTTGTTTTCGTAGCGCGCGGAAATTCCCGCGAATCGCTCGCTGAGCGTGTCGCCGTCGCTCGCCAGACCGAAAGCAAACGCGTTCTGTTGCGCCGTGAACCCCACCGAGCCGGACCCGCTCCATCCCTGATGGGAATCGTATAGGAACTTGGTGACCGTGGCGTCGACGCCGTAGTGCGCCGGCTTGACTTCGAATTCCACGCGCACATGTTCCGGCGTGTCGCCGCGCAGCACGTGGTGGTTGACCTCGCTGGCCGACAGTTCCTTCTTGAGCCGGGTCGCCAGGCCGTCCAACGTACCGGGATTCAGCTTCTGCCCGATCAGCGCCGCCAGGTCCTTGCGCAGCCCGGAGCTGAACTTGTCCGTCTGCTGATCGGCGACGTTCGTCTGCCAGCCCTTTCCGGCCACGATCACCGCGTCCACCGTGTATCGTTTGTTCACATTCAGATCGGAGTCTTGCGTGCCGGCAAAGAGCAGGCTGCTCAGCCATAGACAGCCCAGCCAGGAATATCTCATACCGTGCCCAATCGCACGCCGGAGGCCAATTGCATCAGAATGAAAACAGGAGGGATAAAAGATATGCGGTTGTGACTTCCGTTCACAGGTGTGGACTGCGGACCGGGGATGGCCTGGCGCCGCCCGCGCCAGGCGAGGCCTGGCTTACAGGACCTTCGCCAGCTCGGTAGCAAAGGCGCTACGCGGCGACTGCTCGCGATTTCGTCCACCGCGCTTCTTGCGGTCGGGACGTTGTTCGGTTCGGATGGCATTGGGTGCTGCGGTCTGCTGCTGCGGCGACGGCGCTGCTCCGCGGGGAGCATCCTTGCCTTTCGGCGGCTGGGCGGGGTTGGCGCGCAACAACCGGTCTTCCAGGGGGGCGCGATCAAAACGGCGAATGATCGATTGCATCTCGTCGTTGGTAGGCGCTTCGACAAATGCGAAGCCCTTGGATTCCTGCGTTTCGTGGTTGCGGATCACTTTGACGGCGTCGGCCACGAGGTCTTCGGCGGCTAGCCATTGCTTAATGTCGTCGGCGGTGACCCAGGTAGGGAGATTACCAAGAAATACGGTGAAGCTCATTCAGTTGATTATGTTACTCCGTTGTGGATTTGCGGCACTTCAAGGGGAGGATTCCGATCTGCCATCTAGATAGTATCAGAGTGGATTAGCGGATGCAAACGGCTGATTTTTCGTGCCGTAGCGCCTTACCTGCGTCCTCGCGAAACACGTGCCAAAAGCGCCGAAAGCCCGCAGAGCAGCACTCCTCCCCCCAAAAGCAGCCCTCCGGACCCGGGCTCCGGCACCGATTGGTCCCCAAAGTTCACCGCCCCCCCCAACTCCAGGAAACTTACCGTATTTCCCGGGCTGTCCAGATCCACCACGCCAGGCGCCGCCCCCACGCTCAGCGGTCCGCCCGACAGGCTGGCGTACATATCCTGCCGCAGCGTGTAGGGCGATAAGCCTACCGTGACATCCGGCCCTTCGTTGCGTAACGTAAGGAAGACGGACCCATCGCCAAATAGGCCTTCCGAAAGCTGTGGGGACAGTTGCAGGAAGCCCTGTACCGTCGAAACCGCTCCCGTATACTCACTGCCCTGGATATAGCCCGATCCATAGCTCACGCCGCCGAACGCTACCGACACCGCCAGGTCCGACGATTCCAGCGTGGCGGTGAACCCTCCCGCTATACTCAACGGAGCCGATACCAGGTCGAAGCTTACGGCCGTCGGATATACCGGCAGACCGAACGCCGCGGCGTTCACACCGAAACTCCCGGTCAGCAATTGAAAAACCAGCGTATCCCCCGTCTGCACCACGGCGCTGGTCTGTGACGATACGTCAACGGTGGCCGCGCTCAATACCGGCGCCACCAGGATCGCGAGACAGAGCCCCCAACATAGTCTCATCCAGGGCGATTGTAGACCGCCAAACCCCGGCTGAACAGGGCCTACAGTACTACTGCAACAGGTTAAATACCTGAGGTTCGGTTTACGTATGTCCCTTTGGTGGTATACGATTGCGCCAAGGCACAAAGTACAACCCATGAATCTCCAAATCGCCCACGACGACGCCATCGCCATCGTCACCCTCAACCGCCCCGAGCGGCGTAACGCGCTGTCGCTCGAGTTGATGCTCGATCTCCTCGCCGCCCTCGAGGAAATCGGCCGCAATCCCCAGATCCGCGCCGTCATCCTCGCCGCCAGCGGCAAAGTCTTCTGCTCCGGCCACGATCTCGGCCAACTGGCCGGCCGCGATATCAGTGAATACCGCCGCATCTTCGACGTCTGCACGCGTCTCATGCAGACGCTGCAATCCATTCCCCAGCCCGTGATCGCCGAGGTGCAAGGCATCGCTACCGCCGCCGGATGCCAGTTGGTAGCCACCTGCGATCTCGCCATCGCCAGCGAGGAAGCCGCCTTCGCCACGCCCGGCGTCAAGATCGGACTCTTCTGCACCACGCCGATGGTCGCTCTCACCCGCGCCATCGGCCGCAAGCGCGCCCTCCACATGCTGCTCACCGGCGAACTGGTGCCCGCCCGCACCGCCGCCGAGTGGGGCCTCGTCAACCAGACCGTCCCCGCCGCCGAATTGCGATCCGCCACCCGCCGCCTCGCCGAACAGGTCGCCGCCGCCAGTTCCCTGGTGGTCGCCATCGGCAAGCAGGCCTTCTACACCCAGATCGATCTCGATCAGCCCAAAGCCTACGCCTACGCCAAGGAAGTCATGTCGATGAACTCTCTCGCCAGTGACGCGCAGGAAGGCATCGGCGCCTTCCTCGCTAAGCGCGCGCCCTGCTGGAGCGGGAGGTAACGTCGCCATGTTGCATCGCTGCTCCATCCCGACGATTGCTTCCGAGGGGGCGACGATCCGACCACAGGCCCGGAGGCCTAGCCTCCCCAAAACGAGCAACACAAAGGACACCGTGTCTGTCGATTCAAGGCGCAGGAAAGGGATGAGCAGAAAGAGTTGAGCACAACGACGAGCCTGTACAGCCCCGGCCTTGCAGGACCCCTGCACATTGCCTCCCAGCATCGACGGCTTTTGGACCTGCAGGCCGGCGCGGATCAAGCCGGGTGATCGATAGCCGCCGACCAAAGCGTCGAACTGCGACTGGTGATGTGATCAATGACGGCGTCTTGCAACGCCCAATGTCCTAAGGTGACGGGCTACGTAAATCCGTCAGCCCGTCAGTTTTTTGGCGCTGAAAACCGCGCTACCAAATCGACATAGGTAGGCTGTCGCCAGCTTTCCCTGTCACACCACCGTACGTACGGGTCCGTATACGGCGGTTCGGCGGGTTGAGCCATTAGCCACCAGCCAATCTCGGAATCCCGAGCGA
>JBEKDV010000031.1:0-35403 GCA_050014175.1 Candidatus Solibacter sp. | reverse complement strand
ATTCGCCAAACAGTGGATCGACGAGAACAAATCCGGCCGCCACAATTTCCTCGCCATGCGCCAAGCCGCCCAAACCGACCAGCTCGAAACCATCGGCAAGAGCCTCCGCGACATGATGCCGTTCCTCAAAAAGAAAAAGGAAGTCGGCGTTCCGGTAGCGTAGGACAGGCCTCCTGGCCTGTCCAGCTTTCTTGTGAGCCCATATGAAAATCCATACCTTCGACACCACTCTCCGGGACGGAACTCAAGGCGAGTCCATCTCCTTCTCCGTGGACGACAAGCTCATGATTACCCAGAAGCTGGATGAGCTAGGTATCGATTACATTGAGGGCGGCTGGCCTGGCAGCAACCCCAAAGACCAGGAGTTTTTCAAACGCGCCGCCTCTCTCACCCTGCACCACTCGCGCCTCACCGCATTCGGCAGCACGCGATTCGCCAAGAACCCGGTCCATGAAGACCGCAACGTGCGCGCCCTGGTGGAAGCCGGCACGCCGGTGGTCGCGATCTTCGGCAAGACGTGGGACCTGCACGTCAAACGAGCCCTCGGCATCACCGAGGACCACAACCTCGAACTCATCTCCGATACCGTCCGCTACATCAAGGACCACGGCAAGGAGGTAGTCTACGACGCCGAGCATTTCTTTGATGGCTACATCGCCAACCCCGATTACGCCCTGCGCACGCTGGAGGCCGCGCACAAAGCCGGCGCCGATGTCCTCTGCCTGTGCGATACCAACGGCGGCACGGTCGCCCCGCGCCTGGTCGAAATGGTCGCCGAAGTGCGCCGCCGCTTCGATGGCGTCATCGGCATCCACGTGCACAACGATGGCGATCTCGCCGTGGGTAACACCCTGGCCGCGGTGGAAGCTGGAGTCACCCATGTGCAGGGCTGCATGAATGGCTACGGCGAGCGCTGCGGCAACGCCAACCTGGCCAGCGTCATCGCCAATCTCGAACTCAAGCTCCACCACACCACCATCGGTGCCGAGAAGCTCGCCGGTCTGGCCGCCGTCTGCCGCTTCATCGCCGAGCTGGCCAACCTTCCGCTGCGCAACGACCAGCCCTTCGTGGGCAAGAGCGCCTTCGCCCACAAGGGCGGCGTGCACGTCAGCGCGGTGCTCAAGGACTCCGCCACCTACGAGCACATCAAGCCGGAACTGGTGGGCAACCGCCAGCGCGTGCTGGTGAGCGATCTCTCCGGCCGAGGCAACATCATCTACAAGCTGAAGCAGCACGGTCTCGCCGGCCGCCTGGAAGAGGACACGCGGCGCGAGCTTCTGGAGCGCATCAAGCAGATGGAGTACGAAGGCTACGAACTGGAAGCCGCCGAAGGTACGTTCGAGCTGCTGGTGCGCGAATCCCTCCGCCCTGGCATGCACTTCTTCGACGTGGAGAGCTACGAAGTCTTTACGCGGGCCGCCGCCGCCAACAAGTCCACTTCCACGGCGACCGTCACCGTGCGAGCGCAGGACGCCATCCACACCGCCACCGAATCCGGGCACGGTCCCTTCGACGCCCTGCACATGTGCCTGCGCAAGTGCCTGTCCAAGCTCTATCCGCAAATCGCCAAGGTCCGCCTGACCGACTACAAGGTGCGCGTCCTGGATTCCCACAAAGGCACCGCCGCCAACGTGCGCGTGCTGATCGAATGGAGCGACCATCGGCGCAGTTGGAGCACCGTGGGGGTCAGCGAGAACGTGATCGAGGCTAGTTGGAAAGCCTTGGTAGACGCCATCCGGCTGGAGTTGATGCGTCTCACCGAAAAAGACGAGACTGTCGAAAAGGCCGTGGGAGACTACTGCTGGGGCGTCTGAGTTGGGGGCGGCACTTGGGAAGAATGCCCCCACGAAAGGGGGCGCCCATAGGGCACCCGGCCTGAAAGGCTACCCGGAAACCCCCGAGTCGCTTCACTTGGCGCGTTGAGCCAGAGGACCTGACGCGCCATTTTGGGTTGCGGTCTTGGCGAAGTACAGGGCTACGGCGCGATCGATGTTGACCCGCGTCATCCTCACCGGACGGCCTTCGTATTCGCTGATGGCTTTTACCAGGCGGTAGATGTCCATCGGGTAGCAGGCGCGCAGCACCTGCGCGGTGTAGGCCAGGCAGCGCTCCCGGAGGTATTCGGCACACCCGGGCTCGGTCGGCACCTGGTGCGCCTGCATCACCCGGCGGAAGATCTCACCGAAGACTTCGGCGCTGATATCGTCCACCAGCACTTTGGTCTGTATGCGGCGAAGAAACGCCTCGTCGGCGAGATCGTGGGGATTCAGGTTGGTGGAGAACACCACCATCAGCTCGAACGGTATCTTGAACTTCATGCCGGAGGCGAGCGTCAGGTAATCGATGCGCCGGTCCAGCGGTACGATCCAGCGGTTCAACAGATCGCGCGGCTCCACCATTTGCCGGCCGAAATCGTCGATGACCAGGATACCGTTGTTGGCCTTCATCTGGCACGGTGCCACGTAGACGCGGGTGGATTCGTCCAAGCGGAGTTCCAGCATCACTGCCGAAAGCTCGCCCCCCATGGTGATGCACGGCCGCTCACAGACCGCCCAGCGCGGATCCAGCATGTCGTCGTGAAAGGGGACCCTTTTGTGGACCACGGGGTCGAACAGAGCGATGATGTGGCCATCCACTTCCACTGCGTAGGGCACCACCACCATGTCGTGATAGATCCGCAGCAGCCGTTCGGCGATGCTCGTCTTGCCGTTTCCCGTGCCGCCGTAAAGGAACAGCGACTGGTGGCCGATAAGCGATGGGCCAAGCTGATCGAGCAAGCCATCGGGAAGTACCAGGTCGTCAAAAGCCTGGCGCAGGCTTTCGCGGCTCAAACGGACATGCGCCGCCTGTGCCCTCACCACTTTCAGATATTGCTGAATCGAAACCGGCGCCGGTCCCACGTATTGGCAGACTTCGTTGCGTCCGGCGGCCTGCGCCCGCCCGCCCGCCGTCAGGGTGAACGAATAATCGTTGCCCGTCATCCCCTTCACGTCCAGCAGTTGTTGATTGCGGAACTGATGGAAGAGCGTCTCCAGTACGGGGAAAGACAGCTTCAGGGTCTCGTTCAATCGCGCCAGGGTCGCCGATCCGTGAAGCCACAGGTAGCGGAGAATCAGGTCGGCGGCGACTGAGCGGGGTATACCCAAATCCTCCACGCGATCCGGCACGGTAGGCCAGCAATCTTGCCGGAGGGTAGGTGCGGCTGCTTGCTCAAGCATCATCCGTTATGGAATATACACGAGCCCCGCGGCAGAGTACCAGTACCCAAATGGATAACCTAAAGCGGGCGCGCTCTTAAATATATCCAAGGATAACGTTACGACGTCTGGATGAGGATTTATGCCACGCGGGCCATTTCCACGATCGTGCGCGTGCCCAACGCGTCGGGAAGTTCGTAGCGCTCGACAATGCGCCACCGGAGGCGGCGTTTGGCGGTCTCCGCCGCGGCATCGGCGATCTCCGCCGCCGCATCCGGCCCCTTATAGAGCAGCACGCGGGCGCCGCCGCGCAGCGCCGGCGCAAAGAGCGGCGCGGCGCGGTTCAACGGGGCGACGGCGCGCGCCGTGACGATGGCCACGCGGAGGGTGTTGAGGCACTCCTCGGCCCGTTGGGCGCGCACCTCGACATTGGCCAGGGCCAGTTCCCGCACCACCGATTCCAGGAAGCGCGCCTTCTTCTGGGTGGATTCGAGCAGGATGAAATGGGTCTGGGGCAGCACCAGCGCCAGCGGGACACCGGGGAATCCGGCGCCGCTCCCGGCGTCGGCCACGCGATCGGCGCCCGCGAACAGACGCCAGGGCAGGACCGAATCGACCACGTGTTTGATGGCCGCCTCGCGCGGGCTCACGATGCGCGTCAGGTTGAAATGCCGGTTGGCCTCGACGATCAGGTCGAGATGGCGGGCCGCCAAGGCGATGCACTCCTCGCGGCAAGGCAGTTCGGCCGGCAGAAGCTGGCGCAGTTCGTTGGCAAAGGACACGTGATCCCATGATCGCAAAAGCGGGTAGGACAGACCATCGCGGCGTCTGTCCTGGCTCGCTCTCGCTAGAACACACCGGCTGACAGACGGCAAAAGGCGATCGTCTGTCCCACTGCCGTTACACTGAAGAAGGACGATGGTGGCTGCGGAATCCGGAACTGTCGCGGTGCTGGCCGAGAAGCCCTCGGTGGCGCGCGACATCGCGCGCGTGCTGGGCGCGAACGGCAAAGGGGATGGGTACCTTCACGGCAATGGGTACGTGGTCACCTGGGCCATTGGTCACCTGGCCGCTCTGGCGCAACCGCACGAGATCGACCCGCAATGGCGCCAGTGGAACCGCCGCCAGCTTCCCATGCTGCCGGAGCAATGGCCGTTGGTGGTCTACGAAAAGACCAAGGACCAGTTCGCGACGGTCAAGCAGATTCTCAATTCGCCAAAAGTTTCGCGCGTGGTGTGCGCCACCGACGCGGGGCGCGAGGGCGAGCTGATTTTCCGCTATATCTACGAAGCCGCGCAGTGCGCCAAGCCGGTGAGCCGCCTGTGGATCTCTTCGCTCACCCCGGAGGCCATCCGCAAGGGCTTCGACGCCCTGCGTCCGGCCGCCGATTACGATTCGCTGGCCGATGCCGCGCACGGCCGCAGCCGCGCCGATTGGCTGGTGGGCATGAACCTCTCGCGCGCCTACTCGCTGGCTTACGACGAAGTGCTCTCGGTGGGCCGGGTGCAGACGCCCACGCTCGCCATGGTGGTGGAGCGCGAGCTGGCGGTGCGCCGGTTCGTTCCGGAGGACTACCTGGAAGTGCTGGCCACCTTCCGCCCCACGGGCGCACCGCAAGCGGGCTCGTACCAGGGCAGGTGGTTTCGCGAGCGCGCCGCGGCGCCCGCCGCTCCCGGCGCGGATAAGGAATCGCTCCAGCAGGCCATGCGGCTGCCCGCCGATGGAGAAGAGGCGCGGCGCATCGCGGCGCGGGCGCGCACCGGGCAGGCCGCCATCGAATCCGTGGAAGCCCAGACGCAGCGCATGCCGCCGCCGCCGCTCTACGATCTCACCGAGTTGCAGCGCCACGCCAACCGCCTGTTCGGCTTCAGCGCGCAGAAGACGCTCGATATCGCGCAGGCTCTCTACGAACGCCACAAGCTCATCAGCTATCCGCGCACCGATAGCCGTCACCTCTCGCAGGATGTGGCGCGGACTCTGCCGCAAGTCGCCGCCACCATTGCCGGGCAGTATCGTGGCCAGCTTGCGCCCGGCACCGGCGAGCGCCCGCTGGGCCGCCGCTTCGTGGACGATTCCAAAGTCACCGATCACCACGCCATCATTCCCACCACCACGCCGGCCGGCCAGGTTTCGCTCACGCCCGAAGAGCGCAAGATCTACGATTTTGTCTGCCGCCGCCTGCTCGCCGCCTGGCACGACGACCACATCTGGAGCGTGACGACGGTGATCACCGCGATTCGCAACGACTCCACGGTGGACCGTTATCACACCTCGGGCAGCGCGGTGCTGCAAATTGGCTGGAAGGTGCTGGACCTGGCGCCCGCCAAGCCCAAGAAAGCCACGCCGGCCGCCGACGATGGGCGCGACGAACAGGAACTGCCGCCGGGACTCTCCAAGGGCCAGCCGCAGGACGTGCTGGATGCCGAGGTTTTGAAAAAAAAGACGCGGCCTCCCAAGCGGCTCACCGAAGGGACACTACTCACCGCCATGGAAACGGCGGGCAAGACGCTCGATGAGAAGGAACTCTCCGATGCCATGAAGGAGACGGGGCTGGGCACGCCGGCCACGCGTGCCGCCATCATCGAAGTGCTGCTCAAACGCGAGTATATCGTCCGCAACGGCAAGAGCCTGGAGGCCACCGACAAGGGGATCCGGCTGATCGAAGTGGTCCACCCGGAGGTGAAGAGTCCCGTCATGACGGGACAATGGGAGGCGTTCCTGCACCGCATCCATCGCGGCACGGCGCAACTCAACCCCTTCATGAAGGGCATTGAAGACTACGTCCGCGAGGTGGTGGGCAAGGTGGGGCAGGCGGGCAAGGTGGGGCAGGCGGGGTACCCTCTGGGTCCGCCTGCCAATCCTGCGGGAGGGGGATCTCTTGGCAGCGCAGACTCGCGCGGCGCCATGGAGCCTGGCGGTTCGACAGCGGCGGGGCCGCATCGTCCCCTGGGGTCGCTCGATGGGACGGGCTGGCGCGATGGAGCGGAGCCGCGCGCGGCAGCCCGTCCGCGCACTCTCGCGGTGCCGCAGCGCGTTGCAGCGGGCCCAACGGAATCGCGGCTCGACGCGGCGGTGCCCGTCTACTCCGGCGGCACGCTTACCGAACTGCTGCAAACCGCCTTCGGATTCCCCTCGTTCCGCACCATCCAGGAAGTCGTCTGCCAGGCCGTCATTGCGGGGTGCGACGTCTTACTGGTCATGCCCACCGGCGCCGGCAAGTCCCTCTGCTACCAGTTGCCCGCGGTGGCGCGCGGCGGCACCGCGCTGGTGATCAGCCCGCTGATCGCCCTGATGGAAGATCAGGTGGCCAAACTCAAGGAGCGCCACTTCGCGGTGGAGTGCATCCACTCCGGGCGCGACCGTGCCGCCTCGCGGCAGGCCTGCATCGACTATCTCAACGGCGCCCTGCAATTCCTCTTCATCGCGCCGGAGCGTCTGCGCGTCGCCGGTTTTCCCGAAATGCTCGCCAAGCGCAAGCCGTCGCTGATCGCCATCGACGAAGCCCATTGTATTTCCCAATGGGGGCACGATTTCCGCCCGGACTACCGCATGCTCGGCCAGTATCTGCCCACCCTCCGCCCGGCGCCGGTTATCGCCCTGACGGCCACCGCCACGCCGGTGGTGCAAAACGATATCGCCGCGCAGTTGGATCTCGCGCAACCCGCGCGTTTCATTCAGGGCTTCCGCCGCGACAACCTGGCGATCGAAGTGGTGGAGGTGGCGCCTTCACAGCGCACGGACCTCACCCTGGAAGTGCTGCTGGAGGAGCCGCGCCGCCCGGCCATCGTGTATACCCCGACGCGCGCGCAGGCAACATCGGTGGCCGCCGAACTGGCCCGCCATTTCCCCTGCGCCGCCTACCACGCCGGCCTCGATGCGCCGCACCGCAAACGCGTCCAGGAGGAATTCCTGGATGGCCGCATCGACGTGATGGTGGCCACCATCGCCTTCGGCATGGGGATCGACAAGGCGGATGTGCGCACCGTCATTCACACCGCTCTGCCGGGAAGCCTGGAAGCCTATTACCAGGAGATCGGCCGCGCCGGCCGCGATGGCGCGCTTAGCCGCACCATCCTCATGCACTCCTACGCGGACCGCCGCACGCACGATTTTTTCTTCGAACGCGATTATCCCGACGTGAAGGTGCTGGACGGCATCTTCGCGCGCCTGCGCGCCGAGTCGGTGGAGAAGGCGGTGCTGCAACACCAGTCGCGCATGGACCCGGAGGTGTTCGACAAGGCGCTGGAGAAGCTCTGGATTCACGGCGGCGCGCTGGTGGATTTCGCCGAGAACGTCAGCCGCGGGCACGACCATTGGCGCGAGCCCTACATCGCGCAGGGCGACCAGAAGCAGCAGCAGCTCGATTTGATGCTGCGCTATGCCGAGAGCAACGAGTGCCGCATGGCCGCGCTGGTGCGCCACTTCGGCGACCTGGCCGACGCGCACAAGGCGTGCGGCATTTGCGATTTCTGCGCGCCCGGCGAGTGCGTCGGGCAGCGCTTTCGTCCGGCCACCGAGGCGGAGCGCGCGGCGGCGCTCTCCGTGGTGGAAGCGCTACGTTCCAACGGCGGCAGATCGACCGGCAAATTGCACGCCGAAGTCTGCCCTCGCGGGGAGATGACGCGCGACGCGTTCGAGGAGGTTCTGGGCGCCATGGCGCGCGCCAATTTCCTCCGCCTGGCCAACGCCGTGTTTGAAAAAGACGGCAGGTCCATCCCCTACCGCAAGGCGAGCCTGACGCCGGATGGCGAGGCACTGGAAGAGATCGTGCCGGGCGATCTGCTGATGAAGGATGCGGCGCGGGCTGCCACCAAAGCGCGCAAGCGCAAGAAGAAAGCGGCTGCGCCATCCAAGGGCAAACCGTCGCGGAAGCCGGTCGCGGTGCTCCCGCCCGCGCCGCCTCGTCCGGCCGACCGGCCGAAGCTTGCGCCCGATTCGCAAGTTGAGGAGAAGCTGCGCCTGTGGCGCCTGGCGGAGGCCAAACGCCGTGGCGTTCCCGCCTTCCGTATCTTCAGCGACCAGGTGCTGAAAGCCGTGGCGGCGCGCCGCCCGGCAACGGCGGCGGAATTACTCGCCATCCCCGGCCTGGGCATCGGCACGGTGGAGAAGTACGGCGCCCAGCTCTATCGCCTGCTCCACGGTTGATCGCCCTGTAGAGTAGCCTTCCAAGGCTGCCATGCCCCCATTCCTGGGGGCATTCTTCATTCCGATACCCCTTACCCCTGAAACAACCGGGCCGCCGCGGTGGCGCCTTGCTCGTAGGCCGCGATCAGCTTGTCCCACTGGGCGTTGGCTTCGGTATCGACCTGCCGGCGCGCGGGGTCGGCGTCGAACCACGCCAGGGTGCGGCCAATGCCCTCCGCGAAAGGCACCGTGGCGCAAAAACCGGGAACGAAGCGTTTGATCTTGCTGTTGTCGAAGACCACGCTGACGGCCTTGTCGCCCTTCAAGCCGCCCAACTTGTCGGGCAGGCAGGCGCCGATGAAATCCGACGGTATGTGGACCAGTTGCGGTTCCACTCCCGCGGCCGCCCCGACGATGCCATAAAACTGATCCCAAGTCATGACTTCATCGGTGGTGATGTGGAAGGCGTGTCCGATGGCTTGCGGGTTGCCCAGCAGGCCCACCAGTCCCTTGGCGAAATCGGTGTTGTGCGTGATCACCCACAGGGAGGAGCCATCGCCGGGCACTATCACCTTCTTCCCACGCCGCATGCGGTCCACCGCGGTGTACGACTTTTCCCAACTGTTGACCGCCAGAGCAATCTGCGTCTCGCCGTAGGTGTGCGACGGGCGCACGATGGTGACCGGGAAATCCTCCTCGCGATAGGCCTCCATGAGCCGGTTCTCGCAGGCGATTTTATCGCGCGCGTACTGCCAGTACGGGTTGGCGAACGGCGTGGATTCGGTGATCAAATAGTGCCGCGAGGGCTTCTGGTAGGCGCTGGCGGAGCTGATGAAGACGTACTGCCTGGCCGCCCCGCGAAACAGATTCAGGTCGCGCTCGATATGCGCCGGGGTGAACGCGATCCAATCCACCACCGCATCAAACGATTCGCCCGCCAGGGTTTGCGCCGCGCGCCCGCCGTCGTCCATGTCCAGGGTCAGCGTCTTGACCCCGGCCGGCAGGAGCGCCGCGCGGCGGCCGCGCGTGGCCAGTGTGAGATCGATGCCGCGTTGCGCCGCCAATTCGGTGCACGCCGTGCTGATGATTCCGGTCCCGCCGATGAAAAGAACTCTCATGCAGCAGTTGTAGCAGATTTTTCCGCAACTTCCTCAAACGCGTCCGGCCACCAGCGCCGCCGAAGTCAAGCCACGGGAAATGCGCTTTCGCGCTACTTCGCGCTTTCCGACAGCGCGGCCAGCACTTCCTCGCTGTGCTTGGCCGGACTGACCCCCGTCCAGACCTTGGCGACCTTGCCCGCCGGGTCGATCAGGAAGGTATTGCGCGATGCCACGCCGCGCGCGCTCAGCGACCCGTACTGGTCCACGATCTTCTTCTCCGTGTCGGAGAGCAGCTTGAACGTCAGGCTCTCTTTGGTGCAGAACTCTTTGTGGCTATCGGTGGAATCCACGCTCACGCCGACGATCACGGCGTGCTTCTGCTCGTACTTCGGCAGGTCCTGCTGAAAATTGTGTGCTTCGATGGTGCAGCCTTGCGTCATGTCCTTGGGGTAGAAGTACAGCACCACCCACTTTCCACGAAACTCCTTCAGGCTGACCTGGCTGCCCTCCTGGGACGGCAGCGAGAACTCTGGCGCCGCTTGTCCAACCTGCGGCACTTCCGCCGCCCGTGCGGCGGCAAACGGTAACACGAGTAACGCGACAGCGGTGAAAATGTGACGTTTCATTTGGTAACCCTCTCTTGGCATGAGCATACAACGTTCCGTGCCACATCCGCAAAGCCGGCGGTGCGGGACCCCAAGCGTCACCCGCACCCTGAAACATAACCACCCCATCGTGTGAATTGACTTCTCCGCCAGACGGGTTATCATTTGGTGTACTCCCCCGATGCATCTGCGAAGGCAAGCGTGAACTTCACAAAGAATCCCGTCATTCTTCAAACCGATCTCCCGTCGATCGAACGCCATGCGCAAGGCAAAGTACGCGACGTTTACAGCGTGGACGAAAACCGGCTGCTCATCGTCGCCACCGACCGGCTCTCCGCATTCGACTACATCCTGCCCACCGGAATTCCCGACAAAGGGCGGGTGCTCACCCAACTCTCTATCTTCTGGTTCGACTTTCTGCGCGATATCACGCCGACACACTTCCTGACGGCCAACGTCGGCGACTATCCGGCCGCGCTGCACCCGTTCCGCGATCAACTGGAGGGCCGCTCCATGCTGGTGAAGCGCGCCAGGATGATCGAAATCGAGTGCGTCGCCCGCGGCTACCTCTCCGGATCGGGCTGGAAAGAATATCGCGACCAGGGCACCGTGTGCGGCATCGCACTGCCCGCCGGTTTGCGCGAGAGCGACCAACTGCCCGAACCGATCTTTACGCCCGCCACCAAGGCGTCATCGGGACACGACGAAAACGTCAGTTTCAAACACGTGGTTTCGCTGATCGGCGAGACCCTCGCCAAACGCCTGCGCGATCTCACCCTGGAGATCTATTCGCGCGCCGCCCGCTACGCCGAAACCAGGGGTGTCATCATCGCCGACACCAAGTTCGAGTTCGGCTTCGTGGGCGATCGGCTGGTGCTGGGCGACGAAGTCCTGACGCCCGATTCCTCGCGCTTCTGGCCGGCGGAATCGTATCGGCCCGGCGGAGCGCAGTTCAGTTTCGACAAGCAATTTGTGCGCGACTATCTGGAATCCATCCGCTGGAACAAGCTGCCGCCGGCGCCGCCGCTGCCCGAAGAGGTCGCCGAGAAGACTGCCGGCAAGTATCGCCAGGCCTACCAGGTTCTGACCGGCCACCCTCTATGAACTGGCTGGATATCGTCCTGGCGATCATTCTGGCCGCCAGCGTCGCCGCCGGTTTTCGCCGCGGGTTGTCGCGGCAGATCATCGGATTAGTCTCCGTCGTGCTGGCGCTGCTATTGGGCATCTGGTTCTACGGCAACGTCGGCTATTACCTGCTCCCTTACGCCAGCAGCCGGACGCTGGCCAACGCCGGCGGGTTCGCGGTGGTATTCTGCGGCGTGCTGGTTCTGGGCGTGCTGGTCAGCTCCGTGGTCGGCAAATTTTTGAAGGTCACCGGGCTTTCCATTTTCGATCACCTCTTGGGAGCGGGCTTCGGTGTGCTGCGTGGATTGGTGTTCGCAATCGCAATTATCATGGGAGCGATGGCATTTTCGCGCGGCGACAAGCCGCCCGAGGCAATCGTCGACTCCCGCATGGCCCCTTATGTAGTGGATGCCGCCCGCATGTTTGCGGCCATGGCGCCACACGAATTGAAAGAGGGCTTTCGCAATACTTACGCCCAGGTGAAGAGCGCCTGGAGCGATGCGCTGGAAAAAGGGATCCGCAAATTGCCAAACGGGGGAGAAGACAAGAAATGAAGGACAGATTTGACGAGTTGGTGGAACGCCTGCTCGACGGAGGACTCTTCCTGCAACAGGCCGTCGAGGTCCTGGAAAAGAGCATGATCCAGGGGGCGCTCGAGCGCAATCATAGCAATCAGTGCGCCGCTTCCAAGCAACTCGGCATTCATCGCAATACGCTGCAGCGCAAAATGGTGGCGTACGCCGTGGGCGGCACGCGCTCGCGCGCCGGGCGCAAACCGATGGCCCGCGCCGGGCATCCGCGCAAAAAGAAAACGGGCATCGCGTAGACATGGATTTACTGATCTTCGACCTGGACGGCACGCTCATCGATTCCAAACTGGACCTGGCGCACGCCGTCAACGCCACCCGCTCCCACATGGGCATGAGCCTGCTCGATCACGAGCGCGTCTACTCCTACGTGGGCAACGGCGCCCCCGTGCTGATCCGCCGGGCGATGGGGGCGCGGGCCACCGAATTGGAAGTGCAGGAGGCGCTCGAGTTTTTCCTCGAGTACTATCGCGAGCACTATCTGGACTTCACCACGCTTTATCCGGGCGTGCGCCAATCCCTCGATCGCCTGCGCGATGCCGGCAAGCGCATGGCCGTGCTCACCAACAAGCCCGTGCGCATCAGCCGCGCGATCGTCGATGGCCTCGGTGTGGGCGGCCATTTTTTCCAGGTCTACGGCGGCAACAGTTTCGATTTGAAGAAGCCGGACCCCATCGGCGTGCATGCGCTGATGCGCGAAACCGGCATCGCCGCCGGCCGCACACTCATGATCGGCGATAGCAGCGTGGACATCCAGACGGCGCGCAACGCTCGTATCGCGTCCTGCGGCGTGACCTACGGGTTCCAGCCGGAGACGCTCACCGACCCGGCGCCCGACCGCCTGGTGGACCGCATGGAAGATCTGGCCGACTGGCTTCTCGGCCCCAAAGGAGAAAAATGAATCATCGACCCGGCGCGACCGTCCCCGTTACCGGCATCTACTGGTGCAGCGTCTGCAAGACGCCGCAGCGTTTCACCGAGCAACAGGAGTTCCCACCCTGTCCGAATATGTGTGGCCGGGGACTGTGGGAGCTGGTGGAAAAGCAAAGCGAGCCCGCTCAGGGCTAGAATCTTGTACATGGATCTGAGTTACCCCATCGGCAAGTTCGATTTCAAGCAAACCGTCGCGCCCGCCCAGTACCCCGCGCTGATCGCGGAGATCGCCGCCGCCCCGGCGCTTTTCCGCGATGCCGTCCGCGGCCTGGACGATGCGCAGCTCGATACCCCGTACCGCCCGGGAGGGTGGACCGTCCGCCAGACCGTACACCACGTCGCCGACAGCCACATGAACAGCTACATCCGCCTGCGGCTGGCGCTCACCGAGAGCGAGCCCACCATCCGCCCCTACGATCAGAAGGCCTGGGCCGAACTGGCCGATTCGCGCACCGCTCCAGTTGAGCTATCCCTGCAAATCATTGAAGGCATGCACGCCCGGTGGGCAGCGTTGCTCCAAACGCTCACCGGCGCCGATTTCGCCCGCACGTTCCGCCATCCCGAACTCGGTCTGGTGCGCCTGGACACCAATCTGGCGCTCTACGCCTGGCACGGGCGGCACCATGCGGCCCACATCGCCGCCCTGCGGCAAAGAAACGGCTGGTAAGGCCCGGAACTCGCCCTGCAATTCCGCTTCGTTCTTTTCCAGAACCAAACGGGCGGCTGGCGCGTCCAATCGGTATAATGGCTAAAGGGCCGGAGCTGTCGAGAAACCTATGAGTAGCCGCACCAAGTACTTCGTCGTGAGCACGTCGACGTGCCTCACCGTTTTGCTCCTGATCGGGAGCGTGCTCGGCCGGAGCGCATCGCCCGACGACACCTACAAACATATCGGGGTATTCAGCGACGTGGTATCGCGCATCAAAAGCGAGTACGTCGAAGAGCCCGACATGAAAAGCGTCACGCTGGGCGCGCTCAACGGCATGCTCGAAGCCATCGATCCCTTCGCCAGCTACCTCAATGCCGATCAGTACCGCGACTACCTGAAGAACAAGGACGTCAAGCGCGCCGACGTGGGCCTGATTCTATCCAAGAAGTTCGGCTACGTGGGCGTGGTAGGCACCATCACCGGCTCACCGGCGGCCAAGGCCAACTTCACCACCGGCGACATGATCGAAAGCATCGCGGGCGTGGCCACGCGCGATATGCCGCTGGCCTACGCCAGCATGCTGCTGCGTGGCGAGAACGGCACCACCGTGGAGTTGAGCGTGGTCCGCACCCGCCACCCCGAACCGGCGCCCGTGAAGTTGGTTCGCGCCGTCTACCCGTTGCCGCCTGTGGAGAGCCGCATGCTGGCCGATAAGGTCGGCTACATCAACGTGGACGCGCTTTCGCCGGAACTGGTGAAGCAGGTTGCCGGCGCCGTGCAGCAACTCCAGAAGGATGGGGCGCAGAAACTGATGCTCGACCTGCGCAACTGTGCCGCGGGCGCCCCGGAAGACGGCATCGCGCTGGCCAATCTCTTCCTCAATAAAGGCCGCATCACCTATCTCGTCGGACAGAAGGTGACGCGCCAGAACTTCGAGGCGGACCCCGCCAAGGCGATCACCACCCTCCCGGTGGCGGTCCTGACCAATCGCGGAACCGCCGATGCCGCCGAAGTTGCCGCCGCCGCCCTGATGGACAACAAGCGCGCCCAGGTGGTGGGCGAGCGCACCTACGGCGATGCCGCTTTGCGCCGCGCCATCACCATGGAAGATGGCGGCGCGATTATCCTATCGGTCGCCAAATACTACTCGCCCGAAGGTAAGGCGATTCAGGATGCCGGCGTGACCCCGAACAACGTGGTCAGCGATGCCGACGCGCAGATCGATGTGGATGACAATGGCGACGCATTGCCGGAAGCTCCCGGCGCCGACAAGGGCCAGCAGAAGAAAGTGGAAGACGACGCCGTCGTGAAGAAGGCGTTGGAACTGCTCGCCCCCTTGTAGCGTAGCCCTCGAGGGCTGCCATGCCCGCTTTCCAGCGGGCATTCTTCTCCCGCCTTGGCTTCGCCGGGTCGGGGAGCGGTTGCTTGTACAGGCTTGTCTTACAGAGTCTTCAAATACGCGATCAGGTCGTCCTTCTCCGCATCGCTGAGCATGTCCTTATAGGCCGGCATGCCGCTTCCGCCCTCATCGATCCGCGCCCTGACGGTGGCGTCCGTCGGCTTCTTCCCGTTGGCCAGTTTGTCTTTCTTGTAAAGACCCTTGAGCCCGGGGCCCATCTTCTTTTCGTCGCTGTCCGCGTTGTGGCACACCGCGCACTGCTCGAAAACGGCTTTGCCCTTGGCGGCATCGCCTTTGCCCGCGGACAGCATCACCTGCGAACCGGCGGCCAAGCCGGCACACAACGTAAGTACACGGAATCGGTGCATAGTCGGAAGAATTCTCCAGAGATCGCTCTCCATATCTTACACCGCCCATCGGGACCTACGCTCCGCCGCGGTCTGTCATTCACTTCGGGCCAGCGGAATTTGCATTTATTTCGCTTCGGGAAAGCGCGCCTGTCTCAGGCCAACAGCTTCTTCGCGTGCGGTCCATCGGCGATGGAAACTACGCTCTTGTCGAAGATGGTCATGTCCTGCACCAGACGGCTGACGTCGGCGCCGTCTTCCACGGTAATCTCGTGCTCGATCCAGTCCGAGAGCGGGATATTGCGGAAGTACATGCGTTCCTGCAGCACCAGGCTCTTGCGCTTCTGCGTCAGCATGCGGTTTTCCCGCGTGTAGTGGCGCTGCTCGACGCGTAATTCGCCC
This sequence comes from Candidatus Solibacter sp., assembly GCA_050014175.1. Classification (GTDB taxonomy): domain Bacteria; phylum Acidobacteriota; class Terriglobia; order Bryobacterales; family Bryobacteraceae; genus Solibacter. The sequence continues at coordinate 19,935 of JBEKDV010000031.1, read as the reverse complement.
ATGAAATTCTCCAGCGCCTCGCGTTTGGCCACCGCCTCCGCGGCGCGCAGGGCGGTATCGAGCGATGCCCCCAGAGCCGATTTCTCCGCATCCAGCGCCCCCCGCGTTTCCGCCAGGCGTTCGCGCTGCAACGCCAGGGCGACCTCCATGCGCGATTGCATGATGAACCATGCCAGCAAGCCGGAAGCAACGGCCGTAAAGCCGGGCAGCAGGATCCAGATCAGAGCTTCCATGCGGTTCATGCTAACGCTATCCGGCCTCTAAACACTAGATATCAAGAGTAAACCATCGCTCCTAACCAAAAGGTAACCCGCGCTCATTCCTGGGTACCGTCAATCTTCTGGCCGGCCAGCGTGTACTTAAGCTCACCCAGCCGGAATCCCGCCAGCCCGCTCAGCACCGCGGCGATGCGCGCCTGGATTCCCGCGCCGAACCCGTGGTATTTGCCCAGAAAAACCGCGCGGCTGGACAGAAAATCGGCCGCCTCCATGGCCGAATACCCGGAACGCCCCTCGTGCCGCACGATGGCCGACGGCACCAGCAGGATCTTCCGCGAAGCCCGCCGGATCTCCGCCGCCAGGTCGGCATCGCTGCCGAACTGCCCGTAGCGCTCGTCGATCTGGCGGATCGCCTTGATGAAATAGACACGCAGCATCAACGCCGCGCCACGCGGGAATTCCACCGCGACCGGCGCTCCGGGTGTCGCCGGCCGCCAAACGCCCGTGGGCGGCAGAGTGCCCAGTTGCGGCGCGGGCTGTCCCTCGCCGTCCACCAGCAGCGGGCAGACCGCCGCCGCTTCGGCATGCGCATCGAGCCCGCCGGCCAGAAGTCCTACGGTAGTTGGTTGCACTTCCGTGTCGTCGTGCAAAAAGAAAACGTACTCCGCATCGGAGGCGCGCCAGCCCAGATTCAGCGCCTTAGTCAGGCCGAAGTTCTTCGGCAGGCGGATGAACTGCACCTCCGGAAAATCGTCGCCGAGCTGCGCGCTGCCGTCACTGGACCCGTTATCGACGACGATCACTTGCAGGCTGGCTCGTCCGTCCGATGCTTCGATGGATTCCAGGCACCGGCGGAGCATCGCCGCCCGGTTCCGCGAGACAACCACCACCGACACCCGTGGCGGCTGCTTCTGCTGTTCTGAATTCGCTTGTGGGGTCAACACCCTAGAATAGCCGGTTTCAACCGTCGCGGCGCATTTTGCCGGGCCGCCGCCGGAACGGCCGCCGGGAAACGCGGCCGCATGATAGCGTATCAGTCATGACGTCCCAGGAGATTCTCGCCTTCATTACCGGAATCGGCATCGTGCCCATTGTTCGCGTGGCCAGCGCCCATAGCGCCGTGCAGGCCGTGGAAGCGATTTACCGGGGCGGAGTGCGCGCCGCCGAGATCACGATGACCGTCCCCGGCGCCATCCGTGCGCTCGAACAAGTGGCCGACCGGCTCGGCGATAAGATGGTGCTGGGCGCCGGCACCGTCCTCGACCCGGAGACCGCGCGCCTATGCATGCTGGCGGGCGCTCAATTCTTCGTCACGCCCGCGCTGCGCCTCTCTACCATCGAGATGGCCAGGCGCTACTCCAAGGTGGTCTTCCCCGGCGCCCTTACCCCCACCGAAGTGCTCTCCGCCTGGGAGGCCGGCGCCGATGCCGTCAAAATCTTCCCTTGCGGGAACGTGGGCGGACCAAAGTACATCAAAGCGCTCAAAGGCCCCTTCCCGCACATCGCCATGATCCCCACCGGCGGCGTCAACCTGGAAACCGCGGGCGATTTCCTCAAGGCCGGCGCGTGCGCCATCGCCGTCGGCACGGAGATGGTGGACGCCAAGACCATCCAGGAGGGCCGCTTCGACGTGATCGAAGACCGCGCCCGCCAGTACCTTGCCTGCGTGGCCAAAGCCCGCGCCGAAATGCAATCCGTTTAAGTCGCTCTACGGCTCGGCGTCTTTATCGTCGATGGCGTGTCTTTCGGGCAGCATGCGCTGATGAAGGATGCGCCAAACCAGAATACCTCCGGCGTCCTCGCGGCAAAAGATTACGTGCCGTCCGCGCTCCATGCGACGGAGCCCGTGACGAACAGTGACCGTCATCGCCAAAGCACCCGCCGCCGTACGCCGGGCACTCGCCAGCGAATAGCCTGCACCCCTGTACCAGGCTGTTGCCTCCTCGCGCAACGGGACCGGGAGGCCATCACCCCAGGCAAAAACTGCGCATGGACAAATTCCCGTGATGAAATCCGGCGTAGATCGTTTCCAGCCCGTCGTCCGGCCACGCCGCCCCCATCACCACGAAGAGCGGATCGAAATGCTCCGTCGTGGGCGCCGATAGTCTCCCGTGCGGCGCCGACCGGCGGTACTCGTACAGCTTCCCGATCTCGCGTTTTTCCACCTGCAGTGCCACCCACGCGTCGAACTCCGCCGCCCATTCGTCCACCGGCGCGTCCTTGTCGGCGAAGCGCACCCGCGACAGGTTGTGCACGATTCCCCCGCTGCCCACCACCAGCACGCCGTCGTCGCGCAACGGCCGCAGCGCGCGCCCCAGTTGAAACAGTTGCGGCGGATCCAGGAACGGCATGGAAACTTCCAGCACCGGGATCTTCGCCTCCGGCCAGGCGAGGAGCGCCGGGACCCATGCGCCGTGGTCCAGCCCTCGCACCGTATCGAAGGTGGCGTCCTGATCGCCGGCCTGCAAGACCCCCGCGATGCGCGCCGCCAAGCCAGGGTCTCCCGGCGACGGGTATTCGATGCGGTACAGTTCGTCCGGAAAGCCGCCGAAGTCGTAGATCAACGGCATGTGGTCCCACCCCGTCACCCGCAGCGGCCGCGACACCTGCCAGTGCGCCGAAACGATCAGCATGCCCCGCGCGTCCGCGTGCTGGTCGCCAAATGCGCCGAGCGCCGCCGCGTGGGCATCGCCCCCCAGCGCCGACATGGGCGACCCGTGAGCCAGGAATACCGCCGGTTTCCGCATAGTTTCCCTATCGCTGTCTGATCCTACCTAATCAGGCCGCCAGCCTAAAGTTCTTCCTCTGCCCCGCCGATTAATAATCGGTATGGGACATCACTCCACTCCGGGGCTCGCCGCCCTGGCCTCCAGCCTCCAGGCCGCCAACACCCTGGCGAGCATCGCCCGGGAACTGCGCGCGTGGCACAACACCGGCCTGCGCATCGCCATTTGGGGAGGCGCCGGAGAATCCGCCGCCTTCCTGCAAACCCATGGCATAGATGCCCTGCGCTTTCCCGTCGTGGTCGATTCCAACCCGGCCAATGCCGGCGCCTCTGTCCCCGGCACCGGCCAGACCATCCGCTCCCCCGACTGGCTGCTCGATCATCCCGCCGACATAATCCTGATCCCCTGCCATTCGCGGGCCGCCGACATCGTTCGCCAGATCGACGCGGCCCATATCGCCTACGATGGCATCCTCGTGCCCCACCACGGACACCTCGTCGATTTTCACGCCGCCGAGATCGTCATCGCCTAAAAAAGGGGGCATAAAAAAGGGGACAGCCGCACCTTCCGCCAACCGCCGGAAAATGCGCCTGTCCCCCGTTTGAGTACCGCGACTACTCTTCTTTCTCCACCACCACGGTGATTTCCACCGTGACGTCCTTGTGCAGCTTCACCGGCACTTTGTACTCGCCCAACTGGCGGATGGGATCCTCCAGTTGAATCTTGCGCCGGTCGATGTTGTAGTTCTGCGCGGTGAGAGCTTCGGCGATATCTTTGCTCGTCACCGAGCCGAATAGCTGATCGTTCTCGCCGGCCTTTTGCGCGATCCGCACCGTCGCCCCGGTCATGATCTTGGCCAGATCCTGAGCCTCGCCCTGTGCCTTGGCTTCCTTGCGGAGGTGCGCCTGCCGCTCCTGCTCCACAATCTTCTTGTTGGCTTCGGTGGCCGCCACGGCCATGCGCTTGGGCAGCAGGAAATTGCGGGCGTACCCCGATGCGACCTTGACTACCTGCCCCCGGGCGCCCAACTTTTCGACGTCTTCTCTGAGAATGACTTCCATATTTCCTCCCGCTTAGAACGCGGCCGCGAACGGCAATAGCGCGATGTTCCGCGCCTTCTTGATGGCGTCCGTCAGCCGCCGCTGGTGCGGCGCGCACACCCCCGATATGCGGCGCGGAACGATCTTGCCCCGCTCCGCCACGAAGGCGTGCAGCATCTTCACGTCCTTGTAGTTGATATCGTCGATCTTCTCGACGCAGAACCGGCATACCTTCTTGCGCCGGAAATATTGCTTCTTCTGCGTGGCAACCGCCTTGTCGCCGCCCGTCGGCCGCTGCGACGCGCTGCCTGGTCTTCCTTTAGATTCCGCCATGGCTTATGCCTCCTTCGGCAGGCCCGGAATGGGCGCGCCCGGTACTGGTCCCGCTGCTGGTGGTTCCGTCATCTGTTGCGCGAGCGATGGCTGCGCCGGAACCGGCGTCGCCGGGGCGTTCAACGCGCGCTTCGCCGCCCGCTTGTCCCGTTCCTTCTTGCGCTTGTCCAATCGCTTCAGCGTCTCGTCGATGCGCACCGTGAGGAACTTCAGAACCACGTCCGATACTCGCAGACGCCTTTCCAATTCCTTCACCACCCCGGGCTCCCCCGAGAACTGGAAGAGCACGTACGTCCCCTCCCGGTATTTATCCACGCGGTAAGCCAGCCTGCGCTTGCCCCACTTATCGACTTTGTCTACCGTAGCGCCTGCCGTGGTCAACTGCGTCCGTATCGTCTCCACGAACGCATCGACCTCTTCATCCGGCGCATCCGGCTTTACTATGAACAGCTCTTCGTAAATCCGTGTCATGCTTCCTCTATGTTTAAGCCTGGGGCGCGACGATTGTATCTCGTCATGGCCTTTTCGACGCCTTCGGCAATTATGGAACGAACCGCGTCGGCCGCGAAGCCCACGAATTCGTCCAATTCCTTCATTTGCGAGCGCTTCATCGGCGCCAGCACAAATTCCGCGCCATCCCGAATCGGATGGCCCGGATGAATCCCTAACCGTACCCGCACGATCTCGTTGGTTTTCAAACTCTGGATCGCCGATTTCATCCCGTTGTGCCCGGCTGCCGAGCCCTTCGGCTTGATCCTCAACGCCCTCCAGGGCAGGTCCAGCTCGTCATACACAACCACCAGCCGGCCCACTTCGATTCCGTGCTTTTCCATCAGCGGCCCCAGCGACGTGCCGCTGAGATTCATAAACGTTTGCGGCTTGGCCAGCATCACCTCGCGCCCGTCGATTTCGCCCACGCCCACGAGCGCTTTCGAATCCCTGCGGGTGACGCGTATCTCATGCCGCTCCGCCAGCCGGTCCACCGCCAGAAATCCCAGGTTATGCGGCGTGAGCGCATACTCCTCGCCCGGGTTTCCCAAACCGGCCACCAGGAACATGGCGTCTTACTTCTTCTTGCCCTTTTCCTTTTCCGGCGCCTCTTCTTCTTTCTTGCCCTTCTTGGCCACTTCGGGCTCGGCGGCAGCGACGACGGCTTCGGCAACCGGGACGGCGCCTTCCACCGGCGCCACCACTTCTTCGGCGCGCATCGCCACAATGTGCGCGATCACGGTCTGCGCATCGCTCACCAGCTTCATCGAGCCGCTCAATTCCACGTCGCTCGCGCGCTTGCCCTGGCCGATCATCAGTTCGCTCACCTCGACCGTGAAGGTCTCCGGGATCTCGTCCGGCAAGCACTCGATCTCGATGGAACGCGAGATGATTTCCAGCAATCCGCCCTGCACCTTCACGCCCGCAGGCTCGCCGGAAGTACCTACCGGGACGGTAACCCTGATGCGCTTCGTCAAATCGATGCGCTTGAGGTCGGCGTGCAGCAGCAGCCCCTTGATCGGATCCACCTGCCGGTCCACCACCATGACCGGCGTGTTTTCCCCGCCTGCAATCGCCAAAGTGAAGATCGTGTTCAGTCCCGTCGAGGAACGAATGATCTTGCTGAGTTCCCGCGGGTTAACCGCTACGCTGATCGGGTCCTGGTATGCGCCATAGACCACCGCCGGGATGTTCCCCGCGGCCCTTGTCCGGCGCGCTTCATTCTTGCCGCGCGAAGTACGCACTTCGGCTGCTATCGTAATTTCTTTTCTCAACTTCGCTTCTCCTGTATTCGGGCCCTCGAAGTCCGATTCGCCGGTAGGACAGACCGGGGTACCCTCTGGGTCCGTCTGTCCCGCCCAGCTAACGTGGGTTCGAAAATACCCGTCAATCTCTACACAAACAAAGTACTCACCGACGTCTCATCGTGAATCGACCGGATGGCATCCGCCATCAGCTTCGCGATCGACAACGATTTGATCCGGCTCGATTTCCGCGCCGCTTCCGAAAGCGGGATCGAATTCGTACAAACCACTTCTTTCAGCTCGGATTCCTCAATCCGGCTCACCGCGGGTCCCGAAAGCACCGCGTGCGTGGCGCAGGCCGAAACACTGGCCGCCCCTTTAACGAGCAAAGCCTCCGCGCCCTTCACCAGCGTTCCCGCCGTGTCGATCAGGTCATCGACCAACAGACAGTTCCGCCCGCTCACGTCGCCCACCACGTTCATGACCTCGGCGACGTTGGCTTCCTCCCGCCGCTTATCGATAATCGCCAGCGGAGCGCCCAACCTCTTGGCGAACGCCCGCGCCCGCTCCACGCCGCCCGCGTCCGGCGACACCACCGTCAATGCGGGGATATCCTGCGAGCGGAAGTACTCGATCATCACCGGCATGGCGAACAAATGATCCACCGGGATATCGAAGAACCCCTGAATCTGCGCGGCGTGCAAATCCAGGGTCAGAACCCGGTCGGCCCCCGCCGTTTCCAGCAGCGCTGCTACCAGCTTCGCCGAAATCGGTACCCGGGGTTTGTCCTTACGGTCCTGCCTGGCGTACCCATAATAGGGTAACACTGCCGTGATGCGCTGTGCGGAGCTGCGTTTCAGCGCGTCGATCATCAGCAGCAGTTCCATCATGTTGCGATCCACCGGCGTGCACGTGGGCTGGATCACAAAAACGTCCTCGCCGCGTACGTTCTCCTGCAGTTGCAGGTAGATTTCGCCGTCGGAAAACAGCTTCACCATGGCCTGGCTCTGCTCGATTTCGAGCGCCTGGCAAATCTCCTTCGCCAACGCGGGGTTCGCGTTGCCCGCGAATACCTTGAGGCGATCGCGATCGTGCATCATCCTGAGTACCGGCTTTGAAGCGGCCATAATCCTGGCGTCGTATGCTCTTTCAGTGCCCGCCGCCACAGCGCGCGATACCGCGCGCGGCCGACCAGCGAAATGGGAAACGTCTCTACTTTCCCCATTAACTCCGTTGCGCGAAAAATCCCGTTACCGTCCGCAAACAACCCGAACAGGGCACTGCCGCTGCCCGTCATCAGCGCCACCGTGGCGCCCGCCCGCACCAATCGTTTCTTGAGTGTAGCCAGCTTTCCATGCTGCTCGAAAACCACGCTTTCAAAATCGTTACGGGCGCCAACCAGGCTACTCGTGTCCCACGTAACCGACTGGAAACTAACTATTTTATTTTGTTGTAATTCGGTTGTCAAACGGGGGCTCAGGTCGCGATACGCCTGCGCCGTGTTCACATGGATGCCCGGAGCCACCACAATGCCCCGTTGCGCCCGCCCGTCCGGCAGCGGAAATAACTCGCTTCCGCGCCCGATTCCCACCGCCGTTCCGCCCAATAAAAAGAACGGCACGTCGCTCCCCAATCGCTCCCCGATGGCACGCAATTTCGGCAGATCCATCGCCCGCCCCGCCAACACCGGCAGCGCCAATAGCACCGCCGCCGCATCGCTCGATCCGCCACCCAACCCCGCGCCTATGGGGATCCGCTTCGTCAACCGCATCTCGATACACCCCGTGGCGCGCATCTCTTCCATCGCCATCCGCGCCGCCCGCACCACCAGGTTATCCGCAATCTGCAGATCGTCCACCAGTGTGATCGCCGTCTTCCTCCCCGGCGTGTAGGCGATCTCCAGCGTGTCCGCCAGAGAGATGGTCTGGAACACCGTGCGCAGTTCGTGGAAACCATCCGCCCGTTTGCCCAGCACCCGCAGATCGAGATTGATTTTGGCCAGCGCGCGCACCCGCGCCCGGCGCGTCGGACTCATGTCGGACTCATTCGTCGTACTCGAGCAGCGAGAAGACTTCGTACCCGCTCAACCGCCCGCGCCCGCCCAAAAAGGTCAGCTCCACCACGAAGCCGAGTCCCGCCACCACGCCCCCGGCGTCCCGCACCATCCGCGCCGCCGCCGCCGCCGTGCCCCCCGTGGCCAGCAGGTCGTCCACAATCAGCACGCGGTCGCCCTGCCGCACCGCGTCCTTGTGCATCTCCAGCGTGTCCGTGCCGTACTCCAGGTCGTAGGTCACCCTCACCACTTCCGCCGGCAGTTTTTTCGGCTTGCGCACCGGCACGAACCCCGCGCCCAGCGCATACGCCAGCGCCGGCGCGAAGATGAACCCGCGCGCCTCGATGCCCAGCACCACATCCACCCGCGTATCCCGGTAGTGGTCCTTCAAACCGTCGATTACGCCGCGCAATCCGTCCTTGTCCTTGAGCAGCGTCGTGATGTCGTAAAACAGGATGCCGGGCTTGGGAAAGCCGGGCACCTCGCGAATGAGTGCCTTGAGATCTGCCATGGGAACCCCGTATTGTCACACGCGGCGGCCAGGCGTTCAACCGCCGTGCGTCCACCGTGCAGGCCGTTAATGCAGGTTGTCCAACCGGTCGTCGTGCTGGTCGAGTCGCTGCTCGTGGATCTCGGCCACGTGCAGCAGACTCGCGATGCCCTCCATGATTTCGCCCAGGCGCCTGTCACGATGCCGGTTCTCCATGGCCATCTGCTTGTTTTCCGCGGCCATCTTTTCAGCCGCCTGGCGGTTCTCGGCCACCATCAGCTCCACGGTTTGAGTGAGCGCTTCGTGCCGCTCGGCCAGCCGCTCCAACCTCTCGTCTAGGGTCATTTGGACTTTCTCCGGTTACCGCGATAATTTCAGAATAGCAACACTGGCAAACGGAGCGCGCCTATCTCCAGGCCCGAGCTTGTCCTGCCGGCCTTAATGGCACGATCCGCGCCACGCGTGCCATGACCTTCTTGTTCTGCGCCGCCTTCTTCAGGTCGTAAGCTCCCTGCAATCGCATCCATACTTCCGGCGAGCCGCCAAACAGGCGGGACAACTTCAGGCACATGACAACGGATAGGGGCTTGCGCTCCGCCAGAATATCGTGAAGCATCTGGCGAGACACGCCCAAAGATTTCGCCGCGGCCGTCACGGACAGACCGGCGGAGGGCAGGATGTCTTCCTTGATAATCTCGCCGGGGTGGACAGGCGGCAGACTGTTCTTTCTCTCCATGGCATGCTCCTCTCAGTGGTAGTCTTCAAAGTCGATATCCAAGGCGTTTTCGCCCAACCAGCCGAACGTAACGCGGTAATTTCCTGTCACTCGTACCGACCAGCGTTTCGGGTTGCCTTGCAGGCCGTGAAAATGCAGGCCTGCGATGTCCATGTCCTCTGGCCGCCCGACTACTTCCAGCAATTGCAGAAGCCGCACGCACTTCCTGATGTGGTCGGCGCCTATCCGGCGCGTCTTGCCGATGAGGTAAATCTCTTCGAGCCCCTTATGCCTGAAGCCGCCAACCACTCCCCCACTGTAAACTGTTTAGTTTACGGTGTCAAAGCCCTCAACCGCCGTGCACCGAATTCCACACCATCATCGCCGTCAGCGCGATCATCGCCACGCTCGTCACCCCCGCGACCAGGTTGGCCCACATCCCGTTCTTCCAATCGCCCATCAGCCCCCGTTTGTTCACCAGAATCAGCATGAAGATCAGCACGAAGGGGATCAATACCCCGTTGGCCACCTGCGAAAGCAGAATCAGTTTCAACAGCGGCATCCCCGGAATCAGCACGCACCCCGCCCCCACCACAATCAGGAACGTGTACAGCCCATAAAAAATCGGCGCCTGCCTCAACCGTTTGTCCACGCCCGATTCGAACCCCAACCCCTCGCACACGTTGTACGCCGTCGCCAGCGGCAGGATCGCCGCCGAGAGCATCGACGCGTTCACCAGTCCCACGGCGAACAGCAGCGTGGCGAACTTCCCCGCGAACGGCGCCAGCGCCAGCGCCGCCTCCGCTGCATCGGTAATCTCCCGGTGCCCGGATTTGTACAACGTCGCCGCGCACGCCACCACGATGAAGAACGCAATCACATCGGTCACGATGCATCCCAGAATCACGTCCCACCGCGACAGCGAGAAGTGTTTCTCCGTCACCCCCTTCTCCACAATCGAAGCCTGCAGGTAGAACTGCATCCACGGCGTCACCGTGGTGCCGATCAACCCCACGATCATCACGATGTAGTCCGGATTCGCGTTCCATTCCGGTATCACCGTCCGCCGCAACGCCTGCGGCCAGTCCGGGTGCGCCATGAAGGCCGAAATCGGATAGGTGAAGTAGATCAGCGAGAGCAGAATGAGGATCCGCTCCACCGGCTTGTACGACCCGCGCACGATCACCAGCCAAACCACCGCCGCGCCCACCGGCACCGTCAGGTACTTCGACATCCCAAAGATCCCCATGCCGCTGGCGATGCCGGCGAACTCCGCCGCGATATTTCCCAAATCGGCCAGCCCCAACACCACCATCGTGAAGAAGGTGATGCGCAGCCCGAACTCCTCCCGGATCAGGTCCGACAGCCCCTTCCCCGTCACCGCGCCCATCCGCGCCGCCATCTCCTGCACCACAATCAGCGCGACCGTCGTCGGGATCAGCGTCCACAGTAGGGAGTAGCCGAACTTCGCCCCCGCCTGCGAGTAGGTGAGGATGCCCCCGGGATCGTTATCCACGTTGGCCGTGATGAACCCCGGCCCCATCACCGCGAAAAACGCCGCCAGCCGCAGCCAGACGAGTTTCCACCCCGGACGGCGCACGTGGTGCGGCCGGATGGCAGGGGTGTCGTGAGTGGAGCGCATGGCAGGCTATGTGTAAAGTGTAGCCTGCCCTCTGCGCTCTAAGGTTTCAATTTGCTTACCGCTGAATGCGCGCCGATCCGCCCTTGGCGAACGCCCGCACCTGCTCCACCGTCGCCATCGTGGTGTCGCCCGGGAACGTGGTCAATAGCGCACCGTGCGCCCAGCCCAGCTTCACCGCCTCCTCCGGCGCTTCGCCCGTCAGCAATCCGTAGAAGAAGCCCGACGCGTATCCATCGCCGCCGCCCACGCGATCGTGCACGTCCAGCTCCGCCGTCGGCGAGACATACGCCTGCCCGTTGATCCACGCCACCGCGCCCCAGCTATGCCGGTTGGTGGAGTGCACCTCCCGCAGCGTCGTCGCCACGATCTTCACGTGCGGATGCTTCTTCACCACCCTGTCGATCATGCCGAAGAACGCGCTCGGGTCCAGCTTCGATTTCGCCGCCACTTCCGGTCCCGGAATGCCCAGGCCCTTTTGCAGGTCTTCCTCGTTGCCCACCAGCACGTCCACGTTCTTCACGATGCGGTCCAGCACCGCCACCGCCCGCTCTTCGCCGCCCGAGATGCTCCACAGCTTGGCCCGGTAGTTCAAGTCGAACGAGGTCACCGCGCCCGCCTCTTTCGCCGCCTGCATCGCTTCGACGATCACCTCCGCCGTGGTCGGCGAAAGCGCCGCAAAGATTCCGCCCGAGTGGAACCAGCGCACGCCGCCCGCGAAGATCGCTTTCCAATCGAAATCGCCCGGTTTCAACTGCGCCGCCGCTTCGTTGCACCGGTTATAGAACACCACCGGCGCGCGCACGCCCAATCCCTGGTCGCTGTATACCGCGGCCATGTTCGGACCATTCACGCCGTTGTGCTTGAAGTGTTTGTAGAACGGCTTCACACCCATGGCGCGCACCCGCTCCGCAATCAGCGCCCCGATCGGGTAATCCACCATCGCGCTCGCGATACCCGTGTTCAGGCCGAAACAATCGGCCAGGTTCGCGGCGCAATTGAACTCCCCGCCGCTCACGTGGATCTTGCATTCGGTCGCCTTGCGGAACGGGATGATTCCCGGGTCCAGGCGGTGGATCAGCGCGCCCAGCGATAGGAAATCCAGCGCGCCCTCTTTGCGTATATTCAGGCCAGTGCTCATCGATTTATTTCTCCGGATTGATCTCGTAATGTTTCAAAATCCCGTCCCACTTGCCCTGCGCCTTCAGCAGCAGTTCGATCACTTCGCGAACCGCCCCCGATCCGCCGGGCGCCTCCGTGACGTAATGCGCCATCGGCTTCATCTCCGGCCGCGCATTGGCTGTCGCAATCGCCATGCCCACCCGGCGCATCACCACCACATCGGTGAAATCGTCGCCGATATATGCCACCTCATCGGAGGAGAGTTTGGCGTCCGCCAGAATCTCCTCCAGAATCGGTATCTTCTCCGTGTGCCCCTGGTAGACGTACTTGAACTTGCACTGCGCGGCGCGTTCCACCGTGGCCGGCGATACGCGCCCGCTGATCAAGCCCGTCGCGATCCCCACCCGCGCCATCCATTGCAGCGCGATGCCGTCCTGGGAATCGAAACCCTTCGTCTCCGCCATCTTGCCGTCCGGCCCCGGCACGTTGTACAGCTTCCCGTCCGTCAGCACGCCGTCCACATCCATCAACAGCAGCCGGATCCTCGATGCCAGTTGCGTAATCTCTGCGCTCAAACCGTTCTCCTCTGTAGCGTAGCCTTTCAGGCCGGGTGCCCTTTGGGCGCGCCCGCTTTCCAGCGGGCATTCTTCCATCGACGCCTTCCCCGTTTTGTCCCGGCGGTTTGCCGACCGGCAGCAGCATTCTCATCGCCGCAGGCTGCATCACCGCCCTATACCGTATAAACTCCCGCCGAAACGTTGCCGCCCGTGCCCGTCCAGTTGGTGTGGAAGAACTTCCCGCGCTCCTTGTCCACGCGCTCGTAAGTGTGCGCGCCGAAGTAGTCGCGCTGCGCCTGCAAGAGGTTCGCCGGCAGCCGCGCGCTGCGATACCCGTCGAAGAACGCCAGCGCCGTCATGAACGCCGGCACCGGAACTCCCGCCTCCACCGCCTTTGCCACCACCCGCCGCCAGGAAGCCTGGCATCGCTCGATCACGTCCGTGAAATACCCGTCCAGCAGCAGATTGCTGAGCGCCGGGTCGGTCGCAAACGCCGCCTTGATCTTGCCCAGGAACGCGCTCCGGATGATGCAGCCCTCGCGCCACATCATGGCGATTTCGCCGTAGTGCAGATCCCACTTGTATTCCTTCGCCGCCTCGCGCAGCATCATAAACCCCTGCGCGTAACTGACGATCTTCGAAGCCAGCAGCGCCTGCCGGATGTCTTCCACAAACGCCTTCTTATCGCCTTCGAATTTGAACTTCGGCCCCGACAGAATCTTGCTCGCCGCCACCCGCTCTTCCTTCATCGCGCTCAGGCAGCGCGCGTACACCGCCTCGCCGATCAGTGTCACCGGAATCCCCAGGTCCAGCGAACTCTGGCTGGTCCATTTGCCCGTGCCCTTCTGCCCGGCGGTGTCCAGAATCTTGTCCAACACCTGCTCGCCCGTCGCCGGATCCTTGTAGCCCAGAATGTCGCGCGTGATTTCGATCAGGTAGCTGTCCAGTTCACCCTTGTTCCACTCCGTGAAAACCTCGTACATCTCCGCATTGCTCAGCCCCACCCCTTCCTTCATGAGCTGGTACGCCTCGCAGATCAACTGCATGTCGCCGTACTCGATGCCGTTGTGCGTCATCTTCACGAAGTGCCCCGCGCCGTCGCGGCCCACCCACTCGCAGCACGCCTCGCCTTCCGGAGTTTTGGCGCAGATCGCCTGGAAGATGTCCTTCACCAGCGGCCATGCCGCCACGCTGCCGCCCGGCATCATCGAAGGGCCGAACCGCGCGCCTTCCTCGCCCCCGCTCACGCCCGTGCCGACGAACAGCAGCCCCTTGCTCTCCAGGTAGTTCGTCCGCCGGATGGTGTCCGGAAAATGCGAATTCCCGCCGTCGATGATCAAATCGCCCGGCTCCAGGTGCGGCAGCAGCGTCTCGATGAAGTCGTCCACCGCTTTCCCCGCCTTGACCATCAGCATGATCTTGCGCGGCCGCTTCAGCAGCTTCATCATCTCTTCGATCGAATGAGCGCCCAGGATGGTCGCCCGCCCCTTGGCGGCGTCGTTCAGAAACTCATCGACCTTGGAAACCGTCCGGTTGTACGCGACCACCGTGTACCCGTGGTCGTTCATATTCATAATCAGGTTCTGGCCCATCACTGCCAGACCAATCAATGCGATATCTGCCGTTTGTTCCATAATCTGCTCCAAACCCGTCGCCACACGCCGCCAGGCTCGCACTACGCTTTTGGTAGGAGAAACTCTCGGTGAGTTCCGGCGCGCCAGCCGAAATTAAGGGAAAAGCCCAGCGATTCCAGATGCCAATCTCTCTTATAGCATGCGGCGCCCGCATGCTGCCACGCCACACCCGCGGGGCCTTCACTGGGGGGAGTGAAGCCGGCATGGCGGGTGCCCGTCATGCGAGGAGCCCAACTCGGGATGCCACGCCAATGACGCCAATGACACTTGACTACGGTGCGAAACCGCACTAAGCTGGCCAAATACGATATGTCAGCCGGCGGTCGGACCGCCGGTACAGCTCGGTTTACTACTTTGGTTTGCTCATAATGGAGGTCCAAGAATGCGAAACGCCTTCCTCGCGGTCGCTCTAGCAATCGCGTCTCTATCCATTTCCAGTGGTCGCCTGTACGCGCAGGCCACCGCCAGCGGCACAATCCAGGGCACGGTCGTCGACCAATCCCAGGGGGTAATTGTTGGAGCCGATGTGGTCATCACCAGTAAAGCCACGGGAGAAAAACGCACATCCGCGACCAACGGCGAGGGCAATTTCCGGTTCGATCTGCTTTCCGCCGGCGCTTACTCGGTTAAGGTAACCAAGCAGGGGTTCTCCGCGCAGGTCCAGAATGTGGATCTGCTGGTGGGCCAATCCATCACGGCCAGCGCAACTCTGACTCCCGGAGCGACGACTGAAGTGGTCGAAGTAACCGGCGCCGCTCCGCTGGTGGACATGGGCAAGAGCGGCGTCAGCCAGAACATTACGCCAACCGAGGTCGCGGAACTGCCGATGGTCGGCCGCGACGTGGCCAATTTGGCTTATCTGGTTCCGGGTGTGAAGGCCACCGACTCGTACGACCCGACCAAGAACCGGTACGCGATCCTTTCTGTCAACGGCGCCGGCGGTCGGAACGTGAACGTAACGGTCAACGGCATCGACAACAAGGACAACACGGTGGGCGGGCCGGTGATGCAGCTCCCGCTGGAAGCCGTGCAGGAATTCCAGATCAGCACACAGCGGTTCTCAGCCGAAAACGGCCGCTCCGAAGGTGCTGCCATCAACATGATTACCAAGCAGGGCACCAACAACTATCACGGGTCGGTTTTCGGGTTCTTCCGCGATGGGACGCTCGACACGGACGAAAAGGTGCCGGACGGAACCGGCGGATCCACCGCCGCCCATCCGGATTACAGCCGCCAGCAGTTCGGTGGCTCCGTCGGCGGTCCCTTCAAAAAAGACAAGGTGTTTGCCTTCTTCGGCATCGAGCGGGAGCGCGAAAACCAGGGTCTGGAAGAGACCGGGACTTCCTACAACGAGCTGGTGCTCGCCAAGAGCGCCGGGCTCGCGGCGCAGCCGGCTACCTCGATTCCGCGTCCGTTCTACGAGACCCGTTACAATGGCCGCATCGACTGGTCCATCAACTCCAAGAACACCGCCTATGCCAGCTACAGCTCGCAGGGGAACAACAGCCTGAACGACCAGTCTACCGGCACCGGCGACCTGACCAACGGCAACTTCACCACCAACCAGATGATCGTAGCCAACGCCACATTGAACTCGGTGCTCTCCAATACGTCCGTGAACCAGTTCACGGTGGGCTACCAGTATTGGAACAATTTGATCGCCAGCAATATCAGCGCGCCGCTGGTGACCTTTCCGGACGCCTCGTTCGGCACCAACACCAACGTTCCGCAGCAGTCCTGGCAGAAAAAATGGCAGTTTCGCGACGACCTCTCCAAGACCATCGGCAAGCACACGCTGAAGGGCGGCGTGGATTTCATCGACAATCCATCCGAGGGCGGTTTCTTCGAATTCAGCTCGACCCTGGAGATTGATTTTGCGGCCGACCCGAGCGTGATTTTGAACGACGCCAAGGACTACCCGCAGAAATTCGCCACTCCGGGCGCGGTCACCGGCATGACGCAAGCCAACGGCAATCCGTACTTTCTGGTGTCCACAAAGCAACTCGGTTTCTATTTCCAGGACGACTGGAAAGTGTCTTCCCGCCTGACATTGAACCTGGGCGTGCGATGGGACAAGGATTTCAACATGATTGGCGCATCGGACGTTCCCAAGAGCCGGACTTACCAGGAACTGGTGGCGCTCAATAGCCCGTTTTCGAATCCTTATGTCAGCAAGCTGCCGCATGACGACAATAAGGATTTCAGCCCCCGCGTGGGCTTCGCCTACGATCCTACCGGCAAAGGCAAGCACGTAGTGCGGGGCGGATTTGGGCTCTATTACGGCAACGTGTTCCAGAATATCCCGTTGTTCATGGAGCAGATGAGCAACCCGACGGTTTTCCAGTCCGTGATCAGCTTGTCGTCGCCGACGGATATCGTCACCGGGACGGGAATTGCCCTGGGTAACTGGCGCTATGGAATCGATCCCATGCCGGTGGTCCCGCCTCCCTCCACGCAGCTTACATCGGGGAGCGTGGGGCGCTTGATGGATCCCAATTACCGCAACCCGGTCACCGAGGAGTTCAATGGCGGCTATAGCTGGTCGCCGACCCCGGCTTCGGTCATCGGGGCCGAATACACTCACGTTCTTGGCCTGCATGAAAACAAGACCATGAACATCGACCAGAGAATTCCCATGAATGGGGTTTGCTGCACGCGGCCTCTGGACGCGGCGTTTGCCGCATCCACCCAGCCGGAACTGGCGAGCGTCCGCGACGAACAATCGATCGGACGTTCGCATTACGACGGCTTCAACTTCACCTTCCACCAGCGCATGAGCCATCACTTTACAGTGAACGCGAGTTATACGCTGGCATGGGCCTATTCCTACGACAGCGGCGGGGGCTCGTTCCGCAACTATCCCAGGCTTTCCACAAACCCCTTTGCCAGCTATGAGTGGGGCCCGTCGCCCAACGATGAGCGCCATCACATCACGATCAGCGGGATCGTCGATCTGGGGAAGGGATTCCAGCTCGCTCCCATCATGCAGTACGGCTCGGCGCGCCCCTATAACCTGACCAACTCTTCCAACACCTTGAATACAGGCGGCGCTACGACCAACGCGGTGGTGGTTCCCACCAACGCGCCCACCAACTGGTTTGCCTACGCCACCAATAATACCGCCGCCCAGAACTGTTTTTATGGCTTGGGCGTTACCCAGAGCTGCACCATCGCCGCCTACGATCCGCTGCGCGGAGATCCGTTCTTCCAACTCGATCTGCGGCTGTCTAAGAACGTCAACTTGGGCGAGCGCATGAGGCTGCAATTCGTGGCCCAGGCGTTCAACCTGACGAACCGCGCCAACTATGGAAACGACTTCAACGGCAATATTGCGAGCCCGTCGACATTCGGCCATCCGGCGGGGTTCCTTGCCCCCAGCAGCACGGTGATTCCGCGTTCGCTGTGGAGCGAGTACGGCGTCCGCCTTACGTTCTGACGAAGCGGCTTCGGCTTGAATGCCCGCCCCTGCCGGCGTTCGTGGCGCCTGGGCGTGGAGTGCGCTCTCCCTGGGCGCCGGGGGCGCGCGGCATCCAGGGCGTTGGGATGAATACGCGGCGCGTCTCGAATGAATACGCGGCGGGAATCGGGCCGTTCGCGGAAGGAGAGGCGGGAAGACCCGTCGGGCGCTGATGCTGACGCCCCCCGCTACCCCGCCTTCTCCGCCGCCATCAGGTTCGCCAGCATCCTTCCGTGCGCGCCGCCCGGCAATAGCGCGATCTTCGCCCCGCTCGCCAGGATCCGCTGCGTCTCCAGCACGTCGAACAGCACCGTCGCCACCTCCGGCTCCCGCGCGATCTCCTGGAACGCCTGCCCCAGCGTCGCCGGCCGGATCGCCGCCGCTTTGGCGAACTCGATCGCCGCTTCCCGCTCCGCCGAGCTCGTAATCACGCTCACCTGGTTCGACCCGGCCTGCTTGATCGCCGACGTCACCTGCCGCAGCCGGTTCACCACCTTTTCCTCGATCTGGTGGATCATTCCCACATCCCGGAAATGCACCTTGCGGATGTACACGCTCCCCAGTTGATACCCCCACGCCTGCGATTTGTCCGTCACCTCCGCCCGCACCGTCTGGCTCATCTGGTGCCGTGTCTCCATCATCTCCGCCAGCTTCATGTTGCTCAGGCACCGCACCGTCGCGTTGCTCACGTTGGCGCGCAGCGAGCCCCGCGGATCCGTGTTCTTGAACAGGTACGACACCGGATCGCTGATCCACATCTCGTACCAGATCCCGATCCCCATCGGCGCGCCTTCTTCCGAATTCACCGGCTGGCTGCGCAGATACTCCTGGTCCAGCCGCATATCCAGCACGTAGCAGTTGCCCAACAGGTTGATCGCGAACGCCGCCGGCCCGAGCTTCCCCGGCAGAAAATGCAGCCCCGGTTCGTCCAGCACGCCCAGCACTTTGCCGAACAGCATGTACACGCGGCAGGTGCGCTCCTGCACCACCGCGTAGATCCCGAATATCCGCCCCAATGCCAGCAGGATCGGTTCCCCGATAAACGCCGCCACGAAGGCGATGAGCGCCGCCGCCAGTAGCCCTGCCACCGGTTGGTCCGTCATTTCCCCGCCTCCAGGTAGATCTGTTGCGCCTTGTCGTACAACGCCAGCCGCACGTTTCGCAGATACGATGCCAGAATCCCCGGCCCCGCCCGGTGCAACTCCGCCAGCTCCGCCGCCAGCGATTTCACCGGCTCCACCTCCGCCTGCGCCTTCAGCGTCTCGATTTCCACCGCGCGCCGCGATTGCACCACCCGCTGATCCGCCGCCGCCTGCGCCAGGCTGATGTCGCTCGATACCTGGTTGTGCGCCGTATTGATCGCCGCCAGCGCCGATTCCACTTCCGGCGGCGGGTCGATCCCCGTAATCAACGAGGCATCCAGAATCACCCCGTACCGCGCCGGAGCCGACCGGCATTCGTTATCCATGTACTCGTTCAGATCGCGCAGATTCTTGCGCAGGTCGTTGATCGAAATCCCCGTCATCTCGCTGCCCGCGAGCGGCGCCTGCGCGCCCAAAGCCGCGTTCGCGGCCTCCACCCCCGAAGCCAGCGGCACGGCCTTCGCTTCGAAACTGGCGATGCGCTGCCGCAGCACCGAAACGAAATACGCCACCACGTGCACGAACGGCCGCTTGATGCCGAACAGAAACGCGTACAGATTGGCTTCGCTCACCCGGTACCGGATCTGCCCCGTCAACCCCGTATTCAGTTGATCCTTGGTCACCGCCTCCAGCCGCGTGCCGTTCTCGTTGACCGTCGGATTCTCCGGGTCGAGCGCCATGTTCACCGTCATGGTGGCGATCGAGACCTTATAAATCTTCTCCCACGGCATCTTGAAATACGGTCCGCCCGGTGGGATCACCCGCACCTGCGGATACGTATAGCAATCCCGCTCTTCGGGCCGCAGCATTTCGGCAACAGGATCGTCCAGCGTCGTCTTCCCCGAGGGCACGCGCACCGCCCGCCCGAATCGCGTCTTCACGGCGCGCTCGTTCTGATCGACCGTATACACGCCCATCAGAAGAATCCGCAACAGAAACCACGCCACCAGTCCAAGGCAAACACCGGCTAAAATCTGCATAAGTTCAACTCACCGGTAAGTATACACTTTCGGACGTTACGGTATGCTTTACGCGGGAACCGCGGCTGAGGGGCGGCCGCCTGCGGTCTAGCCATG